>DATEHZ010000066.1:0-48882 GCA_035279385.1 Vulcanimicrobiaceae bacterium | reverse complement strand
TCCGCCCGCCGATCAGCCGGGCAGCGATCCCGTTAGCGCGGTGCGCGTGCATCAGCAGAGTCCCGACACGGTTCGCATCGCGCTCTCGCTCGCGGATTTCGATACGATCGACGTGACGCCCAATGCGACCGGCATCGTCATCACCGTAAGCAGCACCGTAGCGGACGCAAGCGCGGCGCGCAGCGGTTCGGGCACGATCGGCGATAACGCGATCGCGGCGGCGTCGCCGGCTCCCGGTCCGTGGAAGTTCTCGCCTCGCCCGAACGTCTCGCCGTACGCCGCGGCGAATCCGCGCCTGATCGTCATCGATCCCGGCCACGGCGGAAGCGATCCCGGCTCGTATCGCGGCGACGCGGTCGAGAAAACGCTCACGCTCGATATCTCGAAACGTTTGCGCGACATTCTCGTGGCGCGCGGCTGGCAGGTGATGATGACGCGCGAGACCGATCGCGACGTGTTTTTGCCAAACGATTCCGCCGCCGACGAGTTGCAAGCGCGCGACGACGTCGCCAATCACAACGGCGCGCGCGTCTTCGTCAGCATTCACGTGAACGCGTTCATGAATTCCGGACCGCACGGATCCACGGTGTACTATTACAAACCCGCCGACCTCGCGCTCGCGCAAGCGGTCAACAAGCGCATCGCCGCGGAACTGAGTCTGAAGAATGACGGAGTCGTGAAAGATAAACTCTACGTCGTACATCACGCCGACATGCCGGCGACCCTGGTCGAAACGGCGTTTGTTTCGAATCCCGACGACCGGGCGCTGCTGCAGAATCCCCAGTGGCGCCAGGAGATGGCGCAGGCGATTGCCGACGGTATACAAGATTACGCAGGCGCACCGCCGGCGGCGTCCGTGTCGAGCGGCCAATAATGCTCGGCGTCTTCGACTCCGGCTTGGGCGGCCTGACCGTACTGCGCCGTCTGCGCGAATTGCTTCCCGCACATGATTTGCTGTATTTCGCCGATCAGGCCAACGTGCCGTACGGCGATCGCACACCGGGCGAGCTTTTGCAACTGACGGAGCGAAATCTGAACCGGCTCAACGCAGCCGGCGCGAAAGCCGTCATCATGGCGTGCAACACCTCGTGCGCGACGGCCTCCGAATTCGGGTGGCCGCAGTCCGACGCGCCGATTCTGGATTTGATCGAATCTGCCGCGATCGCGGTGAAAGAAGGCGGGTACCGCAGCGTCGGCGTCATCGCGACGGCGGCAACCGCGCGAAGCGGCGCGTACGCGGAGGCGATCGGCGAAATCGCTGCGGGAACGCACGTGGCGGAGGTCGCCGCCCCGGCATTGGTACCGCTCGTGGAAGCAGGCAAGCTCGAAGGCGCGGAGCCGCGAGCAGCCGTTGCGTCAGTTTGCGAACAACTACCGCCCGGCGTCGATGCAGTCGTGCTGGCATGTACGCACTATCCGCTGCTCGAAACGCACTTCCGGGAGGTTTTGGGCGCAGGCATTGCCGTGGTCGATCCGGCCCAAATGCACGCGCAGCGTGCGGCCCGAATGGTCGCCGAATTGGGCATCGAACCGGGTGCCGGAACGACGCTGTGCGTTACGAGTGGTAACCTGGAGCGATTTCGGGAACGCCTACGGTTGCTCATCGGCGATCTCAAGCCGCAAATTTGTGCTTCACTCGGGAGTGATGGTGTCGGAGTTGCAAGTCAATTCGCTCGCGAAGGCGTTGGAGGCTGACCGGGCTGCATTTCGAGTTTTAGCGGATGCGGTTCCGAATTTCGTTTGGCTTGCGCGCGAAGACGGCAGGCTCGTTTTTCTCAACCAATCGATGCTCTCGTACACGGGGGCTGCGGACGAGCAAACGGGGGCACCGAAACATTTCCGCTCGCTGATCCACCCGGATGACCTCGATCGTGTCTTCGATGCTTGGCGGGAATCGCTCGCGACCGGCAACGGTTTTCAAATGGAATTCCGCGTTTGCAAAGCCGGCGATCGCACGTACCGGTGGTTCCTCTCCCAAGGATCGCCCCTGCGGGACGCCGACGGCCGGATCGTCTACTGGATCGGCACGTCTACCGACATCGACAGCCAAAAGCGCGCCACCGAAAACCTCACGTTCGTTCTCAATGCGACGCAGCTGCTCACGCGGGCGGCGACCATTGAGGAGGTTTGCACGCAGTTCGCGGATCTCACCGTCCGGCGGTTCGCAGACTGGTGTTTCATCGTACTGGACGATCCGCAGCACCGCTATAGGGTTGCCGGTGTCGCGCACCGCGATCCGGCGCGAGTCCGGTACATCGAGCAGTATCTGGACCGCTATCCCGTCGCCGACGATCCGAAGTTCGCCGAGATGCTGCGCGCCGGACGCCCCGTCGTCATTCCGGTCATCACCGACGATCTGCTGCGCGAAACCGCGCGCGACGACCAGCACCTCGCGCTCATGCGGGACTTGCATCTCTACTCCGCGATCGTCGCGCCGCTCTCGCACGACGGCCGGACGCTGGGAGCGCTCATCGTGTATTCCGCGCAATCGCGCCGCCAGTTCGATGCTGCGGATGCCGAGGTTCTCGAGGCGATCGGTGAACGGGCCGCCGCGCGTATTGAGGGCATGCTTGCACTCGGACACGAACAGCGCGCGCGGCATCGCCTGCAATTCATCGGCCGTGCGACGGAGGCGGTGTACGAATCGTTCGATCTGACCGCGGCTTTCGGCAGTCTTACACGGATCATCGTTTCCGAGATCGGCGACATGGCGGCGGTGTTCCGGTTGGAAAGCGAAACCGCCGCGCGGGTGGTGGGGGCAGCGCATCGGGAGCCGGGGGCCGACGATATCGTGCGTTCGCTCGTCGGCATTCGCGTTCTCCATGGCGATGCAGAGAAGCGCTTCGTGGAGTCATTGCAATCGCGCACGCCCTTGGTCGGAATGCGCCTGCCTCACGGCGCGCTCGAGCGGAGCGTCTGGCCGTACCTCTCCGACGAGATCACGGCCCTTTCGCCGCAATCACTCGTCACGGTGCCGCTGCACGCTCGGGGCAAAGTCTACGGCGCGCTCGTCGTGTATTACACCAAGAAAGGCCGCTCATACGCGCCCGACGATCTGGAAGTGCTTGCCGAGATCGGCCGTCATGCGTCGATCGCCCTGGAAAACGCAGATGTCTTCGAGCGCGAACGCCGGATGTCCGAAACGCTGCAAGATTCGCTGCTGCCGCCCTCGCTGCCGGAGGTGCAGGGTCTCTCGTTCGACGCCGTTTATCTGCCGAGCGCATCTGAAGCGCAGGTCGGCGGGGACTGGTACGACGCGTTCGAGTTGGAAGACGGAACGACGGTCGTGCATGTCGGCGACGTGACGGGACGCGGAGCCGAAGCCGCGGTGATCATGGGTAAGTGCCGTCATTTGATCGCCATGGCCCCCTCGTACGATCGCGATCCGGCACACATTTTGGACACCGTCGAGTCGGTGCTCGCTCGCCGTTATCCCGACGCGATCGTGACGGCGTTTCTCGGGTTCATCGACCCGACGCACACATCGATACGCTATGCGAACGCGGGGCATCCCGCGCCGCTCTTGCGCCGTGCCGACCGCATCGACGAGTTGCAAGCCGACGGCTTGCCGATCGGTTTACGGCGCGAGGGAAAGCCCGTGACGTCGCGCACGGCGGATTTGAGCGACGCTCGGATGCTCGTGCTCTTCACGGACGGACTCACCGAATCGCGGCGGGACGTGATCGGCGGCTACAAGCGGCTGCGCAAGGTGCTCTCGCACGACGCGCTGCTGCACACGCACCGGCCGGCGCGTTTCATCGAGGAATCGTGTTTGGGCAATGCGGCCGCAGACGACGTCGCGATACTCACGATCTCGTTCGATTCGACGATCCGCTGGTCGTTCGATGCGGAAAACGCCAAGGCGGCGCAAGACGCGCGCGGCGAGTTCGTCGACTACCTGCGCCGGCAATTCGCCGACGAGCGTTCCGTCGAAACCGCGGAACTGGTCTTCGGCGAACTGGTCGGAAACGTCGTGCGGCACGCGCCGGGTGCGATCGACATCGACGTCGAGTGGTCGAACGGAGCGCCCGTGCTGCACGTACTGGATCGCGGACCGGCGTTCAAAGCACCCTCACGCCTGCCGCAGAACATCCTGAGTGAATCGGGACGCGGTCTCTTCATCGTGCGGCAATTGAGCAAAAGTTTGCGCGTCGAGCACGTTCGCGGCTACGGAAACCACGTGTGCGTGGAGTTACCGATCATCCGCAAATACGAATAGATTCGTCGCCCCGCATAATTGGAGTACGCGTTTGACGATCCGCGGCGCGTTGCGCAAGACGACGCGCGCATCCGGCGTGCGCTCGGTGAGCCGATGCCGCAGGGAAATGAGCAAAGCAGCAGAGCCGGCATCGATAAGCGTCGTGCCGCTCATGTCAATCGTGACATCGCCGGTTAGATCGGCGCGTTCGAGCTCTTCGCGCAACTCTTCGCGACGCCAGATGTCGTAGTCGCCGCGCAAAGTCAGCCGCGTGCCCAACGTGCATGCCGCCTTTCTCTCCCCCGATGCCCTAGCATACGCCGGAAAAGCAGGCAAGCGCAATTAGATACGAAGGGGCCCACACCCGGGCGACTGTACGAGCCCGTTCGTGCTAGGGTATACCCCATACCTTGCGGGCGAGGGCTTGGGCCTTGGTCGCGGAAAAAGACTCTTGGTATGCAATCTGACGGACGCGCGTCGCCGTCCCCCGTGCAGAAGACCGTCGCGGAGGTTGAAGCGGCCCTCGATTGCGCTCGGCTGGACGAGGCGCAGCGGGCGCTGCGGGAGCTGCGGGAGCTCGGGGATCCGGCCTCGCCCCAGGCGCTGCTCCTCGCCGCGAGGCTGCGCCTGCTCTACGACGACGCTCCCGAGGCGATCCGGCTGCTTGCCAATCAGCATTTCGAGCACGCCGCGCAGCAAGTTCAAGCGTTCATTCTGCTCGGTTCGGCGCACGCGCGCGTCGGTGCGTACGATGCCGCGGACGAGTACTTCGCCCTCGCCGGTGACGTCGCGGCGCGCACCCACGATACGGACGCACTGGCCGAACTTGCGTTTCAACGCGGGCGGCGCTACGCGTTCGCCGGAGAGTTGGACAAGGCGCGCGAGCAGCAGCGTCTGCTCCTGCGAGCGCCCGCGCACGCACGCGAGATTGACGCGCTGCATTTGGAAAGCTTTATCGACGGACTGGAGGGCCGCTTCACCGATCAAGCCGCGACGCTCGTGCAGATGCTGGACCGCATCGATCCCGCCGACGAACGCTTCGCCTGGCAAGCCGCATCCGGAACGTTCTCGCTAGCCGCACTCGCGCGCGAATTGGATTTGCCGGACGCCATACCGGCCGTGGAGCGGCAACTGCGCGCGCGCGCGTGGCCTGCGCATCTCAACTTGCAGCGCTTTCAGGCGCTCAAAGCGCTCGGCTGGAGTTACGCACTGCGCGGCGACTATTTCACCGCGTTCCGCCATTTGAAGAAAAGCGCGGCCTACGCGCCCTCGCCGGCGTGGGAAGCCGTTGCGGCGCTCGATCGCGCGTATCTCGCGCGCTGTCTGCATGAAGAACGCTGGTCCCGCCAGGAGCTCAGCGAAGCCGAAGAGCTGGCGGAGACGGTGGACTGGCATGCCGCGCGCAATGAAGAGCGCGTTGCGCTGCTGCTGCTGGCGGACATGTTCGCGGCTGTCGATGCCGGCCGGGCCGCGCGCTATATGGCAACCTTTCGCGAACTGGGCGAGATTCACGTTCCGCTGCTGCTCTACGAGCGCGACGACCGGCTCCAAGCGCAAGCCCAGTATTGCGCATCCGTCACGCAACTTGCGCTCGGTAACACGAAGACCGCCGTGAAACTGATGCGGGACAGCTATGCGATCTACGATCGCATAGGCTACGGGTGGCGCGCGGGCCGCTGCGCGCTGCGGCTCTTCGAGGCCACCGGCGACGCCGAGTATCTGCGCATCGCGGGTGAGAAGCTGCACCGGTACCCAAACAGCTGGCTTGCCGACGAAGTGCGCGCGCATGCAAAGACCAAGAGCGTCTTGCCGGCGCTGCCGCCGATGCAGCACCGCGTCTTCGAAGAATTGCGCCGCGGCTTGTCGACCGCCGAGATCGCGCGCAATCTGGGACGCAGCGAATACACGATCAAGAACCACATCAAACTGATCTTCAAGGCGTTCGGCGTCAAGAGCCGCGCCGCACTCATCGCAAAGGTGTCGAGACCGCGCGAATAACTACCAGGCCAGCGTGCGGACGTGGAAGAGCCAAAAGAACAGGCCGACGCTCGCGGTTGCAAGCGCGGCGCCTGCAACGACCTGTCCGACGGTATGCGCTTTCAGGTAGACGCGCGCCCAGCACACCATCGGAATGAGCACGAGAAACGGCAACGGCTGGCGTCCGTAGAGCAGACAGAGCGCGACGAGCGGTGCGGTGATGCCGAGCGCGTGCGTGCTGATCTTCCAGTAGCGCGTGATGTACTGCACGACGATCGTCGAGAGCGAGTAGCCCGCCATCGTGGCGATGAGCAGCCGCGGCGAATGCGTGAGCCAGAGCGTGATCGTGCCCAGCAGATAGAAGACGACGAAAACGCCGAAGACTTTTTCCCGCTCTTCGCGTACCGACATGTCGAGATCCGAGATCCGGTCGGTCGCATAGAGCCAGAAGATGAAGAGCATCGGGGCGATCGACGTGAAGAACGTCGAGAGAAACAGCATGCCCCAGAACTCTTCGGTGGTACGCGCGCGGATGTGCGAGAGAATGATGAATAGCGCGAGCGCCGTCAAGAACGGATTGAAGACCGTCGAGAGTATCCGGGCCAGGTCGCGCCAGACCCGCCGGTTCTTCAGCGGTACCGGCCCCTGCGCCAGAGGCTGCTGCTCGTACACGCCGCTCGCTTCCCCCCCGCGCCCAAGCGGTCCTTGACCTCAAGTACGGTACAGGTAGTACGCTGGAAGGCATGAGCGTCAAAGTGTACGGTCTCAACCATATCGCGATCGAAGTCGACGACGTCGAGCGGGGCGTCGAATTCTACCAGGACGTCTTCAACCTGGAAAAACTCGACGAGGGCGAGGGCGATGCGTTCTTCAAACTCGGCGAGCATCAGTTTCTCGCGATGTTCGAAGTCGACGAGGTGCGTCCGGAACGCCGGCGTCATTTCGGCCTCATGGTTCGCGACGAAGAACAGATCGCGCAAGTGCGCGAAAAGATCACCGAGAAATACGGGCTTAAACTGATTCCCGGTTTTCGCTGCGACTTCTTCGACCCGTTCGGCAACCACGTGCAAGTCGTGGACTTGCACGACGAATCACTGGTTTGGCTGCTTCCGTATCAAGAGGTTCAGAAAGCCGGAATCGCGTTTAATGCGAAATAGGGGCGGCGAGTTCGCGCTGGGAGTCCAGCACTAGGCGCAGCTTGCGCTCCTCTTCCGATCCTTTTGCCGTCGTGTACGCGATCAGGTACATGTCGGGAGCGCCCGGTACGGCCAGCGACGTGTATTCCAAACGCAGTTCGCCCACGAGCGGATGATACAGGTGCTTGAGGCCGTCCGTCGTGCCGTGCACGTCGTGCTGCGACCAATGACGCCGGAAATCGGGGCTGCCTTCGAGCAGCACGTCGATGAGTTCTTGGAAACCCGGATCGCCCAAATACTTCGCGGCGACCGCGCGGAACTGCGCGACCACGTTGGAAGCGGCTTCGTGCGAGCGCGGCATGCACGTGCGCGCGGTGGGATCCATGAAGAAGCGCCAAATGCTGTTGCGGTGCCACACGTCTTTCGCCGTATAGTCGCCGAAGATCGCGCACGCGGCGCGATTCCAGGCGAGCACGTCGAAACGGCGCCCGCGAATGACGGCGGGATTCGGATCGAGCGCGTCGAGCACGCGCTGCTGCACTTCGCTCACGCGTTCGGTTTCCGCGATCGTCGCTTCGGCGGCGCGGTGCCCGGAAAGCACGAAAAGATGCTCCCGCTCATGATCGGTCAGCTGCAGCACGTCCGCGATGCTCGTGAGCACTCCGGGCGAAACGTTGATCGGCGCGCCTTGTTCCAAACGCGTGTACCACGTGACGCCGATGTTTGCGAGTAACGCAACTTCTTCGCGGCGCAACCCGGGCGTGCGTCTGCGCGTTCCATTGAGTAAGCCGACGTCGCTCGGACGCAACCGCGCGCGTCTCGTACGCAGAAAATCTGCAAGCTCTTGCCGTTGGACGTTCGTGTCGTTCATGTCACCCGCAGTGATAGGATAAATGAGAGGCTAGTAATAGGATAATTAGGTCGCTATTCTAGCACAAAGCCCCCCACGTTAGGAAGATGACACCGTGTTGACCCTTGTGCGCCCGCAGTCGCGGCGCGCGTCTTTTGATGCTGTCTCTTTGCGGCCTGCGACGCCCACGCCGCCCGTACAAAACGATTCGCTCGTCGAACACGGCGTGCGCCGCGCGCTCGTCGTCGGTGGTGTCATGCTCGCGGCACTACTGCAGATGATCGACATGACCATCGTGAACGTCTCGCTGCCCACGATTCAAGGCAATCTCGGCGCGACGATCGACGAAGCCACGTGGGTCATCACCGCGTACGTCGTTGCGAACGTCGTCGTGATTCCGATTACGCCGTGGCTGCAGCGCCGCTTCGGACGCAAAACCTATTTTCTGGTTTCGATTCTCGGCTTCACGGCCGCGTCGGTGCTCTGCGGCATGGCGACCTCGCTCGACGCGCTTATCGTCTTTCGCATCGTGCAAGGCGCGTTCGGCGGCGGCTTGCTCTCGACCGCACAGATGATCTTGCGCGACACGTATGGCCCGAAAGAGCTGGGGCTGAGCCAATCGATCTTCGCGTTCGCGACGATCATCGGACCGTCCGTCGGTCCCACGCTCGGCGGCGTCATCACCGACAACATGTCGTGGCCGTGGATCTTCGACGTCAACATCGTGCCCGGCATCCTTGCCTTCGTGCTGCTCTGGCTCTACCTGCGCGACGCCTCGCGGCCCTCGCGCGAGCCGGTGGACGCTTTTGGCCTCTCGCTGCTCGTTGTCACGATCGGATGCCTGCAATACGTCCTAGATCAAGGACAGCAATATGACTGGTTTTCTGATGAACGCATCGTGGCATGCTCGCTCGCCGCGCCCGCGGGCGCGGCGGCGTTCGTGTGGTGGGAATTGTCCACCGCGAACCCTATCGTCGATCTGCGCGTGCTCCGGCATCGCGCCGTCGCCGTCGCATGCCTCACGATTATCGCAAACGCGGTCGGCATCTTCGGCGGTGCGCTGCTGCTGCCGCAGTTCACGGTTACGCAACTCGGCTTCACGGAGACCCAGGCCGGCATGCTGATGGGGCTGCGCGCGCTGCCGCTCGTCTTTCTCACGTTTCCGATCGGCCGGCTCACGAACAACCCGCAGATCGATTTACGCTGGCTTATCGGCGGCGGTCTCTTCGTGCACGGCGTCGGCGCGATCTGGCTCTCGCACGAGATGACCTCGCAATCCGACTTTTTTGCGCTCGCGCTGCCGCAGCTCTTCACGGGTCTGGGGATCGCGTTCATCTACTCGCCCCTGCTGGTTGCAACGCTGCGCGCGGTGCCGAAAGAAGGCCCGAAAGCCAGCGCCCTAGTCATCCTGGCATTTCAACTCGGCGGATCGATCGCGGCCGCCGCCGTCGTGACGATGGCGGACCGGCGGGAGGTCTTCCATCAAGCCGCGCTCTCGTCATCGGTTACGCTGCAGCGTCCGGAGGTTGCGGCGTTCGTGCAGTCGCAGGCGCATCCGGTTGCGCAGCTCGCGCAACTGGCCGCATCTCAATCGACCGTTCTGGCATACGGCGATGCACTGCTCGCCGCAGGCATCTTCGTCGCCGCCTTCAGCCCATTCGTCACTTTCTTGAAACAACGGCAAACGACATGAACGTACTGGATCTTCCTGTAGAGGTCGCCGAATCGACGTTGGAAATGGCGATCGCTCTTTCGCAAACGGCACGCGGGCAACGCGAGCTGCTGCGCGCGGCATCCTTCGTACATCGATGTTACGTGCGCGCGCTCGCGCCCGCGCCGGGCGAACGCACGCACGACCTGCGCTGGAGGCGGTTTGTCGCCGCGTTGGACGCGTATCTGAGCCGCTGCGCGCCCTCGTCGCAATCCGATCGCCTGTACGCGATCGTACGCGAGAACGCCGACCTGCTCGAGCAAGAGACGGCGCTTGCCTCATAGCCGCAATCTTGCACCGGGCACATCGCAGAATATTTCGATCGTCCTGGTATCAAACACGAGAAAGGAGGTTTACGTGGACAAGTGCGCGCGAGAAGCGCTCGACATGCACCTGCTGCGGCTAATCGCCGCGCGTCTCTAGGTCGACTCTGAAGTATCGCTCGAACCTCGTCATGGTGAGCCGCTCGAACCACGGCCGAGCGAAGTCGAGGCGGCGGGGGCCCGACGATATACTGTCGTCAAGAGCAATATTTTGCCTGCCGCCCGAGGAAAGCCGGGGGCGGCGAGGTAATCATGCTGGGTGAGCCGCACTCGTCTTCAGAAACGGCTGGGTGCCTTCGACGCGACGCTCATCGTGATGGGCTGCATCATCGCATCGGGCATCTTCATGAATCCCTCCGTGGTCGCGCAGCGGCTGCACTCCACCGGGCTGATTCTCTTTGCATGGCTGCTCGGCGGCGTCATCGCGCTGATCGGCGCGTTCGTCTTCGCCGAGCTGGCCTCGCGGCGGCCGGACGTCGGGGGCATGTACGGCTACTTGCGCGATGCGTTTCACCCGGCGCTCGCATTCATGTCCGGATGGACGGCGCTCTTGGTGAGCCAGAGCGGTGCGATTGCCGCCGTCGCGGTCACGTTCGCGACGTACGCGCATCTGTGGATTCCCCTCGACGTTCCCGTCTTGGCGGTTGCCGCGATCGTGGTGACGAGCCTTATCAACTGCTTGGGCGTTCGTGAGGGCGTCGGGACGCAGAACGCGCTCATGCTGATGAAGGCGGGCGCGATCGCGCTGATTATCGCCGCGGGCTTTTTCGGCCCCGTGGCGGTGCATCATGCGTCTCTGACGCCGCCCGTATCGCTGGCCCCGCTCGCCGCGCTTGCCGCACTGGGCGCCGCGCTCATCCCGGTCTTCTATTCATACGACGGCTGGCAGACCGCGCCGTTCCTCGACGGCGAAATGAAACATTCCGCGCGCGCGCTGCCCATCGGCCTCGTGCTCGGCGTCATCGGCGTCGTCGTCTTATACGTGGCCGTCACGCTCGGCGGATTGCGCATGCTCGGTCCGGACGGCCTAGCCGCATCGTCCACGCCCGCGACCGACATGGTCCGTCTGGTCATCGGGCGCGCGGGCGAAGGCGTCGTTGCCGCGTTCATCGCGCTCTCGACGCTCGGCTATCTGCAAACCGCCGCGCTGACGGTTCCGCGTTTGTACTTCCGGATGGCGCAAGACGGCCTGTTCTTCAAGCAGTTGGCGTACGTGCACCCGAAAACGCAGACGCCGGTCGTCGCCATTGCGCTGCAATGCGTCGTGTCGAGCGCAATCGTGGGGTGGGGCAATTACCAGCGCATCCTCAACTACGTTACGCCCATGGACTTCTTGTACATGGTGCTGGCCGCACTGGCGATTTGGATTTTCCGGCGCCGCGATCGCGAAGGCCGCGCGCCGGCGATCCGGATTCCGGGCCATCCGTGGTCGACCGTCTTTTTCACCGGCGTCTGCGCGGCATTCGTCGTGAACGCGTATATCGCGTTCCCGCGCGACTCGGTCATCGGTCTGGTGATCTTTTTCTCCGGCTTACCAATCTATCTGATCTGGCACCGTAAACGAGGAGAACAATGGGCAGAATCCGTTCCGTAAAAATCCTAGCGCTTTTTGCCGCCGCTTCGATTTGCAGCGGCGCAGGCGGCGTGCACGCCGCACCGGCGCCCAGCGTCGACGACGCGCTCCGGCAGATCGAAGCGTACGCACCGCAGGCGCTGGAGGAGCAAGGCGCTCCGGGCATGTCGGTGGCGATCACGGATCGGACGCACACGCTGCGCATTCTCACGGTCGGCTTCGCGAATCTCGACGCGAAAATACCGGTAACCGCGTCGACGCGTTTTCCGATTGGATCCATCACGAAGGGTATGACCGCGCTCGCGCTGATGGAGGCGCACGACGAAGGCCGGTTCGACCCCGCCAAACCGGTCCGCGCGTACCTGCCCTGGTTCTCGATACACTCCGGCGGGCGGACGATTTACGCGCACCAGTTGCTCTCGCACACCGGCGGCACACCCGACGACTTTTCATTTTCGCCGGGCTACATGTATTCGGTCGCGGCGCTGCGCGGCGCGCATACGATCTTCGCACCAGGCACGAGTTGGTCGTATTCGAACGACGGACTCGCAACGACCGGCGCGATTCTCTCCACCATTGACGGGCGGCCGTGGGCGCAGTCGCTGCAGTCGCGCGTCTTTGACGCGCTCGCAATGTCGCACAGCAGTCCCGTTTTCACGCCCGAAACGCTCTCGAGCGCGGCGCCCGGCTACGTCTTCGAAGAACCCAACGCCATAACGCCGCCGAGTCCCCGCCTCATCCCGTCCGCGCCGGGAGATTTCGTCGATCCGGCGGGTTCCGTTATTTCAACACCGGAGGATATGGCGAAATACATGCGCTTGATCTTGAACCGCGGCGTGAACGATGCGGGCAAGCGTGTGCTTTCGGCGGCGGCCTACCGCATGTGGACGACGCCGGATTCAAATAACGGCAAGATCGCTGGTCAAACCGCGCCGGAACTCGCGGAAGCGCCGCAACTCTACGAGCACTACGCGTTCGGACTTGCCGTACACCAGGAGGGCGGCGACACGATCGTCGGTCACACCGGCGGCATCGCCGGCTACTCCGCATGCATGGAGAACGACGTCACGCGCGGCTTCGGCGTCATCGCGATGTCGAATCTGGTCGAAGCGCCGCTGCACCCGTGCGCGATCGTGCTGTACGCCATCCGCGTTCTGCAAGCGCAGAGCGCGGGAGCAGCGCTGCCCGCGCTTCCGGCGAAACTCGGCAACTACTTGCAGCGCACGGCAGTTACGAACGCCGCCTCGTATGCGGGAACCTACACCGCACCGGACGGCTCGACCGTGCGGATCGCCGCGAGCGCAGCCGGCCTTTCGCTGCAAACGCCGCAAGGATCCAAAACGCTGTATCCGCGCGGCGGCGACACGTTCTACGTCGACGATCCGCGTTTTACGGTCTTGGGCCTGACGTTCGTGCGCAACAAAGCCGGAAAGATCGACGAAGCCGTTTCCGGCAGTCAGTGGTTCGCCAGCGCCGCATATAGCGGCCCGCGCAAATTCTCATATCCCGAGCGTTGGAACGCGCTGACCGGACGCTACGAGAGCTTGGGCGTCTGGGGCATTCCCGCCGCAAGCCGCGTCTACGTGCGCAAAGGCCGTCTGCTGCTCGACGGCGCTCCGCTCGCACCGCAACCCGACGGCTCATTCAAAGCCGGCCCCGCCACCGTCCGCTTCGACACCCCCGCGGCGGGCGAAACGCAGCGCCTGCGCATCGACGACTTCGATTTGTATCGGGTCGACTTACCGTAACATCGTCATCTACGGTTTCATATGCGGCCCGCGGAGCCGCAAGAAGATCTCGTACGAGAACGGTGTTCCCGAACCGTAATACGTATCGAGCGATGCCGGCTTTGAATTCAACGTGATTTGCGCGCCGATGCCGAGCACTGGATGGCCTTGCAGGCTGGGCAGATTATGGGCGTACCCAATCGTGTACGCGCCGATGTTATAGACGTTTTCAGAGAGCAACGGACCCAGCACGAGGTCTTTGCCTGTCTTCTGTATGTACTCGATTCGTCCGAACAGCGAGCCGGCGGGCATCGCATAGTCACCCTCATACAGATACGAGTTCGTCGCACGCCCTGCTTCGATGTTTTGGCCCCAGATCAGCGCTTGCGACCATTGCACTGCGCCGAGCGGGCGCTCATAGAGCACGGACGCGGTCGTGCGGTGCACGTCTATACCGGGATCGTCGGGTTCCATGCTTTTCACGTAACCGCTGGAAACTTGAAACGCCGTAAACGCGTTCGGATTCCACGAGAGACGGGCGCTCGATGAATCCAGACGAATCGGATCGAAGTTCGTGCGTACTTCGTCGGGCTCGCGACCGTTAAAAAGGCTCCCTTCGATCTTCACCTTGGTCGTGCCGAAGCCGAGCGTGGCGACACCGAACGTAATGTGCGTCGCGTCCTGCCAGTGATGCCCGATCGGCGCGTCCGCCATATCGTAGGCGATGGCGCGGTGCATGAAGGCCGGCGGTCCGAGCGCGGGTTCGCCGGGATACGCGAGATACAGATACGCCGACGTTTTCGAACCGGCCATCGCGGAATACGTCGCCGACAATTCGTCGAAAAGGTCGTGCGGGTGCTGTATGTCGTGCAGCGGCTCTCCCTTCCACGACTCTCCGGTTTGGAAGAGCAGCGGATACCCGCTGCCGCCGACGGTGGCCGCGTCGGCGGAAAGCATTGCGCGTACGCCCAGTTGTGAATGTGCGCTCAGCGGATGCGCCAGCATCATCATGTACCAGTCCGGCGCGGTCACACGATCCCGGCCGCGCTCGGATCCGGCATGCGAATAGCGCAGCCATGCCGCGCCGTGCTGCATCCACATGTCGTCGCCCTTCATCCACATGCGGGCGTACACGGGAGCGACGTCCGGCATCCACGACGTTCCCGAACCTTCGCGTCCCATGCCGACCGCGAGATCCGTCGTATCGGGCATCTGCTGCACGGTCATCTGCATGTCGGGCATTGCGTGCATGCCCTTGAGTGAAAACGTCTCGCCGTTGCGCGGCACTTCGTGCATGTGCATGCCGGGCATCGGCGACATGCTCGGCATCGGCGACATGCTGGGCATCGGCGACATGCTCGGCATCGGCGACATGCTCGGCATCGGCATGGGGCCGTGCGCGAACGCCGGCGCGGCAGACACGAGAAGCGCCGCGGCCGCGCCTGTCAATGCGAGGAATCTTGCGAGGACGTTCATGGAGCGTGCATGATACTCCGTGAACGTCCTTAGTCCGCTTGGCGGCTTTCTAGGGTGAGGCCGCAGTATATACGTATTTGTGCTGGCCGTCGGCGGTAACGAGCGCGGGTTTGCCGTCTTTGGTCGTGACGACGAAGTTGAAGAAGCCGCCGACTCCCGGATCGATCGTTACGAGCGAGATCGTGCCGTCCGGATTCTTGCGTGAAGCCATGTGGCTTCCCCATAAGCCGAACTGGAACCACACGCCGTTCGCGTCTTTGCGGACGTCGATATGCCCCAGATCCGGACTGTCGTAGTGACTCGCGAGCCCCGCGAGCGCGTCCGGTGCGGGCGGCAGCGTGAGCAGCTGGCGCGTCTTGGCCGTCTCGGCTTTGATTGCCGCGGCCGCCACGGCCACTTGCGCAGCCGCTTCCGGCTTGCCGTTGTAGAGCACTTCGAGCAACCGCCGTTCGAGCGGACCGCGCAGATACACGCCGCTATCCGCGTTCGTCAAAATCACGGCGCCGACACCGGCGGACGGAATCGCAAACCAGTCGCTATGGAAACCGATCAGGTCACCGCCGTGATGGATGACGCTCACGCCGTCTCGCCGGTCGTCCATCAGGCCCATGCCGTACCATTCATCTTGCCCGACGGGCACGGTGTGCACGCGGCGCTGCAGCAGATTCTTGGCGGACATGAACCGTTTGCCGCCGGGCAGCACGCCCTGCGTGATCTCGTTTTCCACATATTGGATCATGTCGTGCGGCGACGACCACGCTTCACCGGCAGGACGGTACGGTATCGCGATGTCGTTGATCGGCGTCGCGACGACCTGCGTGCTGCCCTCGAGGTTCTGACCGTGCGGGCTCGCGTGATCTTCGGAGAGCGCTTTTTGCATGTCGAACGTCGTGCGCGACATGCCGAGCGGATCGAAGATCAGCGTCTGCATCGCCTTGTCGTAGGCGGCGCCGAGCGGCAGGCTCGGATACTCGAGGTGTCCGGCGATATACCCAGCAGCCGACGCCATCGTATTGCTGTACTGGAAGATTTTCCCATACGTGCTCGTCGGTTCCGTATTCAAAAGTTGAACGAACGTTTCTTCGGGACCGGTTTGCGGCGTCGTGCCGAGGATCCAATCGAAGTCCTTGCGCGGAACGCCCGTGCAGGCGCAGATGAGATCTTCAATGCGTACCTTCGCCGTCGTCGCCGGGCTGCCCAAGCGGAACGACGGATAGGCTTGCGTGACGAGTTCGTTCCAGCGCAGTTTGCCTTGATCCACCACGCGCGACATCATGAGCGTGGTCAACCCTTTGGTGTTCGAAGCGATCATGAAGAGCGTGTTCTTGTCGACGGGCTGCGGCTTGCCGATATCGCGCACGCCCAAACCGCCTTCGTACACGACTTTGCCGTGATCGATGAACGCGATGCCGACGCCCGGCACGTTCAGCTCCTTCATGCCCGTACGCACGAACGCGAGCAGCTCCGCGACACGCGCAGGCGTGAGGCGGTTCGCCGTGCGTCCCGCGAACGTCTCGCGGTGATAACCGGCAGCGGTAAGGCTTGCGGCCACCAGGTCGACCGCCGCCGAACGTTTGTCGAGCGTCGCATTCGAGCCTTCTACGATAGCGACGGTCCACGCGCGTCCCGCGCGCAGCGCGATCGCTTCGACGGTGAGGTGCTCGTTCGGCGAAGTAAAGTAGTCGAAGTTGCGAATTTCGTCCCAGCCCGAGCGCGGCGCACCCGGCGTGGAGATGCGAACGGCGCGGTGCATCGAGGGTTCGTACGCGTGCCATGCCTGCGCGACCGCTTGCGCCGCGTCGGCCGCAGTTCCGGCGTCGACGATCGCGATGTGCGTGTCACCTTCGGGAGCCGTCAGCACGAGCGCGCCGCCTTGCGAGCGCACCGACCACTGCGTGGGGAGCGTAAACGTTGCGCCGGAAGCCGTTTTCTGGGGCGTATCGGCTGCGGCCGGCACGCTGGTCAGCACGAAGCTGAGCGCCAGCGCCGCACAGAGATATTTCATTTGCAAGAACCCTCACTCAAGTGCTTTTGCAGAAACTCGACCGTCGCCGTGTCGGCCTGCAAAAATGAGTTGTAACGCAGAAAGCCGTGAATTTCGTTGGGTAGAACCAGTTCGCTGTAGTCGACGTGCGCTTTGTCGAGGCGCCGCGCGAGGTCGACCGTTTGATGGAAGCGCACGTTGTGATCGTCGTCGCCCTGCACCAAAAGCACCGGCGAGCGCCACTTGTACACGTCGGCGTCGGGCGAGGAGAGCCACGCGATGCGGCGTTCCTTCTTGAGATCGTTTTGCTCGTAGCGCGACGGCGGATCCGGAAAGTCTTCCGACGTCGACCAATCGTGCACGCCGTGCCAATCGACGCCCGTGCAGAAAAGATTCGAGTTGCGTGCGAGCGCCAGCGCGGTGAGATACCCGCCGTACGAGCCGCCCCACATGCCGATGCGCTTTGCGTCCACCGACGGCAAACTGCGCAGATACGCATTGCCGCCCAGCACGTCTTCGTATTCGGACGCGCCGGTCGGCCCCCAGTGCGGCGGATGCGAATAGTCGTAACCGTAGCCGATACCGAGCCGGTAGTTCACGGAGAGCACGACGAATCCGTGATTGGCCAGATACTGGTTCATCGCGTAGCCGTTCGTGTAATAGTCCATGTAATGCCACGTCGTGAGCATCTGCCGCGGCGGCCCGCCATGCACGAAGATCACCGCCGGACCCTTTGCCTTGGTGGAAGGCACGAACAGCTGGCCGTGCGCGATGCGTCCGTCCGCCGCGCGAAACGTCACGCTCTTGGGCACGACGAGCTGCGATTGCGGAAAATCGGCCGGCAGAAGATCGCGATCCAATGCGCGCGGCGTGCCGCCGCTGCGTGAAACGAACGCGATGAGCGGCGGCTGCTTTGCCGTTGCCGCAACAAACGCGACGCCGTCCGCCGTTGGAGCCGGTCCCCATTCGCTGGACGCACCGCTCGTGAGTTCTCGCACGCGTCCGCTCGAAACGTCGACGCCGAAAATATGCCGGCGATCGAAGTCTCCCGGCGTGCGTCCGGCGTTGGCCGAATAATAAAGCGTACGCCCGTCGCTCGAGAGCGCCGTATCCTCAACCATGAAATTGCCCGGCGTAAGCAGGCGCGCACCCTTGTCACCCGGTGCCGCGGAATACACGTGCGGCCAACCATCGGCGGAAGAAGTGAAGGTCAAACGGTTTGCCTTCGTCCACCGCAAACTCGGATCGAAATCGTCCGGAAATGAGGCGCGCGCCGTATCGCCGCTGCGCCAAACGCGCGTCGCGCTTCCCGTGCCCGCATCGCCGACCCAAATCGCCCACGGCGTCGTCGACCACGTAAAATCCGGGGTGGGCGCACCGCCGCTACCCGGCAGACGCAGATACGCGATGTGCGTTCCGTCGGGCGACCAGCGCGGTTCGACGTCTTGATTCGTTGACGGCGAAAGAAAGCGCAGCGGCGTCGCATCGTTGCGATAGATGCCGATGAAGCTGTGATCCGTGCGCGTCGAAACAAAGGCGAGCGCCGATCCGTCCGGCGACCACTGCAGATCCGAGTCTTGCCCTTCATCGGAGAAGAGCTTCTCCGCTTTGCCGGAGCCGTCGATCGGCGCCCATAGCACGGACTGATCCTGCGCGAGAAACGCGACGCGCCGATTGTCGGGCGAGATTGCCGGTGCATCGCCGTCTGCGAGCGCCGTCGGCTTTCCGTCGCCTTGCAGCGCGATCGACCACACCTGCATCTGCGGCGCCACTGTGTTTCGCGCCGGATTCGGCGGGAAGCTTACCGGCCAGTTCGAGTCGTGATCGCCGCCGCGCACGTACACGGCGTACTTTCCGTCTTGCGAAATTTTGAGATTCGTGATCTCTTGCCCGTCGTCGGCCGTGTAATGTGTGACCATCCGCGCCGTATAATCCGGAGCGCTCGCGACAAAGACGTTGCGAACTCCGCGTTGATCGATGACCCACGCGATCGTGCGTCCGCCGGCGCCCGAAACCAGATCCAACGGATACGGGTACCCCAGCACCTGTTCGACGCTGAAGCCGCGCAGCGCGGTTTGAGCGGGACTCGTCGCTGCGGCAAAAATAAAGGCTGCCGGCAGCATGAGAGCTGCCGGCAGCGCGGTGGTGAAACGTTTCATCAAGTTAAAAGTCCTGTACGAAGATGATTCTGAAGTTTGCCGGACCGTAGTTCCCTTGCGGCGTAGCGGCGAGACTCGTCGGCACGTACGCTCCCGTCAAAGGGCTGATTTGCATCGCGCCGCCGACGAGCGGCAGCGGAGTGCCGTTGAAGAAGCCGACGAACTTGTTCCCGTAGGCGTTGGTGAGATTGTCCGCGGAGAACTGCAGGCTCGTGCCGCGGTCGTTGACGCGCAGACGCGCGTTAGCGGAGAGCACCGCGAACGGCGGAACGTTGTAACTGTTGTTATTGCCGAAATACGTGAGTCCGAGGTTGTAATACTGGCCGTAATGCCCGGTCCAGTTGAGCTCGCCGTAACCCAGGGCGTAGGGCACGCGCGCGCTGCCGATGCCGTTCGGAGATCCCGCGAGCGCCGTGGGCTGGCCGCCGAAGTTCACTTCGGGAAGGACCGCGAGGTTCGTGTTATAGAGGCAGCCCGGTCCCGGCGGCGTCGTTACACCGGTGTTCGGATCCGTAGAACCTGCGCAGTAAAAATACGGCGGCAGATTATACGTGAAGGCTTTCTGCAGCGATCCCTGCGCCTTCCAGCCCAAACCGAACAGCGGTGCGTGATCGATTGCGAGCTCGACGCCCTCATAGCGAGCCTGGCCCAGATTCGCCGTCTTCGACACCTCGCACGGCTGGTTCGGACATCCTGCCGCGGCCGCGCCGGTGACGGCGGCGGTCTGCGTCAAAAACAGGTTGTGCAACTGCGTCAAGTAGAGATCGAGCGCGACCGACGTCGAGCGTTCGATACGGCGGTCGATGCCGAAGTCGTAGCCCCATGCCGTCTCCGCCTCGATCGCACCGTTGTTTGCGTCTTGTAACCATCCGGCCGCCGGAACGCCGCCGATAATCGCACTCCACGAGGGACCGCCCGAGGAGATCAGGCTGATGTACGGCGGTGCAACCGATCCGCCCGTCGAGAAGCGATAGGCGGTGTCCGCGTTCGGACGAAACTCGAGCGCGGCGCGCGGCTCGTTGTACGCATGGGACACGTCGTTCCACGTCGTGCCGCCGTCGATCGAATAGTGGCTGCGATAGTTGATGAAGTAGTCGCCGAGATTCAGTTGGAGCTTCGGATTCAGCGTGACGTTGCCGCGCAGTGAGACCGTTTGGAACGTCTGCTTGGACCCTTTGACGGGACTGAACACCACGATGCCGACGGACGGCTCGTTGGCCGTTTCCGCCGATGCCTGCTCCGAGCGATCGTACGCGAGCGTCACCGTATTTTGGCCAAGCAGTTCCTGCACTTCGAGCGTCTCACCATTCATCGAGTCGTTCGTGGTGAACGTGTTCGCCTCGTTGACGGTCGAGAAGCTGGTTTTCTGGCCGGTGAACGTCGTGTTTACCGGCGGCGTGGCGACGCCGCCCGAACCGACGCACAGCCATCCGTTCGGGTCCGTACCGCCGGCGAGCGTGTTCGGGTTCGTATCGAACGCCGTGCCGGCCGGACAGAGCGGAATCGTACCATACGCATTCAAGGAGTACGATACTTGCGCGCCCGACGGTCCGAGAAGCGCGTACTGATTCAGCGAGCCGGTATAGTAGCGCGCGAGCACCGTTCCCGTGCTGCCGAGCGTCGTTCGAAATTCACCTTGGAAGAGGTTCTGCTGCGTCCACGTGTAGCCCAGACCGTTAATGGAACTGATGTCGAAGGGCACGGCTGAATTGCACGCGGGACCGCCGCTCGTATTCGCGCAGTCATAGGGCGTTCCCGATGCGAACGGATTGCAGTTGAGCGCGCCGTTCGCGGTGCCGCAGGGTGCGAAATACGCAGCGGGCAACGCTGTATCCGCGACTTCCCCGACGGAATAGGCACCGGGATCGCCGTTTCCATTGACGCTCTGTCCGCCGAGATAGGAGACGGTCAGCGACGTGCTGTTCGAGAAGTTGAAATGGAGTTTCGCGAGTTCTGAGTTCGAGTGATAGCCGGTCTGCATCGAATAGCAGCATCCGGTGAGCGGCTCGACAAAACTCACGCCCATGCCGTCGTACGGTGCAAACGCCGGCGAACCGACGCCCAGGCCCACCGGTGAACCGATCATTGCAACCTGCTGGCCGTTGATGTAATACGGACCGCCGACGGGGCCGCCGACGAGCGGAAGCTGTGTGGCGTTGTAGGAGAAGTTCTTTAGCGGCCCGGGCGCGCCGTTCGTCACGTAGCCGATGGCGTACCCGATCTTATGGTTCGGCGTCGAGCCCGTGGCCTTGAAGCCGGTGGAAAGCCCGCCCCAGTTGTCGTAACCGAACATGGCGGACTGCTTGTGCTGCGCGGTCGGCTGCAGCGTGCGATAATTCACCGTGCCGTTGATCGCGTAGTTGATCTCCTGGGGCATCGAACCCGGGCCCTTGACGAGTTCGACGTCCTGGAGCAGCCACGGGTTGAGCAGATTCGGCGAGTAGTAACCGGCCGCGCCGACCGAGACGGGATGACCGTCGATGAGCGATTCGGTTTCGTAGGGCAAGGCACCGCGGATTTGCGGCGTCTGAAGCGAAGCGGGCGAAGCGCCGTTGCTTGGATTGCCGTTGCCCGGACTATACGGCGAGGTGATGATGCCGGGCGTTTCGTTGAGGATCTTGGTGACCTGCTGCTGCCCCTGGTCGGCAAAGGCTTGGTTCGATATAACGCTGATCGAAGCCGTCGATTCGTTGAGCTTCGCTTGACCCGGCACGCGCGTTGAAATGTTCGCAATCGTGCGCAGCGACGAGAACGACGCCTGCGCCAACGCCACGTTGATGGTCTCAGTGTTGCCCGTGAACGCCGCGACGTCGTCGTCCCGGTAGGTCTGGAAGCCGGGCTTGGTCACGACCAGCGTGTACAGCCCGGCGGGTACGCTCGAGAACGTAAACGCGCCTTTGGCGTCGCTCGCGGTCGTCATGCGAACCTGGCCTTCGATGGTCACGGTCGCGTCGGCGAGCGGTGCACCGTCGCTGGTTTGCACGGTGCCCGCGATGGTGCTGGTGTTGGCCGCCGCGCCCGCCGTCGCAGGCGCCAGCGAGACTAGGATCCACAATAGTACGGCAATGAGTGAGGAAACCGGCCGAATGCGCATCGTACACTCCTCCACGTAATCGCCTCCAGGCTTCGGTGGCCCCCACCGCACTCCTCTGAAATATTGCCGAAGAGAACGAAATTTCGTCGAATCCCCCGAAGCAGCGAAATTTTGTCGGCGGAGCGAAATACCGCTCCATGAAACGACCGGCAAAACCGCGAGCCGAGAAGGCCGCTGCCCAAGAGAACCGGCCGCCCACGGACGGGTCGGTGCCCGACGTCGGGCGCATCCTTCAGCGCTTACGCGAGCAGCGCAACGTCAGCGTGCGCGAACTGGCCGAAAAGAGCGATCTTTCCGAGTCGTTCATCCGCGCCGTGGAACGCGGCGAATCCGATATTTCGCTGGGCCGGCTCGCACGGCTCGCCGCGTTTTTCGAGTACGATCTCGGCTCGTTTCTCGGCTTCACCTCGAAGCTCTCGCGTCCGAATTTCGTCGGCAAGGAGAGCCGAACGACGATCAATCGCGGACGCGGCGTCAAATACCAAGCGCTGCATCTGACCGGGATAGACGTGGATCTGGTTCTGGTGGATCTCGCGCCGCATAGCAAGTTCAAGGACGAGATCAGTCACGAAGGCATCGACGTCGTCTACGTCACGCAGGGCGAGGTCGTCGTGGTCGTCGACGGCGTCGACTATCCGATGAGCGAGCAGGAATGCTGCGTCTTCTCGGCCGCGTACCGGCACCGCGTTCGCAACGATTCACCGCGGCCGGCCTCGATTATTTCCATAACGACGGGTCGCATGTACTGATGCGGCGCCGTACGCGCGCGCTGTGCGCGCTGCTTTTGTGCGCCGTTCTGCCGCTTGCCGGCTGCGCGAGCCGCCGAGGTTCGCTCGCGGCCGGGCACGCGAACGAACTGCGCGTTGCGCTGGCGCAAGAGCCCGCTTCGCTCGACCCGCTGTTACTGGAGGGCCCCATCGCCTATGCGGTGAGCGAGCTGCTGTACAGCTATCTCACCAACTATGATTCCGAGGGGAGCATGGTCCCGGACCTCGCGCTGCAGGTTCCGACGCCCGAAAACGGCGGCGTCTCCGCGGACGGAAAACGCGTCACGTTTCATCTTCGCCGCGGCGTTCGCTGGCAAGACGGCGCCGCGCTCACCTCGCGCGACGTGCTTTTCACGTACCGTGCGATCATGAACCCGGCCAATTCGCTTCCGGAACGGTTCGGCTACGATAAAATCGCTGCAATCTCGGCGCCCGATCCGTACACGGTGGTGATTCGGCTCAGGCGCGCCTATGCGCCGATCGTTCCGCTGTTTTTCGGCGGCGACAGCAATTATCCGATTCTTCCGGCGCACGTGCTGGCAAAATATACGAGTCTGAACAACGTGCCGTTCAATGAACGGCCGATCGGTTCCGGGCCGTACGCGCTTGCGAGCTGGGTGCGCGGCGACCGCCTCGTGCTGGACGCCAACCCGCGCTATTATCGCGGAAAGCCGCCGGTGCAGCGGCTCGTGCTGCCGTTCGTGCACGATCCCTCGACCATCGTGAACGAACTGCAAACCGGAGAGCTGGACGCGGCGTTCTCGCTCGACGCCGCGCGCATCTCGCAGCTGCGCGCGCTTCCGGCGCACCGCGTCATCGTGACACCCATCCCGTACTTTTACGCCATCTCCTTCAACTTGTCGGATCCCGTCCTGCGCGAGGCGAACGTGCGGCGCGCGCTGGCTCTGGCGATCGATCGCGAGAGCATCGTGCGCAAGATCAGTCACGGCGTGTACGATCCGCAGACGGGACTGCGCGGTCTCTTCACGTGGGCATACGATCCGGGCGCGGATCGTCTGCCCTACGATCCGCGGCTGGCGAGGGAGCTGCTGCACGGAAGACGCCTGCAGCTGCAACTCGCATTTCCCGCCGGATCGCAGATCACCGCGCAGCTGGCGACCGCGATAGCGCAGGCCGAATCGGCGATCGGCGTCGACGTTACCCTCAAACGCTACGCGCGCGAGGTGTACATGGCAAACGACGGACCGATCATGCAAGGCCGCTACCAGCTGCAGCTCTACGATTTTCACTCCAACTACGATCCGGACGCCGCGTGGCTGCTCGCCTGCGACCAGCAAAGCCCGACGGGCTTCAACCATGCCCACTACTGCGATGCGGCGGTCGACCGCGCGTTGCAGAGCGCGTCCTCCGTGTACGAACGGGGCGCCCGCAGCCGCCTGTACGCTTCCGTTCAAACCGCGGTTGCTCGCGATCTCCCGTACTTCTTTTTGTGCCAAGCCAGCGATATAGACGTCATTCCCACGGTCTTGGAGCACTACGATCGGCCGCTGCTCTCGTCGTTCAACTCGGTCGCGAGATGGTCGCTGCGGGGGCGGAAGGGCCCGGGCTAGGCGCCGTGTAACGAAAGCGTCGTCGCCAAAAAAATGGCGATGATGACGATATTTCGCTCACGCCTTCCGGAAGGCTCTTCAATGCTCCACGAACCTCGCCGCCAGCGGCGATACGCTGTCCTTACCGAAGGATTTCTTTCCGACTATTCGGCGTGCAAGACGGCGTACGGAGTCATGCGTTTTCGGCCCGAGGAGACGGCGGTCGTCGTCGACTCGAAGTACGCGGGCAGGCGCGTGCGCGACGTCGTCCCGGCGCTTGAATGCGATGCGGCGGTCGTTGCAAGCGTGGCGGAGGCGTTGGCATACCACCCAACCTCGCTGCTGATCGGCGTCGCCACGCATGGCGGCGCCCTCCCGCCGATGCTGCGCGCGTTCGTGCTCGCGGGGATCGACGCGGGACTCGAGATCGTCAACGGACTTCACCAATTTTTGAACGGCGACGCCGAGTTCGTCGAACGCGCGAGCAAGAGCGGCGCTCGGCTCTGGGACGTACGCGCACCGGGACCCATTCCAATCTTCAGCGGTGCGGCGTACAAGGTGCCGCAGCACGTCGTACTCGCAGTGGGCAGCGACTGCGCCGTCGGCAAGATGACGGCGACGCTCGAGATCGAGCGGGCTGCCCGCCGCGCGGGCGCGCGAGCGGAGTTCATTGCGACCGGACAGACCGGCATCATGATTGCCGGCTGGGGCATCGCGGTCGACGCGGTCGTCTCGGATTTCGTCACCGGCGCCGCCGAGCAACTGGTGCTGGGTGCCTCGCCGCAGAGCGAGGTGCTGCTCGTCGAAGGACAAGCCTCGATTTTCCATCCGGCATACGCGCCGGTGACGTTCGGTTTGCTCTACGGAACCGCGCCGGACGCGTTATTGCTGTGTCACCGCCCGAACAGCACGCATCTCGACGGATACGAGCATGCGATTCCGAGTCTTCCCGCGCTCATCGCGGCGCACGAGCGTATTCTCGCGCACGTGAAACCGGCGCGCGTTGCCGCCATTGCGCTCGACACCTCCGCGCTCGACGCGGCGGCGGCTGCGCGGGCGATCGAAGACGTCCAGCGTGAAACGAAACTGCCTGCCGACGATCCCATTCGTCATGGAGGAGAGAAACTGTGGAACGCCATTGCACAAGCGCGGCACACCGGCAAAGTATCCGCCGCGGTCTCCTTGCCGTGATCGGCCTGGTTCTCTGCGCGGCGCTTGCCGCTCCGGCGCACGCCGCGACGATTGCACCGCCGCGGCATGCGGCGGCCGCGCTGCGCGCAGCGGACCTTCAGCCGTTTTTCGATGGGCTCGTACCCTACGCCATCCGCCGCGCCGACATCGCGGGCGCGGGCGTCGTCGTCGTTCAGGACGGCAAGATCGTGTTCACCAAAGGCTACGGCTACGCGGACGTCGCCAAACGCACGCCGGTCATTCCGGATCGCACGCTCTTCCGGCCCGGTTCCGTCTCGAAGCTTTTTACGTGGACGGCGGTCATGCAGCTGGTGCAGGCCGGTAAAATCAACCTCGACGCGGACGTCAACACCTATCTCGATTTCAAGATTCCGCCGAAGTACGGCAAACCCATCACGGTACGCAATCTGATGACCCACACCGGCGGATTCGAAGAGGTCATACGCGACCTGTTCGTAGACAAACCGAGCCGGTTGTATCCGCTCGACGCGTATCTCA
Source organism: Vulcanimicrobiaceae bacterium (assembly GCA_035279385.1). Lineage (GTDB taxonomy): Bacteria > Vulcanimicrobiota > Vulcanimicrobiia > Vulcanimicrobiales > Vulcanimicrobiaceae > DATGJX01. Next base: position 22,668 of record DATEHZ010000066.1, on the reverse strand, counting down.
AAGAGCACGTTCCCGACAGAATATTTCCACCGGGTACGGTCATCGCGTATTCGAATTACGGCGCAGCGCTTGCGGGATATATCGTTCAGCGCGTCTCCGGACAGCCGTTCGATCGGTACGTGGCGGAGCACATCTTCAAGCCGCTGGGAATGACTCACTCGACGTTCGAGCAGCCGCTGCCGGCGAATCTCGTGCCGCTCATGGCGGACGGCTACACGGCGGCGTCGGCGCAAAAGCCCACACCGTTCGAACTCGTGGAAGCCGCGCCCGCCGGTGCGGCGACGGCGAGCGTCACCGACATGGCGCACTTCATGATCGCGTACTTGAACGGCGGCAGTTACGACGGCCGCTCGATGCTCAAACCCGCCACGATCGCGCAGATGTTCACGCTGCAAGTCGCTCCAGCGCCGGGAATGAACGGATACGATCTCGGTTTTTATCAGGAGAACCGTAACGGACGGACGATCGTCGGCCATGGCGGCGATACCGGCGTTTTTCACAGCGATCTGCACCTGCTGCCCAAAGCGCACGTCGGAATCTTCATGTCGTTCAACAGCGCCGGGAAAAACGGCGCCGTTGAAGACGTGCGTACGCAGATTTTCCGGGCGTTTCTCGACCGGTACTTTCCGTACACGCCCTCAACGGAGCACGACGTAGCGCATCCCGAGCGCGACGCCGCGCGCGTTGCCGGCTGGTATCAGAGCAGCCGCCGCGAGGAACGCGCGCTGCGATTCGTCTACGCGCTCGACCAAGTAGGCGTCTCGGCGCGAGATGACGGCACGCTCGAAGTGAGCATGCTCACCGATCCGGCCGGCAACCCGCTTCGCTGGCGTGAAGTCGGGCCGCTCTATTACCGCGAAGTCGGCGGTCAGGCGCACCTGAAATTCAACGCGGACGCGAGCGGGCGCGTGGTCTCGTGGACGAGCGACGACTTCATTCCCGTCTTTATCTTTCAGCGCGTCGACGGACTGACGTCGCTCGGTGCGCTCAAACCGATGCTGCTCTGCTTCGTCGCGATCCTCATCATCTCGCTGCTCATTCGTTTGGGCGGCTGGATCGCTCGGCGGCGTTTGGGACTGCGCCTCGAACTCACGAGCGCGGAAAAATGGATCCATCTGGCCGCGCGTCTGGGCGCGATCCTCTTTTTGGCGACGCTTGCCGGATGGGTCGTGCTGCTCTCCGACCAGAACGCGCTGCTGCAGTCGTCGTTCGTAACGAAGATCGTGGTTCTGTACGTTGCCGGCGTGCTCGCAATCATCGGCGGCATTGCGATGATCGCCGAAACGGGTCTGCGCGTTGCGCACGGCCCTGGAGGCTGGTTCGTGCGCACGGGCGAGGTCATCGTCGCGCTCGCCGCGCTCTACGGCATCTGGTTTTTCCTCGCGTTCGGCCTCACGAATTTCGTCACGAACTTTTAGACGTCAGAGATCGACGTATCCGTCGCTCGCGATTTCGCCGGCAATCTGGCCTGCGGATTGCATGACGTCTTGCGAGGGCGCCGCGCCGAAATTGTTCACGTAGATGCAAAACGCGAGATGGCGGCCGCTGCGCGAGGTCATGTACCCGAGCAGTCCTTTGCCGCTCAAGAATAAGCGGTTTGCGTTGAGCAGATCGGTCGTGCCGTTCGTTCCGGTTTTGGCGTGAACTTTGCCGGCTGCCGGCGAATGCGTTTGAATGTTGAAGAGCGTGCCGTCCACGCCTAGCACCGGCAGTCCCGCAAAGACGTACGGATAGAACGGCTGCTGCCGGACGTAGGCAAGAAAACGTACCATCTGCGCGGGCTGGAAGAACGCGTTCGCGCCTTCGCCGTCGTTCTGCACGAAGTCGAGCGGATTGAACCCCGCGCGTTTCAAAAAGGCGTTTTCCAGTTTGAAGCCCGCCGCTTGCGGATCGGTCGTGTCGTGCGCGAGCAGCGCGCCCCACAGATACGGCATCATCGCCGCGTGCAGATTGTCGCTGACCTTGAGCGTGATTTTCACGTCTTCGGAGAGCGGCGGAGATTGGTGCGCGGCGATCTCGTTGGCCGGCGTGTATGCCGCGGCAAGCACTTTGGGATCGACGGGCGCCTTGTCCGGCGATCGGGCGATGCGAACTCCCGCATCCGCAAGCGCCTGCGCAAACGCAACCTGCGCGAAGACGCGCGCCGAGGGAACCGGATAGGCGTAGAGCACCGGGTGCGAGCCGAGCGGGAAGGAGCCGGTAATCGTCACGCTGCGGCTGCCCGAGGCGTCTTCGACGTCCGTCGGCATATTTATCGTGTTGGCGGAATGCGCGGCCCCGGTCACTGCCGTGCTCACGAAGTTCGCGTATGGCGTTACGGGTGAAACGGAGACGCGCACCGGATCTCCGGGTTTTGCGCCGGCGCTCACGGTGACGTCGATCACGTTGTCGTTGACCGCAATCGGCGCGACGTTCGTCCCCGTGCCGAGTTCTTGCGTAGCGTCGGGGAAGAGCGAGTCGTCGACCAGCACGCTGCCGATGACGCTCTTGATCCCGTGAGCTGCGATCTGTTTCGCCAGATCGCGCAGCACGGCAAGCGGATCGCCCGGCACGGCTTTGGTGTCGGGGCTGCCGCCGTACGCGTGATCTTCGTTCTCAAAGGCCAGCGTACCGTCGCGCTGAATGCGGCCGGAAATATTCGGATCGCCCGACGCGCGCAGCACGACGTCTCCGTGCAAAACGCCGTTCGCGTCGATCGTCCCGCTGCGATACACGGCCGTAGTGAAGCGGTAGTCCGGCCCGAGCAGTGCGAGCGAGGTACTCTCCGTCAGCACCTTCGTGGTCGACGCCGCGACGAAAAACTTGCCCGCGTCCCGCTGGTACAGGATGCGCCCGGCGTCGAGATCGTAGAACGCGATGCCGAGCTGCGATGCGTGCATGGATGGGCGGGCCAAAATCGACTCGACGTCGCGCGCCATCTTGCTTTGCGGCGCGGCAAGCGCCGCAGATTGTACGAGCAGGCACGCCGAGAAGAACGCGGCGCCGAAAGAATATCGCATTAGTGCAGTTCGCCTTTCATGCAGAACACGCTGCCGCCGGATTTCATGAACTCGCCCGTTTCCACTTCGCAGACTCGAAATCCGAGGTTTCGCAACTGCGCGATCGTGCGCGCAGCCCCTTTTTGGATGACGACCGTGGTGCCGAAGAACGCGGCGGCGTTGCACGCGAAGCCTTCGGCGTCCGATTCGTCGACGTGAATGACGACGTCGAACAGATGATGGATCAGCGCGAGCGCGGGCGCGTCAAACGCTTGCGCGAAGATCATGACGGCGCGCTCGCTCAGCGCGCAGAAGCACGTGTCGAAATGGTAGAACCGGGGATCCGTAGGCTGCAGACTGATGACGGGGACGTTGAAAATACCGCTGAGCGCTTCGTGCGCGGCGGCCGACGTGCGCGCACCGGCACCGGCCCAGATGAGCGCGCGTCCCGGATGCCAAATCGCATCGCCGCCGCCTTCGAATCGCTCGACGGCTTCCGGCATCTCCGCGATCGCGTAGCCGTTTTCTTGGAACCAGCGGCGATGGGCGTCAACCTCCGGCGCGCGCGAGGCGAACGCCATGCGGCTGGGTACGCACGTCCTGCGGCCGTCGGACGCGCGTCCGTTGAAGCTCGGATTTGCGGTGAACACCATGTCCTCGCAATCCGGCACCGCAGGCAGCACCTGCGTGCGCACGCCGCATCGTTCGAAGGTTTCGCGCAGCCTCTCCCATTGCAGCATCGCCGTACTGCGGTTGACCGTTCCGACGCGCCCGTCCATGAACGCGTTCTTCACCTCGCGAACTTCGAAAAACTCGGGGCGGCACAGCAACACCTCCGAGGGCATCGGTGCGCGCGGCACGTTCCCAAGTGTGAAGCCTTCGGGCAAATCGTCGATGCTGCCGACGATCATGACGCAAACGGCTCCGCGGTGCGCGGCCAATAGTCCGGGGCGCGCTTCTCGTACGGAATTGCGGCAAAGTCGAGTTGCAGCGCGCCGGGCGAATCGACGTGCATCATCGCGCCGGCAATCGGCGCGAATTTCGCCCAGAAGTGGTGCGACGATTTGACGACGATAACCCGGGCGCGATCCAGCGCAATGCCGAGGTCCGTAAACGCGTTCGGAGCGAAGACCTGGCCGCGGACCGAGGCAAGAACGATCTGCACGCCGCCCGCATCCACCCACGCGGCCGCGCCCAGCGGCGACGGTCCGGAATCGTCCATCGAATCCTGCGCGTGATGCTCGGATAACCGGCGCACCGTGACGCGCAAATCGAGCGGCGCACCGGAGGCCGTACCAAGTTTTCCGCCGCACCGCAGATCCAGCACGGCGCCTTCACCGGCCTGGAAACAGAGCTGCACTGCTTGCGGATCGTAATAGACGCCGCTGACCGCGTCCGTCACGTTGCGTTCGATCATTCTACGCAGCAGAAATGTGCTATCGCCCGGAGCGCCTCCTCCGGCATTGTCGGCAACGTCCGCGAGCACGACCGGCGTTCGCACCGAGGCGAGCGCGGCGTCGAGCGCGCGATCGATGGGCAGAGCGGCTATCTGCACGGACTCACGCATCGCGTAAAACTCGCGGCCGAACGCGTTCGCCGTCTCCTGTGCCAGCGAGGCATCCGCGTCGGTGATTGCCAAGCACTTTGCACCGCCGTCCGGTACGTCACCCCACGGAAAACCGTGGATAAGGCTCGATGAAAGGACGCGCCCGTTGCGTGCGGATTTGAGTCTGTCCACGAATTGCCGCATGACCGGCCCGCTCGTCGGAAAGAGCCCCACCAAGCGGCAGTCGAACGCGCGCATAACCGGACGAATTTCTTTGCGAGCCGCGGCGATGCAAAGCCGGTACAGATCCTCGCCGCGTGCGACGATGTCGGTGTGCGGATACTCGTCGTACGCTGCCAGCAGCGTTGCGTGCTGCAGCATCGCGGAAGTAAGATGCGCATGCGGATCCAATTCGGCGCCGACGATCGTCTCCTCGCCGCAGATCTCGCGGACGCGCGCGAGAACATCGCCCTCGCAATCATCGCAGCCTTGCGCGACCATTGCGCCGTGTAAAAAGAGCAGTACCGCGTCGACCGGAAGCGCGTTGCGCAAATCGTCCAGCAATTCGCCGCGCAGGGCTTCGTAGACGCCCCGCACCGTCGGGCCGGCGGGTTCGGCAACGGCAGCGACGCTTTCGATCGCCGTATGCCCGTCCCGCTCTGCCAGTTCGCGCCAGCGCACCATCGCGGCGAGTTCGCTGGTCGGCCGAATCGGCCCGCGGCGGCCGTGCTGAATGCCGTGGAGCTCGAATGCCTGCAATCCCGTCGGAATCGGCGAGAACGTGTTCGTCTCGGTCACGATTGCGGCGGTGAAGATGCGCACGGCGAATTCGTATGGCCTAACGGCCGTCGTAAATGATGCGCGCGATCTTGAGCGCGACGCTCTCGGGGTCCGCGTCGGTCGCGTTGGTCAGCACGATGATATCCAGACCGTCCCGCGGGAACGTCGCATTCATGGCGCGCGCGCCCGGCAATCCGCCGTTGTGCCAGATCATTTGGCGTCCCTCGGCGCGCGCTTGAACCCAGCCGAACGCATAGCCCAAACCGATATTGTTGATGCGGTTCTTCGAGGCGAGCATCACGATGCCGCGGGGCGGCGTCGTCGCAACGCGCACGGCGCGAAGCGCAATGATCGCGCCGCTGAAATACGCGTCGTCCCAACGAATCAGATCGTTCGCATCCGAGGCGAGCGCGCCGGCCGCGTTGCCCCAGTCCATCGCAAACGGCGGAAGAAGAACGAAGGTGCCTTTGCTATACGTATATCCGCGGGATACATCAGTGCCGGAGGGGACCGACGTGCGCAGATACTGCATGGCGGAGAAGTGCTGCGGTGCGAAGATCGTGCGTTCGAGGAATTGCGGGTACGACATGCCGCTCACGCGCGCGATCAGCATTCCCGCGAGCGCGTAGTTCGTGTTGCTGTATTCGTATTTGGTGCCGGGCTTGAAATGCAGCGGCTTGCCGTCGACGAGCGCGATCATGCGCGCGATGGGCTGCGGACGAACGGTGCCGGCCATGATCGATGCCAGCAGCGGCTTGTTCTCGAGGTAATCCGGCAGACCGCTGGTCTGATCGAGCAGTTCCCGAACCGTTATCTCGCCGCCGTGTGGCGCATCCGGCAGATAGCGGGAAACGCGCGCGTTCAGGTCGACCTTGCCGCGCTCGACGAGTTCCATGACCGCGGCGGCGGTGAACTGCTTGGTGATCGAGCCGATCGGGAAGATCGTGTGCGCGGTAACCGGCAAGCGGCGCGCGCGATCGCGCAGTCCGTACCCGCGAGCGTACAGCAGTTTGCCATGGCGCCCGATCCCGATCTCGATTCCGGAAACGTGCTGCGCCGAGAGCGCACGCGCGGCGACTTGGTCTATCTGCCGTATTTGCGATTGGGTTAGCGGATTCGCGCTTGCGGCGGCGCTTGCCGCGAGAACGCAAGCGACGGCGGCACACGCGGTCTTCCAGGCGATCATTGCGGTCCTCCCCACACGGCTTCACTGGACCAAATATCGCCGTCGCGATACTCGATTCGCGGTTCGCGATCGTCGCGCAGCAGCAGCGGACCGTCGAGGTCTGTGACGTCGCAGAGCTGCCCGACGAGAAATGCCGGCGCCATCGCAAGCGACGTGCCGACCATATTGCCGACCATGACGCCCAAGCCGAGATCGCGCGCGGCAGACGCCATCGCGAGCGCGGGCGTCAATCCGCCGCATTTGTCCAGTTTGATGTTGACGATGTCGAAGCGGTTGACGAGCTGCGGAAGATCCGCGAGATTTTGCACGCTTTCGTCGGCCGCGATCGGAATCGGCGAATCGAATCCGTCGAGCTGCGCTTCCTGCCCGACGGCGATCGGCTGTTCGATGAGCTGCACGCGCGTTTCGACGAATGCCGGAAGAATCTGCTCGAGAAACGCTCGCGTAAAACCTTGATTTGCGTCGACGGCCAACCAAACATCCGGGCGCGCCTGCCGCACGGCGCGCACGCGCGCCTCGTCTTCCTGCGTTCCGGTCAGTTTCAATTTTAATGCGCGAGCGTCTGCGAACGCCTGCGCGCGCTCCACCATGACGGCCGGATCGTCGGCGCCGATCGTGTACGTCGTGCGCACAGGGCGCGGGTTCTCGAGACCCGCGAGCTGCCAAACCGGAACGCCTTGCGTCTTTGCTTCGAGATCCCACAGGGCGCAGTCGAGGGCATTGCGCGCGCCGCCTTCGGGCAGCAATTCCGCCAGATCCGCGCGTCCCGCTCCGGACGCAATGGCCTCGCGCACGCGCTCGATATCCGCCAGGCACTTCTCCGGTGAGTCGTCTTTGTAATAGACGCCGGCGCATTCGCCTCGGCCGCGCACGCCGTCGCGCAGGATCTCGACGTAGACCAGCTTCGCTTCGCTCCAATCGTAACCGGAGATGCGAAACGGAGCCGTATATGGCCAGCGCTCCAGGCGCGCGTTGATGGTGGTCGTTCCAGGCCGGACGCTCATGACGATATTTTGCTTTCCCCGGCGGAATTTCGTCGACCTGCCCCGCGGGGCGCCGGTTTAGATGCGAAATATCTGCGCGAAGAGATCGAAGAGCGCCGGATCGCCGGTAACGCGAACCAGGTCTTGCGCGAGCGCTTCTTTCGGGGTTACCTCCCGTGCCATCACCGCTTTGAGCGCCGGGCCTGCCTCGACGATGAGATCCGCATCCGGCAGCGGCCCGGCGCCGGCGTCGATGGTCCCGTCGTGGATACGCGCGTGTATGACCACCGAACCCATACGCAATTCGTACGAGACGTGCGTCCCTTTTGCGGCTTCCGGCCGAAACGTCGTGCGCAGCGCCATCACCATCGAGTCGTTCGTGACGATCTCATCCGGGCGCGGCTGGTCGAGCAGATTCTTCGCACCCCAGCGCCCCAGCGCGAGAACGGCATGCTCGAGTTCCAAACCCAGCGGGGTAAGTTCGTACAGCACGCCGCCGCCGGGTTGTGAAGAAGCGCGGCGCGCCACCACGCCGGCGGCTTCCAATGCTTTGAGGCGCGAGGTCAAAATGTTCGTCGGAATCCTAGGCAGGCCGCGCTGCAGTTCGCCGAAGCGCTTGGGGCCCACCAGCAAATCGCGGATGATCAGCATCGCCCAGCGCTCCCCGACGATTTCGACCGCACGGGCAAGGCCGCAAAACTGACCGTATGTTCGGGTACTCACCATCCTCGTTGTAGCACATACTTTTATTTTTGCATAGTACTTGTATTTTGCAAGTGAATCCGCTACCATGGCGCCATAACCGCACGAGGAGGGCAAGATGGGAAATCCGGTCGTTCACTTCGAGATCATGACCGAGGGCGCAGCGGCGCTGCGAGACTTTTACGCGAACGCATTCAACTGGGAATCGCACGCGGCCAGCGCCCCCGCCGGCGTGGATTACGCGACGATTCACAACGAGAGCGGCGTCGACGGCGGCATCGGCGAGGTTCCCGAAGGCTACGACGGTCACGTGACGTTCTACGTCGGCGTCCCGAGCGTCGAAGCGGCGCTTGCGAAGATCGAGCAGCTCGGCGGCACGCGCATGATAGGACCCGATCAGGTTCCCGGCGGCCCCGTCATCGGGCTCTTCCGCGATCCGCATCAACATCTCATCGGTTTGGTACAAACACCGGGCATCGGCTAACACGAAGGAGTGCACCATGCAGCAGATCATTCCGTTCATTTGGTTTGACGGAGACGCGGAAGCGGCGGTCAACCAGTACGTTTCGCTCTTCCCAAACTCCAAGATCGAGCGCGTGAGCCGCTACGGCGAAGCGGGACCCCTGCCCGCCGGGACGGTGATGACGATCGAATTTCAACTCGACGGTCAGGACATGATGGCGCTCAACGGCGGCGATAACGGCGTCGCATCGCCCGGCGCACCGTACCCCGGGTCCGTCGCGCTCTTTATCAGCTGTGAAACGCAAGTCGACGTCGATCGCTTGTGGGACGGGCTCAAAGAGGGCGGCGAAACGCTCCAGTGCGGTTGGGTGAAAGATCGCTACGGCGTCGTTTGGAACATCGTGCCGCGCGGCTTGGGCGATTACGTCGGCGGCGACGATCCTGCGCGTGCAAAACGCGCAATGGAAGCGATGCTCAAGATGGATAAACTCGACATCGAAGCGCTGCGCCGCGCGTACGAAGCTCCGGTGTAAATGGTGAACAAGCGATTCGCGGCGAAGATCCTGAAATCACCCGCAAAAGGCAGCTGGACCTACGTCGTCATTACCGATTCGGTCGAATATTTCGGCACCAGAGGCCTGGTCAAAGTGCGCGGCACGATAGACGGCCGGCCGTTTCAAAGTTCGTTCATGGCGATGGGTGACGGCACGCACAAATTACCCGTCAAGTCGGCGATGTTGAAGACATTGCAGAAGCACGAGGGCGACGAAGTGGCAGTTCGGATAACCGAGCGTCTCTAGCGCTAAGAGAGCGCCTGCACCACGTCTTGCGTCGAGCGGATGATCCCCATCCGCGGAAAGACCGCGCGGCAAGCGTGCTCGTGGTCTTGCGCGTTCATCGACGCCATCGCATCCTCGACGAAGAGCAGTTTATAGTTGCGCTCGAACGCGTCGCGCGCCGTCGATTCGACGCCGAAGATCGTGGCGATGCCGCAGATCGCGATGCGCGCGACGTCGCGCCTGCGCAGTTGCAGATCGAGATCGGTGCCGTAGAATGCGCCCCAGTTGCGCTTCGTCACGACGATATCATCCGCGCGTACGCCGAGTTCCGGTACCGGTTCGTCCCAGCCCGGCTGCTGCGGCGGCGCAGGCGGAGGGTTGTCGACCAGCGGTTTGAGCGCCGTTTCGGGCGTTGCCGAGACGCGCACGAATACGATCGGAAGCTGCGCGCTTCGAAATGCTTGCACCAACCGCGCCGCGTTCGCAACCACGTCGCCTGCGTTGTGCGGCCCGACGTTGCGGCCGACGATGCCGCGCTGCAGGTCGATGACGACCAGCGCCGTCCTCGCATCTCGCAAAAATGCCCTCGTGTCGATCATGTGCGTTGGATTTGGCCGGATTCCCGCGGCCGCCTGGTGCCGGGATGCTCGGTTGCTTTGCGCGGGGGACCTGCGTTCTGGGTATGCGAATGGTGTGCTGACTGATATGGTGATCGAACGCATCAACTCGCCTGCCGACGTCAAGAAACTCAGTCGCGCCGAGATCGATAAAGTAGCCCAAGAGATACGGGACATGCTTATCGCTGTCTGCGCGCAGAACGGCGGCCACCTCGCTCCCAATCTGGGCGTCGTCGAGCTGACCCTCGCGCTGCACCGTGTGCTGGATCTGCCGGCCGACCGCATCGTGTGGGACGTCAGCCATCAGGTTTACGTCCACAAGATCCTGACCGGGCGCCGCGACCGCTTCCCGACGATTCGCAAAGGCGGGGGGCTCTCGGGTTTCGCGATGCGCAGCGAGTCCGAGTACGACGTCTTCGGCGCGGGGCACGCGAGCACGAGCGTCTCCGCGGCGCTCGGCATGGCGAGGGCGCGCGATCACGCGGGACGCCACGAAACGATCGTCGCCGTGCTCGGCGACGGCGCGCTCACCGGCGGCCTTGCGTACGAAGCGCTCAACAACGCCGGACAGATGCGCTCGAACTTCATCGTGATCTTAAATGACAACGAGATGTCGATCGCGCCCAACGTGGGTTCGATCGCCTCGTATCTTTCCGTGCTGCGAAGCAAACCGATCTCGAATTTCGCGCGACACACGGGCAAAGCGGTGCTCGACCATCTGCCGCTGGGCAGCATGGCGAAGAAGGCGTTCGAATCGGCGGAGATGGGTGCGATGCGCTTTATCGCGCCTTCGGAAAAGGCCGCGGTCATTTTCGAAGAACTCGGTTTCCGCTACATCGGTCCGATCGACGGCCACAATTACGACGCGCTCGTCGATGCGCTCAATACGGCGAAAAGCCAGCCGCGTGCGGTGCTGCTGCACGTGCGTACGGTCAAAGGCAAAGGCTACGAGCCCGCCGAGAAGGACGCGCGCACCTTCCACGGCCTGGGGCAGTTCGACAAAGCGAACGGCACGGTGATCAAAGCGCCGAATGCGCCGCCCAAATTCCAAGACGCGTTCGGCGATGCGATGATCGCCGTCGCGCAAAAAGACACGCGCGTCGTCGGCATCACCGCCGCGATGCCCGACGGAACGGGCCTGGCCAAATTCGGCAAAGCGTTTCCGAACCGCTATTACGACGTCGGCATCGCCGAAGCGCACGCGGTCTGCTTCGCAGCCGGCGCCGCTACGAGCGGGCTCAAACCCGTCTGCGCGATTTATTCGACGTTTTTGCAGCGCGCGTACGATCAAATCGTGCACGACGTCTGCATTCAAAATCTGCCGGTCGTGTTCTGCATGGACCGCGCGGGCTTCGTCGGCGACGACGGCCCGACGCACATGGGTCTGTACGACATCGCGTATCTGCGCACGCTGCCGAACATCACCCTCATGGCGCCGCGCAACGAAGACGAACTGCTTCCCATGCTGGAGCACGCGCTCTCGCGCAGCGGCCCGGTCGGCATCCGCTATCCGCGCGGATCGACCAGCGGTAAACACCGCGATCCGCTCGCCCCCATCGTGCAGGGCCGCGCTGAGGTCCTGCGCCGCGGCAAAGGCGTTGCCATCCTCGCCTACGGCAACACCGTCGATGTGGGCCTGGACGCTTGGGACCTCTGCGAGGACAAGCCGACCGTCGTGAACATGCGGTTCGTCAAACCGCTCGACGAGGCGCTGCTTATGGAACTCGCGGAGACCCATTCACACGTTCTTACCTTAGAAGAGCACTCTCTCGCAGGCGGCTTCGGCTCGGCAGTCGTAGAGTTCGTCTCGGATCACGGCCTGGGTCTGGTCGTCGAGCGCATCGGGATTCCCAACAACGCCCTGGTGCAGCACGACTCGCAACCCAAGCAGCGCGCCCTGTTCGGGTTGACGGGCGAGCATGTGGCCGGGCGTGTAGCGAGCGTTCTTGTAGCGCCCGTCCGTCCGTGATAGAATGCCTTGTCATCCTGAGCCCGGCGAAGGATGAAGAATGGGGGCCTAGGGCCCCCGTTAAGTTGTAGGAGACACCGCTTGATTTCTCTGCTCCTTGCCGCAGCGGCCCCGGCCGCGAAGGCGAGTGCGGCCGCCGCCGCGCCGATTAAAGTCCCGATCAGCAACGTCCCGACCGCGGGTCCGCTGCAAGTCAGCCCGGGCATCAACTACGCCACGCAGACCTGGTTCCAGCAGCATGCCGGCTGGCTCACGCACACGCTCGGTGCGCTCTTCGTGATCGCGGCGCTGGCGCTTATCATTCTTCTGGCCGTGCAGACCACCAAGCAGGAAGGTCTCTCGGGTACACTGGGCGGACGCGTCGAGTCGGTGTACGGACGTCCGGGCGCGGAAGAGCAACTCAAACGCATTACGGGTGTCACTGCGGTCGCGTTTGTCGTTCTCGGAACGATTCTCTCGCTGACCGGTATTTAACCGACCTTCATGCCCCTGCTCGAAGTCAAGAATCTCCGGACCACCTTTCGCACGGAAGATGGCCTGGTTACGGCCGTAAACGGCCTGTCATATTCCCTGGACGCCGGCTCGACGCTCGGCATCGTCGGCGAATCGGGCTCCGGTAAATCGGTCAACGCGCTTTCGATCATGCGGCTCATTCAGCGGCCGGGCGAGATCGATCCGGGCAGCCAAATTCTTTTCAACGGCGAGGATTTGCTCAAGAAGAGCGAGTCCGAGATGCGCCGCATCCGCGGACATCGCATCGCGATGATCTTCCAGGACCCGATGACTTCGCTCAATCCGGTGCTCACCGTCGGCGAACAGATCGCCGAAGCGGTCGAACTGCATCTGGGCTTCAACAAGAAAGACGCGCTCGAGAAAACGATCGAGATGTTCAAAAAGGTGCGCATCCCAGCACCCGAAAAGCGCGTCAACGAATATCCGCACCAGTTCTCCGGCGGCATGCGCCAGCGCGTGATGATCGCGATGGCGCTCTCGTGCGATCCGCAGCTGCTCATCGCCGACGAGCCCACCACGGCGCTCGACGTGACGATTCAGGCGCAGATTCTCGAACTGATGAACGAGATGCAAGCCGAGACGGGCGCGGCGATCATTATGATCACGCACGATCTCGGCATCGTCGCCGAAGTCTGCAAAAACGTGCTCGTGATGTACGGCGGCAACATGGTGGAGTACGGCAACGCCGAGCAGATCTTCGACGCGCCGAAGATGCCGTACACGCAAGGATTACTCGCGTCGCTGCCGCGTCTGGACATCAGCGAACGCAAGCGCCTCGAACCGATTCCCGGCCAGCCGCCGAACCTGCTGCGCTTGCCGCCCGGCTGCGCGTTCGCCGCGCGCTGCCGCTATCGCATGCCGATTTGCGACGAGCCCGTGCCCACGTACGATTTCGGCGCCGGCCACGTCGCGCGCTGCTTCCTCTACGACGAGCGCGCCAAAGACCAGCGCCCGGTCGAAGTTGAAACGGTGGCGCACTCATGAATCGCGATACCGTGACGAGCGCCGCCGCAGACGGTGTCGCGCTGAGCCCGTCGAAGGGCGAGAGCGGCAACCTCATCGAGGTCAAGGATCTCTACAAGTACTTCCCGATTCACGCGGGGCTCGTGTCTCGCCACGTCGGCGACGTCAAAGCCGTCGACGGCGTCGATTTCTCCATCGCGCACGGCGAAACGCTCGGTTTGGTCGGAGAATCGGGCTCCGGCAAAACCACGATCGGCCGCGTCATTCTGCGTCTCTTGCAGGCGACGAGCGGCGAGGTCTGGTTCGACGGACGCAACATTCTGAATTGCACGCGATCCGAATTGCGCAAACTGCGCAAGGAGATGCAGATCATCTTCCAGGATCCGTTCGCATCGCTCAATCCGCGTATGACGGTCTCCGACATCGTCGGCGAGCCGCTCAAGATTCACCATCTTGCCGCCGGCAAGGCCGTCGAACAGCGCGTTCAAGAACTGCTGCGATTAACCGGTTTGCAGCCGTATCACGCGAACCGCTATCCGCACGAGTTCTCCGGCGGCCAGCGCCAGCGCATCGGCATCGCGCGCGCACTTGCGGTGAATCCGAAGTTCATCGTCTGCGACGAACCGGTCTCCGCGCTCGACGTCTCGATTCAAGCGCAGGTCATCAACCTGCTCGAGGATCTGCAGGCGCAACTCGGCCTGACCTATCTGTTCATCGCGCACGATCTCTCGGTCGTCCGCCACATCTCCACGCGCGTGGCCGTCATGTACGTCGGCAAGATCATGGAACTGGCAAACCGCGACGACCTCTACAATAACCCGCTGCATCCGTATACGCAGTCGCTGCTCTCGGCGATTCCGATTCCGGATCCGCACGTCGAGAAGCGCAAGAAGCGCATCGTTCTCACCGGCGACATCCCATCGCCCGTGAATCCGCCCTCGGGCTGCCGCTTCCACACGCGCTGCCCCGTCGCGTTCGACCGCTGCAAAGTTGAAGTGCCGCCGTTCAACGAGTACGCGCCGGGCCACTTCGCCGCATGCCACTGGGTCGAAGAGCACGGCGGCAAAGCCCCCGACATCGCTTCCGACACGGGAATCGCCGCCGGATCGGTCGTCGTAGAACCGGGCTCGCAGAGCGGAGAGTAAAGCGGAAGAAGCGGTGAAAAATCACCGCTTCTTCATTGCGTTTACCAAGCCGCCGTCATCTAAACAGCGTGGACAGTATCGCGGCGGCGTGCACCTTCCCAACGGTCGCGTGTGCGATCTGCGCTACACCCGTCGTGCGTACAAACGAACTCGCCGTGCTGATGGTAAAGGATGCGAGTGCGGTGCTTTGCGTGCCGACGCCGATCGACGTGAAACCTACGCCTTTGGCGAAACCCCACGTGATGGCGCTGAAGTTACCGGTGATCCGATCGGTCGCGACGTCGATGATCTCCGAACTGTCGGGCAGCATCATCGTACCGCCGACCGCGGTAATCGTCGAAGCGTCGCCGGCTCCATCGTTCCACGATTCGTTGAGTGCCGGACTGTCGTCCATGACCGGTATCCCGTAGGGAAACGCCGTGTCGCTCATGAGCGTGATGTTATTCGTGTTTGCGTCGTTCTCATCGCCGATCAGGCTCGTGATCTGCGTAGCGCCGCTCGGCGTGTGCTTTGCGAAGAAGAACGAAGCACCGAGCGTTTGCGCTCCGGGCGAATACAGACCGATGCGTTCCATCATACTGCCGTTCGCGGGACACGCGCACGCGATCTGCATCGGTCCCATGTCGACGAGTTTGCCGCCGGAAGCGAAGGTCCACGTATTTCCACTGCTCATCGGAAGATAGTAGGGCAGCGACGTGTTCGCAATCGGCGGTGCCGTCGGCGCGGGGGTGCTGGGCGTACCGCCGCCGCCCCCGCATCCGGCAAGCGCGATGCAGGCCGTAAAAATACAACAAAGGCGCTTCATATACGTGCTCCAAAGAAAGAAGTACGGGCAAGAGCGCTTTTCGTCGTCACACCCCACCCTGGCGTTCATCTTCAGAGCTCGCGGTTGCGTCCTCCTTGCGCTCCGTGTGGGCTAAAATGCCCATCGCGGTAAGGTTGTCGACGTTCCCATCGCGAAAAATAAACTTATGTTTCTGTTGCTTTCGCGCTATGTCAAGCCACTCGAAGAAATAGATCGCGTTCTGCCCGAACATCGCGAATTTCTCGACCGCAACTATAAAAGCGGACTCTTTATTCTTTCCGGTCCGCTCAATCCGCGAACGGGCGGAGTTATTCTGACGGCGGATGCATCGCGCGAGACGATCGAAGCGGTGCTAGCGGAAGACCCGTTCGTGCGCGCGGGCGTTTCCGAATACGATATCGTCGAATTCAGCGTCACGAAGCACGCCGGCTGGTTCAATCCGAACGGATGAGCGCGCCGACAATCGAAACCGAGCGTCTCCGGCTGCGTTCGCATCGTCGCGAAGATTTTGCCGATTGCGCCGCGATGTGGGCCGACCCGCTCGTCGTGCGCTACATCGGAGGCAAGCCGTCGACGCCGCAGCAAACCTGGTCGCGTTTGCTAGCGTACCTCGGCCATTGGCGGGCGATGGGCTACGGTTACTGGGCGATCGACGAAAAAAGCACGGGAAAATTCGTCGGCGAGATCGGCTTCGCCGATTTCAAGCGCGAGATCGCGCCGAGCATGCAGAACGTGCCCGAACTGGGCTTCGCTCTCGTTTCGGATGCGCACGGAAAAGGCTACGGCACGCAAGCGGTGCGCGCGGTACTTGAATGGGGCGATGCAAATCTGCCGTCCAGGCGAACGGTGTGCCTCGTCAACGAAGACAACGCGGCGTCTTTACGCATCGTGCAAAAAGCCGGTTACACCATCTTCGAGCGCGTCACGTTCAACGATAGCCCGGTCGCGTTTCTCGAGCGCACGCTCTGACCGCGTTCGTGCGGTCCGCTGCCTGCTGAAGAGGCCGGGCGCTTCGCGATTCTGCGAAGTGTCAGATAGAAACGGTTTGCCTTCATGCACGCAACGGGAACAGTAGGGGTGAGGTGAGTTGAATGGAAAACCATAGAGAGACTATCCATGACGCCGGCATGACCGACAAACGCATGCGGGATCGCAACATCACCGACGAGACTCCGACGATTGCACGCCCCAAGACGGACGGCGGTGAGATCACGAGCAACCCGGAAATAGACGACGACGCGATGGTCGACGAAGACGAAGCAACCCGCAACCAAATTGGGGCCGGCGAATGAAAGAATAATCACGGGCAAGCACAGAAAAGGGCAGCCGGATGACAAACGGCTGTCCTTTTTTTATGCTTGTGCTGTGAACGTCGATACGCGAACGGTAACCGCCGACGTCGTCGTCATCGGGGCAGGCGCCGCAGGTCTAGCCGCAGCACGCGCGCTGCTCGACCGCGGCCTCGACGTGCTGCTGCTGGAAGCACAAGGGCGCGCCGGCGGCCGCGCGTACACGCTGCGCACGAGCGACGGCGCGTATCCCGTAGAATTAGGCGCCGAGTTCATTCACGGGCGCGCGGACGCGACCATGGCACTTCTGCGCGAATGTAACGAAGGAACGCTCGAATTGCCGGAAGACGGCATTCCCGGCGTGTGGGAAGCAACGCAGCGCGTATTGGAACGTGTAGATCCGCACGCGCAAGATGCCAGCGTCGATGCCTTTTTGCGCAGCGCGAATAGCGAAGATGCAGCCCAGGCGCGCATGTTGGTCGAAGGTTTCGACGCGGCCATCGCCGCGGATGCCAGCATCCTTGCAATCGCAGAAGAATGGCGCGGCGACGGCAACGATACGCAGCTGCGCCCCGCTGACGGCTACGGCGCCATCGTGGAACATCTCGCGCGCTGTGCGGGCGATCGTTTATGGCGCGGTATGCGCGTGTACGAAGTTCGCTGGTCCGCGACCGGGGTAGAGGTGCGCGCCGTGCGCGACGGCGACCCGGTTATCGTGCGAGCCCGGCACGCAGTCGTCACGCTGCCCATCGGCGTGCTGCATGGAAGCGACGTCACGTTCATCCCGGCGCTGCCACGTGACAAGCGCGGCGCGATCGACGCAATCGGCATGGGGCCGGTGACCAAAGTCGTGCTCGAATTTCGCTCGGTCTTCTGGAACGGCGCGTTTCTTCAGACGGCTCGCGATGCGGCGTTTCCGACGGTCTGGTCTCGTTTTCCCCAGCGTGCGCCGGTGCTCGTGGCGTGGGCGGGCGGCGATGCCGCGAACCGTCTTGCGGCGCGCGGCGTCGATCCCGTAACGGCGGCCGTCGATACCTGCGTTCGACTTTTCCCACAGGTCAATGTAAAGGCCGAATTCGTTCGCGCGTACCATCACGATTGGCAGCGCGACCCGTACGCACGCGGCGCCTACAGCTATCTGCGCGTAAACGGCGGCGACGCCCGCGACCGGCTGGCGCGTCCGATAGGCCAAACGCTCTATTTCGCGGGCGAAGCGACGTGCGCGCAGGACGCCGGAACGGTGGCCGGTGCGCTGGAGAGCGGCTATCGCGCCGCGGCGCAGGTCCTCGGTATTTCCGGCCGATAACAAAAAGCGGAATGCTCGCAGATTTGCTCACGTGGTTCTCAGGAAGGCCCGAAAACCGCCGCCGGTATCCCCGGCGAACGGGCGGTTTTCGCGCGTGGTTTGCCACGTCGACCGGCTGGACTGCCCTGATTCCCGTCGACATCTCCGCGAGCGGCATGGGTCTGGTTTCGCCGTCGAAGTTTGAGAAAGACGAAGTGAATTTCCGCATCCAGCTCGAGGAGCGTCCCGTCATGCTGCGCGCGAAGCAGGTGTGGTGCATTCCCGGTACCTTGCAAGGCAAACCGGTTTGGCGCTACGGCGTGAAGTACACCGGCATTGCCGCGGACGACTGGGATGCGCTCGTACGTTTTTGCAGCAACGAAAGCGTAACCGTCGAGAACAAGGCGCAGAAAGAACTGGAACTCGTGCGCATGCAGGCCGACGACGTCGCGCGCCTGATTCCGCAGCGGCTGCAGGAGCGGCTGCTCGTGATGATCGTGCAGATGCGCCGGCTCGCGCCGATCGAGAAAGACAAGATCCCGCTCGTGCAATACTTCTACGGCGGCACCGTCAAGCGCGGCGCCAAAACCATGCACCGCCTCTCGATTCATTCGCGCCTGAACGACCCGGCCACCGGCGAAGCGCTCGAGTACGACACGCGCTTTCTCTTCGACGATTCCGGCAACGAGATCGAAGTGCTACAATAACCGGGATGCAGCACGACGTCGTCCCCGAAGTCACGAAAACCGAAGAAGAATGGCGCAAGGAACTCGGTCCCGAGCGCTACCGCATCCTGCGCGAAGCCGGCACGGAACGGCCGTTTACCGGCAGCTTGCTCGAAGAACGCGGTGAAGGCACCTTCGTATGCGGCGCGTGCGGCGCCGAACTGTTCGAATCGTCGTCCAAATTCGAATCGCACTGCGGCTGGCCGAGTTTCACGCATCCCGATGAGCGGCAGAACGTGCGCTTATTGCCCGATTACAGCCACGGCATGAACCGCATCGAAGTGCGCTGCAAGCGCTGCGATTCGCATCTGGGCCACGTCTTCGAAGACGGTCCGCCGCCGCTCGGCACGCGCTACTGCATCAACTCGCTCTCGCTCACATTCGTCCCATCGCCGAAGAAATAAGCGCCGCGGGTCGCCGCGTCGAGGCTCGGTACATCGCGGGATCCCCGGATCTGCCGGTGCTCGTGCTGCTGCACGAAGGCCTCGGATCCGTCGCGATGTGGAAAAGCGTGCCGGAGGATCTCGCCAGTCTGACCGGCTGCGCGGTGATCGCGTACTCACGCTACGGCAACGGCTTCTCCGAGGTGCTGCACGAAGCGCGCGCCCTCTCGTACATGCACGACGAAGCGCTCGAAGCGCTGCCCGACGTGCTGAATGCATTCGGCGTGCGGGACGCCGTGCTCGTCGGACAAAGCGACGGCGCGTCGATCGCGCTCATCTATGCGGGTGAAATCGGCGCGCGCGTGCGCGGCGTCGTCGTCGAAGCGCCGCACGTATTCGTCGAGGATATTTCGGTGCGCAGCATCGCGCAGGCAAAGGTCGCGTACGAATCGTCGGAATTGCGCAAACGCCTGCAGCGCTATCATGCCGACGCCGATCGAACGTTTTACGGATGGAACGACATCTGGCTGCATCCGGAATTTCGCGCGTGGAATATTCAAGATTCCGTGCGCAAGATTCGGGTGCCGGTGCTCGCGATTCAGGGTCTGGACGACGAGTACGGAACGATGGCGCAGATCGACGCCATTGCGGGCGATGCGTGCGGCGCGCGAGTCGATACGCTCTCGCTCGCGAACTGCGGGCACGCGCCGCATCGCGACCGCCCGGACCTCACGCTGCCCGCGGTCGCCGCTTTCGTTAAAAGCGTAACGTCATAATCGCCGTATCGTCCGGCGATCGCAGCGTGCCCAGCACGGCCGCGTGGATATCCGAGGCACGCATGCCGTTGTGCGCCGCTTTGCCGCACGCTTCGAGCAGGCGCTGCTCGTCTTCGTCGACTTTGCGCCGCGCCTCGGTCAGACCGTCCGTATAGAGCACGAGCAGCGTTCCAGGGTGCATTTTCAGTACGTGCGTGCGAAATACCGGCCGCGGCTCTACGCCCAGCGTTATGCCGCCGTGCGGCAAAAACCGCGCGCCGTCGCCGTCGGCGAACACGGCGGGCGGGTGTCCCGCGCTGCAATACATCACGCGGTTTCCACGAATGAACCCGACGATTGCCGAGGCGATGATCGAGCGCTGCAGGCACAGTACGCGATTGACCTTCACGAGCGCTTCGCTCGGTTCGGCAGTGTCGATGCTCGCGCCGATAATTGCCTGCCGGATATTCGCCATCGTCACCGCCGCTTCGAGACCGTGCCCCGCGACGTCGCCGACGGAAAAAACGATCGTGCCGTCCGGAAACTCGAAGGCGTCGTACCAGTCGCCGCCGACGCGCGCGATGTCTTCGGCCGGCACGTAGACCGCATCGAAGCGCACGTCGTCGCGCTGCGGCAATTCGCGCCGAATGAACGCGCCTTGCAGCCGGTCGACGACCTCTCTGGCTTGCTCGAGCTCGCGCTTCTGCGCGTCGATGTTGGTTGCCGACCCGTACCAGCGCACGACGTGCCCGCTTGCGTCGCGAACAGGTGCGCCGCGCGCGAGGAACCAATGGTACCCGCCGTCGTGACTGCGCAGCCGGTATTCCACTTCATACATTGCGCCGGTGAGCAGGCTGAATTTCCAGCGTTGATTCGCGCGCTCGAAATCGTCGGGGTGAACGAACTCGCGCATGCGCCACTGGCGTCCGTCGAGGTGATTCGCGCCGAAATACTCGCGCCATTGCCGGTTGACGTATTCGATCGCACCCGTTTGTGCTTTGCTCACCCACACTAATTGCGGCAGCAGTTCCGCGAGCGCGCGGAACGATTCAGCGGCGTGCTCGAGGCGATCGTTCAATCCAAAACCTTAGGGCGTTCTGAAGGTGGCTATCAGCCGTATACCCGCCGGCTCGAGAACGTACCGGTCCGTGGGCAACGCGCCGCCCACGCCGTTATACGGCACGCCCAGGCGCGGCAGCGTGAATCTGCCGCTGACCGCGCTGGTGAGGTTTGTGCCGGCGAGGGTTAGATCCACGTCGCCGAAGCCGCGTCCGACGGCGGCATCTACCGCTGCGTACGGGTCCTGATTCAGTTCGTTGTTGCGCCCGCGGACGCACGTTTGCAGCGCCGCGTGCCAGTGTGCGTTCTGCCAGCTCAGGCTTAGCGAGCCTTGCTGCTGCGGAATATTGAGGAACTGCCGGCCGGCCACCAGATCGCCGCCCGACGTGGGATTCGCAACGCTGGGCGGCATGTTGAGCGGATAGGCAACGTTCAAACCGTAACTCGCGCGCAGCAGCACGCGCGCGCCCAGCCGCTGCGCGTAGCGAACCTCCGCGCCCTGATAGACGGCGTTCCCGGCGTTGATCGGATACGACTGCGCCGGCGGGTTTGCCGGCGGACAGGTCGTTCCCAGCGGATAGAAGACTTCGATCGGATCGCGCAGATTGGTGCGGTAGAGCGAGACGTCCAGATTCGCCGTCGAACCAAAGCGATGACCGTAACCCAGTTCGTACTCCGTTGCATGCTCCGGCTTTTCGTTCGCGTTGCCTTGACCCGTGGCGACGCAGTTCTGATCCAGCGGAAGATCGGCGACCGGAAACACGTAGCGCTCGATCAGCAGCGGGGCACGAAAGCCGGTTCCGACCGAAGCGCGCAGCACGCTGCGCTCGTCGAGATCGTAATTGGCCGCGACGCGGGCGTCCAGGTTCGATCCGAACGTGGAATAATTCGACGCGTAGAGCCCGCCCCGCACGCGCAGTCTCTTCGACGGCCGCACCATGCCGCGGACGAAATAGGAACGAATCATCTGCGTGAGCGCGCCGTCGATGCCGTCGGCGGTGAACGATTCGCCGCGCACGTACCCTCCCGCGGCGAATTCCGTCGTATCGGTGTCGTGCTGCCAGGAGAGCGCCAGCGTATTGCGCTTATCGCGGTGCGTGAGATCGTACGGCGTCACGGCGCCGCCCGTGAAGTTCACGTCGTTGTCGGAGGACGAAAAATCGTACACCAGGCTGCCCGATCCCAGCGGCGAGCGCCCGTCGATCGCGTACGCGCGCACGGTTTGCGCAAGCATCGCCGGCCCGGGGCCGTCGAAGAGCGCGCCGTCGCCTTGCTGCGATGGATCGGCGGGCGTGTTCAGCGCCGCGCTCTCGTCGCGCGTATTGCCGAGCGAGAAGACGCGCACGTTGACGTCGGATTGCTGCGAAAACGCCCACGATGCTTTCGCGAGCAGCGCGCGGCCGGCGATCGCGGAGCCCAGATGCAGCGGCCGGCCTTGCCAATTCACCGTTTGATCGACATAGCCGCGCTGCTGCTGATCGTCCAGAGCCAGTGCGTACCCGAAGCGTCCCTTCGTGCCCGTGGCGTTGTACCAGCCTTCGCTCGTGCCGAAGGAGCCGGTTGAAAAAGAGAAGGCGTTGTGCGTATCGCGCGTGGGCTGCAGGGAGATGATGTTCACCGCGCCTCCGATGGTGTTGCTGCCCTCGCTGTCCGAGGGCCCGAGGCCTTCAGTGACGTCGACGTTGCTGAACGCGGCGACCGGAAAGCGCGACAGATCCAAATCGCCCGTATTTGCATCGTTGAG
>DATEHZ010000065.1:0-4274 GCA_035279385.1 Vulcanimicrobiaceae bacterium | reverse complement strand
CGACATTCTTCTTCGTGGCGGTCAGGTGGCTGGAGCTGGACTCGGATGCAACTGCCGGTATATCAAGTAGGCGTTGATCGATCCCGTGTCTTTAAAGAGTTTCCAGAAGAATTCCGAGGTCGCCATCAGGTCCGCGTGTCTCCTTCTCATAGACAATTTGGCTCCGCACGCCCGTGCGAATGGGTGCAGTATAACATGCGACTTTTACACAGGGTAGTCTTGACTTTTTCGCCCGCGAACGCTGCCTTGACAAGGGGATAAAAAAGGGTTTTCCGCTCAAACGGGGCGGCGCTTGGTCGCTTCGTACAGAGCGATTCCGCCCGCTACGGCGGCGTTCAAACTCTCGGCGGAGCCGCTCATCGGAATGGCAGCGCGGCGCGTGCAGAGCGCCTCCCAGCGGCCCAAACCGTGGCGCTCGTTGCCGACGGCCAGGATGCTGCGCGGGCCCCAGGCAAGCGCGTGGAGCGGCTCTGCGTCTGCGGCCAGGCCGGTCACTTCCCAGCTCTCCAGAGACCCGCCCAGCGCCTGCGGGTCGGCCACGGCCAGGGGCAGGCGAAAGAGCGCGCCCATAGCCGAGCGGACCACCTTTGGCAGATGCGGCTCGGCGCCGTGCGAACCCAAGATAACTCCGCGAACGCCGAAGGCCTCGGCGGTCCGCAGCAGCGTCCCCGTGTTGCCGGGATCGTTCAGGTCCGCGAGCAGCAGCACCACGCCGTCGTCCTGGAGGATCTGCTGCGGGCTCGAGAAGCGCAGCGGCGCCACCGCGAGCACGCCGGTCGGCGTTTCGACGTCGGAGATGCGCCGCATCGCGCGCTCGTCGACCAGGTAGACCGGCACGCCTTCGCGCTCGCACTGCGCGACGACGGGAGTGCGGCCATATGCGTCCTTCGTGACGTACAGCGCGTCGATGGGCACGCCCGCGCCGCGCGCTTCCTGCAAAAGCGTCGCGCCTTCGAACGAAAACCGCGCTTGCTGTTTGCGGCCTTTTTTCGTGAGAAGATCGCGCGCCGCGTCGATGCGCGCGTTATGCGCGCCGAGAGACGTAGGCACGCAGCGCGATCATCGCGATGCCGGAAACGATCGCAGCGATCATGACGGCGACGCGATCGTTGAAGTGGTGCGGCACGACGAACTTGAGCAGCAGCACGGTGATGACGACGAAGATCGCCGCCCATACCAGCAGCCAGAGCAGTTCCTGACCGATTGAGGATTGCGAACGTTGCACGCTTGCTTCTACGAGGCCCGCGCGCCCTATTCCGTTAAATCCGCGGCTATGAGCGAGTTGCCGCGCCTGACGGCGTCACGAGAAATTTATAAAGGCCGTATCTTTACATTACGCGTCGACACCGTGCTGGACCAGGACGGCCGCAGCCGGCAGCTCGATATCGTCGAGCACCCGGGATCGTATGCAATCGCGGCCTTGCCTGCCGAGGATCGCATCGTCCTGGTGCGGCAGTACCGGCACGCCGCGAAGCAGGCGATGTGGGAGATTCCCGCCGGCACGGCCGAGCCGAACGAGTCGTGTGAGGAGGGCGCGCTGCGCGAACTGCGCGAGGAAACGGGCTTTATCGCCGGCTCGCTGAAAGAGCTCTGCTCGGTCTATCCGACGCCCGGTTATTGCAGCGAGCGAGTGCACATCTATGCAGCCAGGGGCCTGCAAGCCGGGCCGCAGCAGCTCGAAGAAGACGAGCACATCGAGGTGCGGGAGGTGGCGTTCGAAGAAGCCTGGGACATGCAAGCGAGCGGCGAGATTAACGACATGAAAACGGTCTTGGCGCTCCTTTGGTTGGCCGGCACTAATAAATAAGTTTTTTTAAGAGTCGATAATCCATCTACGAAGCTGCCACGGAATACGCTATTGTAGCGTTTAGTGAACGTGGCAATTCGCCATGGAGGTAGTAAGCGCGTGGACACCCCGCGGGATATCAATGCGGTTCTAAAATATTTGCTCAGCGATGGCAAGGAAGCCGGAGTACCATCCGTGTTAGCACCTGAAGATGAAGCCTATCTCAACAAGCTCATTGCAGCGGTGCGCGCGGGCAAACGCGCCGTCCTGATCGTCGAAGATTCCGACGATAAGCTGAAATACATGTTCAGCAATGCATCACGCGCGGAAGCGGTGAGCATGCTGGGCAAGGTTATCGAAGCGACGGGCCGGCGGCTGGCAAACGGCGACGACTAACCGTACGGCTGTAAGAACAGTCCGTCGATTTTACCGTCGGGCGCGAGTGCGAAGTTGAACCGGTAGGCGCCGCGACGGAACTTGACATCGAAAACGTACACGGTATCACCGGAGCGCTGGTAGCTCTCAAACGGAACCAGTGAGAGCACCGGCCCAAGCGAAGCGACATCAGCTCGGTGTACGACCTGATCGCTTAAGTATTGGCTGAACGCCGTCGTCAGCTGCGTGCGATCCACGTCGATGCGAGCCAAGCGGCCGAGCCACTCGGTGGCGCGCGTCGTAATAAGATTTCCGAAATGTGCCGGCGGAAGCGGCGATATGACGTCCAGTATGCGGTTCGCGAGGCGCTCGGGCTGAACCGTGGTCGCCCCGTTCAGCGAATCGGCATTTGTCAGCACGATGACGGCGAGGTGCTCGTCGGGAAGCATTGCGTTCATTGCGTGATAGCCCGCGATTTGGCCGTTCTGCCAGACGTAGCGCTGTCCGCCGCGCTGATCGACGACCCAGCCCATGCCGTACGGAACGGTGCCTTGCAGCCCGCTGGGCGTCCACATGTCGCGAATGGAATCCACGTCGAGCAGCAGCGGTAGACCGATATCCCACTTCGCAAGGTCTTGAACCGTCGTCACGAGATCGCTGCTTCCGAACAGCCACGACGCGTCCCACGGCCGTACCCGCGTAAATTTGCCGCGCTCGCGCGAGTAGCCGGCGGCGTGTGCGGATGAAATACCTTGATCGCCCGCGAGAAAACTCGAGGTCATGATCAGCGGCGCAAAGATCTGGGTGGAGTAGAAAATCGAAAGCGGCAGCCCGCTTACGCGCTGCACGATCAGTCCCGCAAGCAGATAGTTCAAGTTGTTGTCGTCGAACTGCGTGCCCGGCGCGAACTCGAGCGGCATGGCATTCGCGCTTTTGATCAGATCCTCGATTTTCACCGGACGCGTGAGATCTCGCGAGACGCCCGCAGCGTTACGCGCGCGCGGCAAACCGGAGGTTTGCTGCAGCAGCTCGCGCAGCGTAACGTTCTTGGCGACGGAGAGCTCGGGGACGTACTTCGTCACTTTGTCGTCGAGCGAGAGTTTTTTCTGCTGCTCGAGCAGCAGCACGCACGCCGCCGTGAATTGCTTGCCGAGCGAACCCGCGTAGAACTCCGTGCTCGGGGTCACCGCACGCCTGGGCCGCAGGCTCGCGAAGCCGAAGCCCCGCGCGTAGACGAGCAGGCCGTCTTGAACGATACCGATCGCGACGCCGGGCGTGCTGCCCGAGTGGATCTCCGCGCGCGCCATCTCGTCGACGGCGCGCGCTCGTTCGGCCGAAAACGGCGGCGCCGACGGCGGGGCCGTCGGGGGCGTGGAAAGCGGCGGCTGCTGCGCGAGTGCGGCGAGCGGCATCACGAGGCCGGCAAGAATCAGAGCGACGATCCCGATTCGCATAGTGCGCATTTCGGTGCCGGGGTTGTTCGAGGCCTTGCTTAGTACGAGCTAGTACGCGAGATGGGCGTCGGCGAGGACGGTGCTTCCCTCGACGAGTGCGAGTTCGTCCATCTTGTGGTTGACCGGCAGATACAGCGTGCCGCTCTCGCCGTGCATCTCCACCCTGCCGAGCATCTCCATGCGGCCGTCGTGCACGTACGCGACCTGCATGCCGGGGCGCGGATGCATCACCACCACGTAATACCAATCGCCGCGCGGCCCGTACAGCACCTTCGCGTTCATCGGCTGCGCGCCGGACATGAACTGCGCGTGATCGATCTGCGTGCCGGCGCTGGCAAGGCGTGCGAGTGCACGCTCGTCTTGCTTCATCGCGAGCAGCGCCGAATTGCGATCGACCGCGACGAACGTGGGGATCAGGGCGAGGACGATCGCCGCGGCGATCGCGGCGGCAAACGGATGCCACGCGAACGGGCCGCGCGCCGAGCCGCGCTCCAGCGAGCGATCCAGCCGGGCGCGCAGGGATGCGGGCGGCACCCGCTCGGGCAGCGCCTGCGCTTGCGCGAGCGCCGCGGCGGCAACTTCCGCGTCGTGCAGTCGTGCCGCGCATGCGGAGCATTCGGCGGCGTGACGCTCGACGCGCGCGCTCTCGAATTCGTCGA
>DATEHZ010000064.1:0-59763 GCA_035279385.1 Vulcanimicrobiaceae bacterium | reverse complement strand
ATTCCGCCCGAGGCACCGGTGATAACGACGACTTGAGAATGTTTGCTGTTTTTTGGCATGACGTTGTTGGTGTTCCCGAACCGCGCGCGATTGTAAGCGGCCGGGCGCGCAGGCGAATGCGTAGGAACGGGGAACCGTTAGGCGTGCCGAAATCGAGTATTCGCCTCGCCTATATTTTTGTCGCAGTGCTGCTCGTTTGTGCAGCCGCGCTGCCGCTTGCAGCCCTGGCGGATACGGACGAAACCACTGCGAGCGTCAACCCGTCGGCCGTCGGCATGCAGCCCCTGCGCGGGGCGATTCCGGTGGCCACGCCCGCCCCGGGGGAATCGCGCTTGGCCCGGCGCGAGGACGGCACGTATGCCGCGGTGCCGCAGGTCCAAGGCCGTACGCGCACGTTCCACTTGGTCGAGCGCGACGCTCCGTGGAGCCTTCAGCCGGGCCTCACCGTGATGGCGAAAACCTACAACGGCGTGGTCCCCGGCCCGACGCTGGTCGTGCACCAAGGCGATCGCGTGGTTATCGACTACCGCAACGAGCAGAGCGTTCCCGACACCATGCACCTGCACGGAATTCACGGTATTCCCGTCGACATGGACGGCGTCGCGGGCATTTCGCAGCCGATGGTGATGAAAGGCGGCAGTTACCGCTACGAATTCACCGCAAGCGATCCCGGCACGTTCATCTACCACACGCACGACAACGAAGAGATGCTCAACAGCGGCTTGTACGGCGCGATCGTCGTGCTGCCGTCGCATTTCACGGCGCAAGGACGCGCGGACCGGGACGACGTCGAGATCATCTCGTCGTGGGCGATCCAAAGCCTGAGCGAAAACCACTTCACGCTCAACGGTAAAGAGTACCCCGCGACCGCGCCGATTACCGTGCGCAAAGGGCAGCGCGTGCGAATCCGTTGGATCAATATCTCGGGTGAGAGCTTTCACACGATGCACACGCACGGACATTACCAGCGTGTGATCGCGCGCGACGCTCAGCCCGTCGCGCAGCCCGATGTGGAAGACACCGTCGCGCTCGGTCCGGGCCAGCGCGCGGACGTCATCGTCGATGCGAATCAGGCGCCGGGCAATTGGCTCGTCCACTGTCACGTCATCGATCACACCGAAGATTCGCAAGGCCTGCCCGACGGATTGGTGACGACGATTCACTACGAAGGCACGCCGAATCGCGCGGGCGCTATGAATACGGCGATGCGTTCGATGCTCCCGAGTTTCGGCAGCGCGACGCGCGGGCCGCTCTCGTTCGCATGGACCGTCGTGCTCGGCGCAATCGCCGGCCTGACGATCTTGCTCGGCCTGCCCATCGCGCGCATGCGCAATCCCTCGCCGCTCGTCATCGCCGTACTCAACGCGATCGCGATCGGCATCCTCGTCTATCTGGTCGTGGAGATTGCGGGCAACGCCACCTCGCCGCTCGTGCGTGCGGTGCAAGTCTGGCACGGTACGGGTGGCGCCGCCGCCTACACGATCTGGCTCGCGGTCGCGTATGTGGGCGGCTTGTTCTTGGGTCTGGTCGGACTCGGTGCGCTGGCGATGCGCATGGCGAAACGCGCGGCGGCGCAGGCGCACGATCCGTACGTGCTCGCGGCGGTCATCGCCATCGGTATCGGCGCGCATAATTTTGCCGAAGGGCTCGCCATCGGCGCATCGGCCGCGTCCGGCGCGACCGCGATCGCGATCGGCCTCATCATCGGTTTCGGTCTGCATAACGCGACGGAAGGTTTCGGCATCGCCGCACCGCTCGCGGGGCGCGTCGTTCCGCGCTGGCGCATTTTGGGTCTCGCGGGCGTCGTTGCCGGCGGACCGACCTTTCTCGGAACGATCGTCGGTTACGCGTTTCACTCACCGGTGCTTAGCGTGCTGTTTCTTGCTACGGCTGTCGGCGCCCTGATCTTCGTCATCGGCGAACTCTGGAGCGTGCTGCGCCGCACCGGAATCAACGCGGTCGTGACCTCGGCGCTTGCTTGCGGTTTCGTTATCGCGCTCGCGACCGAGATCGTCCTGGACTTGAGCGGCGGCTAATCCGGGAAAAATCCCGGCATGAATATCGGTATTGTAGGCTCAGGGGACATCGGCTCGACGCTCGGCCGCTTGTGGGCGAGAAAGGGACACAAGATCCTGTTCTCGTTCTCGCACGACCGTGAGAAACTCGAGCGCTTGGCGCAAGAATGCGGCAACGGTTCGCGCGGCGTAACGCCCTATGAGGCGGTCTCGCTCTCGGAAGTGGTGCTGTTCTCGGTGCCGTGGACGCAAATCGACGAGGCGTACAAACAAATCGGGCGCTTCGACGGCGAGACGGTTATCGATACGACCAATCCCTACATCGACGAAGAGATGCACGTGCAGCAGTTCGACGAGGGCACGTCCTCGAGCGAAGAAGTGGCGCGCAAACTCGAAGGCGCAAAAGTCATCAAGGCCTTCAACACGCTGCGGGACGAAACGCTGTTGGAGAAGTCCGGGCAGGGCCTGGTGATCTTCTACGCCGGCGACTTTCCGCTGATGAAAACAAAAATCGCGCAACTGATCGAGGACGCGGGGTTCGTTCCGTACGACGTGGGATCGCTGCGGGAAGGCAAACGGCAAGAGCCCGGAACGGACCGGTATCTGAAAGAACTCACGCTCGAGCAGGCGCAGCGGCTCGCCGGCGAGCCCGGCGCTGAAGGCGAGGCGGTTCGCGGCGAGGTAGAGTCTCCGCAATGGCAAGAGCCCAGTTCCCAGACGAACAGGTAGAAGATCGGTTCGAGCGCCAGGAAGACGCCTTCCGGCGCTGGATTCGCGCAGATGGGAGCGGCGAGTTTCCGGTTGAAGCAAACCGCTACCATCTGTACGTTTCGCTCGCGTGTCCGTGGGCGAGCCGTACGGTGATCGTGCGCAAACTCAAACGGCTGGAAGACGCAATCGGCATGACCGTCGTCGATCCGGTGCGCGACGAACGGGGCTGGGCGTTTCGAGACGGCCCCGGCTATTCGCGCGATCCCTTGAACGGCTGGGCGTTTTTGAGTGAGGCGTATTTCGCCACGGAGCCCGGATACGAGGGGCGCGTCACCGTGCCCGTGCTCTGGGACAAGAAGACGCGTACCATCGTCTCGAACTCCGATGACGACATTATGCGCATGCTGGAAACCGAATTCGATAACTTGGGCGACGGCGGCGCGCTGGATTTTTATCCGGCGCAGCATCGCGACCAGGTCGAAGCCCTCAACGAATGGATTTACGAAACGCTGAACAACGGCGTGTATGAAGCGGGCTTCGCCACCTCGCAGCACGCGTACGAACGGGGCGCATACCGCGTTTTCGAGACGCTCGACAACCTGGAAGAGCGTTTGTCGACGCGCCGGTATCTGGTGGCCGAATGGCCGGTCGAAACGGATTGGCGCGCGTTCGTCACCCTCATCCGGTTCGATGCCGTCTACGTCGGGCATTTCAAGTGCAACCTGCGGCGCATCGTGGACTATCCGAATCTCTGGGGGTACGTACGCGATCTGTATCAGTACCGCGGCGTCGCGGATACCGTCGATTTCGATCACATCAAGCGGCACTATTACTACACCCACGATGAAATCAATCCGACGCGCATCGTTCCAATCGGACCGCAGCTCGACTTGACCTCGCCGCACGGGCGCGACCGGTTACGATAGCTTCGTGGATCCGAAATTTGCGCTGACGGCGTTTGCGACGGCGTTCACGATTATCGATCCCATCGGGATGATTCCGCTCACGCTCGCGGCGACGGTCGCGCTGCCGCCGGAGCGGCGCTCGAAGATCGTCGACCAGGCAGTGCTCGTGGCGGCTGCGGTGATGCTGGTGATGGGCGTCATCGGGCGGCCGCTGCTCAATTATCTCGGGATTACCTTGGCGGCGTTTCTCATCGCCGGCGGAATTCTGCTGTTCTTGATTGCGATCGACATGCTGTTCGCGCGTCCCACGGGCGCGAAGCGCACCGAAGAAGAAGAGCGGGAAGCCGCGCTGACCGAGAATCCCGCGGTGTTTCCCCTGGCGATCCCGATGATCGCCGGTCCCGGCACGATCGCAACCGTCATGCTGCTCGTGAACCTCGCGCACAACGACGGTATGCGGTTGTTCACCGTGTTCATCGCGTGTGCGGCGGCGCTGCTGATAACCTGGCTGTTCATGCGCGGCGCCACGAAGTACCAGCATCTCATCGGTACGACGGGTATTCACGTCGTCACGCGCGTGCTCGGCATCATCCTGGCCGCACTCGCCGTGCAGTTCGTGTTGAACGGTCTCGGGCAAAGCCACGTGCTCAAATAGCGCATGGTCTCGATAGAACGCGTGCGCGCTCGCGCCGCATTCGGACACTTGCACCGGCTGCTCGTTGAATACGAACACGATCTGCCGCCCGATTTACGGCACGGCCGAGAGCCGGCTTTGCCGGAAGTCGAGGCGCTTTACGACGGCGAGCGAGCGGCGGCGTTTCTCGCGCGCATCGACGGCGCGTACGGCGGGTGCGTCGCCGTGCGCGCGCTCACGACGCCTTCGGCGGTTCTGCAGCGGCTGTACGTGCGCCCGGACTATCGCGGTAAGGGCGCGGCGCGTTCGCTGGCGCTTGCCGCCGTCGAGTATGCGCGCGAGCGCGGCTGCCGGCGCATCGTGCTCGATACGCAGGCGCAGCGCCTGAGCGCTGCGTACAATCTGTATGTTGCGCTCGGCTTTGTGGAATGCGAGCCGTTCGAACCGGTGGACTACGCCGCGCCGACGTATATGGAGCTCAAACTTCACTAGCAAGTTCCGGGTTGCGTTTTGCACCTCGAGAAGGTCACCATGGTCTAGTGGAACAGGAACTCTTCGAACGGGGCTATGCCCGGATTGCACAGGCGCTCAGTGCCGCCGAATGCGCGGCGCTGCGCGCGCTGTATGCGGATGATT
This sequence comes from Vulcanimicrobiaceae bacterium, assembly GCA_035279385.1. GTDB lineage: Bacteria > Vulcanimicrobiota > Vulcanimicrobiia > Vulcanimicrobiales > Vulcanimicrobiaceae > DATGJX01. Next base: position 54,862 of record DATEHZ010000064.1, on the reverse strand, counting down.
CGCTTTTTCGCTCGCGCGTCGTCATGGAACGGCACAACTTCGGAAGCGGCGAGTACAAGTATTTCGCCTATCCGCTTCCGGAACCGGTTGCGCGCCTTCGCGAAGATCTGTACCGTCAACTCGCGCCCGTCGCAGACCGCTGGAACGAAGCGCTCGGGCTCTCGCAGCGGTATCCTGCGGCGCTGCAGCAGTACTTACTGGAATGCGCCGGACACGGACAGCAGCGGCCGACGGCGCTGCTGCTGCGCTACCGCGCCGGCGATTACAACTGCCTGCATCAAGACACGTACGGCGAGCTCGCGTTTCCTTTTCAGGCAACGTTCTTTTTGAGCGCGCGCGACGAATACGAAGGCGGCGAGTTCGTGCTGGTCGAGCAGCGTGCGCGCGCGCAGAGCCGCCCAATCGTCATCGCACCCGGACAAGGCGAGTGCATCGTCATTCCCAACCGTTACCGCCCCGTGCGCGGAAAGAGCGGCTATTATCGCACCGTCTTCCGGCATGGCGTGAGCGAGATTCGCAGCGGAGAACGGTACGCGCTAGGCGTGATTCTGCACGACGCCCAATAAGACGGCGTGAAAGAAAAGGTCCTGTTCTGCTGGAGCGGCGGAAAAGACTCGGCGCTCGCGCTCTACCGTTTGCGCTGCGAGGAACGCTACGACGTCGTAGCGCTGCTGACCACGTACAACGAGCATTACCGCCGCGTCTCGATGCACGGGGTGAGTCTCGCGCTCTCCGAACTGCAGGCGCAGCGCATCGGCTTGCCGCTCGATAAGGTCTTCGTCAGCGAGCGCTCATCCAACGAAGAGTACAGCGCGAGGATGGCGGAACGCATGCTCTTCTACAAAGAGCAAGGCGTGGGTACGGTCGCGTTCGGCGACATCTTTCTGCAAGATTTGCGGCAGTGGCGCGAGGAAAATCTCGCGCAGATCGGCATGCGCGCGATCTTCCCGCTATGGCGCAGCGACACGCGCGAATTGGTTCGCGAATTCACCGGTCTCGGATTCAAATCGCGCGTCTGCTGCGTGAGCGAGCAGCACTTGGACCAGCGGGCACTCGGGCGCGACGTGGACGCAGCGTTTGTGGACTCGCTGCCTGCGGGGGTCGACCCGTGCGGCGAGAACGGCGAGTTTCACTCGTTCGCGTACGCGGGGCCGATCTTCAGCGAACCGCTCGAGATAACCACCGGGGAATGCGTTCATCGCGACGGCTTTTGGTACTGCGATCTGAACGCTACCGTGCGAGCAGCAGCAGCGATAACGCGAAGACGACGAACGCGATAACGAAACTCACGACGGTGAACGCCATCACGCGGCGCAAGCCGACGCCGGCGATTGCGAGCACCGGCAGCGCCCAGAACGGTTGAATCATGTTTGCCACCTCTTCGCCGATGGCGACGCCCATCGCCGTCGCGGGAAGCGAGGCATGCAGTTTGACGGCGGCGGGAACGGCGAACGGGCCTTGCACCGCCCAATGGCCGCCGCCGCTGGGCACGAACAGGCTGATGAGGATCGAACTGACGTAACTCCAGAACGGCAGCGTTCCGGCGGTGGCAAATGCCTCGAACCACTGCGCGATGACGCCGGCCAGTCCGGTTGCGGTCATGATGCCCATGATGCCGAAGTAGATCGGATACTGAATAATCAGCGGGCCGGTGACGCGCGCCGCGCCGTTGACCGCCTGCACGTAGCGGACCGGCGTCCAGTGCAGCAAGAGTCCGGCGCAGAAAAAGATGAAGATGACGGCGTTGATATCGAGGTAGAATCCGCCGCGCAGCCACGTCCACACGATGTACCCCAGACCTGCAACCGCGAAGATCGCGTTGAGGATCCACGCGTTGTCGAGTGCGGACGCGAGCGTTGCTCGTGCTTCGAGCGGCTCACCGCGACGAGCCGGCTGCGGGTCCAGCGCATCTACGTCGCCGGTGACGACGTCCGGCGGTTCCAGCGCGCGGAAGACGAAGGGAAGTACGACGAGCAGAACCGCGCACGGGATGAGGTTGAATGCGGTGAAGATCGTCGAGCCGATGGGCAAGCTGTGGCCGGTGATCTGCTGCACGATGTTGAGTTTGTTGCCGGGCGAGGCTTGCGCGAGCGCGATGGAGCTCGAGATGCCGCTCGCCCAAATCAAAAATCCGCTGTACGCCGCGGCGACGAGCCAGCCGAAATCGATCCGCATGCGCCGCGCGATCTCACGCGCCAGCAATCCCGCGACGACCAGGCCGAAGCCCCAGTTCAGCCAGCATGCAATCGCCGAGACGACGAACGTGAGCGAAACCGCGCCCTTGGTCGTGCGCGGCCGCGCGGCGAGCCACTGCAGGCCGCGCGCAACCGGCGCACTGTTCGCAAGCGCGTATCCGGTCACGAGTATGAGAATCATCTGCAGCGCGAAGCCCAGGCTGCCCGGCTCGAAGATGCCCTTGTACCAGGCCGCTAGCACGTCGCCCAGCGCGTGATGCGGTGCGAAGACGAAGGCGAGTATCGCGGTGATGAGCGTCAGCCCGACTGCAAAAATATACGGGTCGGGAATCGCGTACTCGAAGAAGCGAACGAAAAAGCCGGCTAATCGAGACATGCCGGCCTAGGTTAGCCGTTCAAGCGGCCCTTTACTGTCTTGATGTGATCGTTCGCCAATTCCACCGCGGCTTTCCACAGCTCGACGTTGGCCGACATTTCGTAATCGAGCGGCACGCGAATGCAGACGTGCGTGCCTTGCGCGCTGACCTCGATCGACATCGGGACGCGCGTCGCTTGCAGTATGGCATGACGCAATTCGCCCTGTGTGGACGTGACACCGGGACGCCCTTGTGTGTAGATGTGCACGGACGGTCCGCCGACGCCGCGTTCGACGGTGATGACCAGCGCCAAGTGACCGCGTTCCATTTCAGCGCCGAGAAGCTCCCCCAAGACCGTCTCGACGGTGAAGAGGTCGGCTTTTTCGGTCGTCATCGTGCGCAGCGCATCGATGACGGCACGTCTCACCTTGGCGACGGAGTAGGCGTCAGCGGAATCGATGGACCATTTCAACCGCTGGGGGACCTCCATTTATTTGGAGTTTTTTGCCCCGCGGTTGATGGGCCGAAACGCCCATTAAAAACTTAACGAAAACTTTGAAGTTCCGTGCCGGACTTTCAGGCGCCGGAGCGGCTGTTCGTGCCGCTGCAGCAGACGCAGGCAGATGTGGGCGCCTTGGTCGCTGGACTCCATCGACATCGGCACGCGGGTCGCGCGCAGCAGCTCCGCACGCAGCGGATTCTCGGCCGCGCGTTCGAGCGGCTTGCCTTGCGAGTAGATGTGAATCGATGGACTGCGCCCGCGACGCTCGAGCGTCACGGCGAGCGCGAGATGCCCGCGTTCGACTTGTGCGCCGAAAAGTTCGCCGAGCACGATTTCGAGATCGAAGAGCGTCGCCGCATCGGTACTCGAGCGGCGAAGCTCGTCGATGATTTCTCCTCGCGCGCGAGAGAGCGCTCGCGCGTCTGCACAATCGATTGACCAGCGTAACGTTGCGGAAGGCCTCCGATCCGGTTATCGGAGATTTTTTATCAGCGCCTTTACTCCCGGGCGCGCGTGCGTGCGACAAACGGGCTAGACGCCGGGCGTGCAAGCGAGGTACACTCGGCGCGACATGCATTCCGGGCATCCGTACGCGGTGCAAATGGCCGCGTTCTACGTCGCACTCGTTCCGTTCGCGGCGCTCTTCGTCGTAATGATCGGCGGCCGTTTTTTTGACGGTTTGCGCCGTATGCGCAAACCGCTTCCGCCGCGGCCCGCAATCGTGGGTCTGGTGACCGCGTTTACGCCCGCTCGCAGGGCCGTAAACTCCGCCGAGTAACTTCGAGAGGCTCGAGGATGACGAGGGCCATGAAAACCGCACTGACCGAACTGCTCGGGATACGCATCCCGATTCTCAACGCGCCGATGACGCCGCAGGCCGGCGGGGCGCTCGCGCGTTCCGTCAGCGAATCCGGCGCGTTCGGCATGCTCGGCTTCGACGAAGACGAATCCGAAGCGCAGATTTCGGAGCAAGTCGAGATCCTGCGCCGTGAGCCGCATGTGCGGTTCGGAATCGGACTCGTCGCCTGGGTGCTCGAACGCCGTCCGCAACTGCTCGATCTCGCGATCGCTGCGAAGCCCAAACTCATCAGCATCTCGTTCGGCGATCCCGCGCCGTACGCACAGCGCGTGCACGATGCGGGCATTCTGCTGGGTTCGCAAGTGCAGAGCCGCGCGTGGGCGCAGACGGCGCTGGACGCCGGTGTCGACGTACTCGTCGCGCAAGGTACGGAAGCCGGCGGGCACACCGGCTCGGCGGTCGGAACGCTTCCGCTGCTGCAGATCCTGCTCGACATGACTGAGAAGCCCGTTATTGCCGCGGGCGGGATTGCAACGGGACGCGGGCTCGCGGCGGTTCTTGCGGCGGGCGCCGCCGGCGCATGGATCGGCACGCCGTTCTTGCTCGCGCAAGAAGCGCGCAATACCGATTCCGCGCGCGAGCGCATTCGCACGAGCGATGAAACGCAGACGATCTACACGCGCGTGTACGATCGCGTCACGGGAAAAGCGTGGCCCGCGGAGTTCGGCGGCCGCGCGCTGCGCACGAAGTTTCTGGATCGTTGGACCGGGCACGAAGACGAACTGGTCGCCGATGAATCCGCGCGCGCGCAATTCGATCCGAAGGAAAAGATCTACGCCGGACAATCCGTTGGTCTGCTGCATGAAGTGCGTCCCGCCGCGCAGATTGTGCGTGAGATAGCCGAGCGTGCGCAATCACGCCTGCAAACGCTAAAAGATAGATCCTAAGTCCCTTGTCTGCGGCGCCGGGCTAAATACAATCATCGGTAGGGCCGAACACCAAGGCGTGCATCCATTTGCGATGCGCGGGCGTTATGTGAGACAAGTATGGTTACCTCAACGTTTGCACACCCCTATATCACCCAGGTCGTCGCCCTTTGGCTCTCGGTGCTTCCGGTGGCCGGGATGGTCGGGCTGATGATCGGAGCCGCCCTTCGCGGCGACCGCGGCCGCGCCCGCATCCACGTCCCCGTCCCGCGCTAGGGACGAGGGTTGCGCCGCTCCACGGGCGGTGCTATACTAGTCGCCTATGCCCAGCGCCCGATAAGGCATATTATAAAGAAGAACGAGTCCCCGCACCTCTCCGAAGCGGGACCTCTCGTTCTTTTTGGCGTGCCCGCGATTTAGCGGGTTTGGGCATTGTGCGCGCATCATTTCTGGGTGAGAGAGAAAAAAAGTAATGGCGAAAACGACGGCTCCTAAGTCTCCCGCGAAGAGCTCCGCGGGATCGAAGAGCAAGTCGAAACGCGCTGCCGGCCAAACGGCCGGGAACGGCGCGGCTGGAACCGTCCAGCCGAGCACCTTCCCGATGCCGACCGGCGCGTTCACGATCGAGCAGCCCCCGGACCCCGGCCCCAAGCGCGAACGGTATTCGTTCGGCAAGATTCCCCACGTCCTCGAGGTGCCCAACCTCATCGAACTGCAAAAGGCCAGCTTCGAGTGGTTCAAAACCGAGGGCTTGGCGGAAGCGTTTGCTTCCATCTCGCCGATCAAGGACTTCACGGGTAACCTGGTCCTCGAGTTCGGCGACCACAGCCTCGGCGAGCCCAAGTACTCCGTCGAGGAGTGCCGCGAGCGTGACATGACCTACAGCGCGCCGCTGCGCGTGCGCGTTCGTCTCATCACGGCCGAGTCCGGCGAAATCAAAGGCATCCCGGACCAAGAGATCTTCATGGGCGACTTCCCCCTGATGACCAAAAACGGCACGTTTATGATTAATGGTGCCGAGCGCGTCATCGTCAGTCAGCTCGTGCGTTCGCCCGGCGTCTATTACAACCAGGACGTCGACACGAACAACCGTCCGGTCTACAACGCCACGATCATTCCGAACCGCGGCGCCTGGATCGAGTTCGAAACCGACAACGGCACCAAGAACGACGAGACCGAAGGCACGATCGGCGTACGCATCGACAAGAACCGTAAGATTTACGTCTCGACGTTCGTCCGCGCGCTCTCGCGTCCGGATCTCGGATACAACTGGGAGAGCGACGAAGCGATTCTCGCGTTGTTCGACGAGTCGCCGCTGATTCGCAACTCGATCGAAAAAGACAAAGACATCAAGACGCGTGAAGACGCGCTCAAAGAGATCTACAAGAAGCTGCGTCCCGGCGAACCCGAAAACGCGGAGAACGCCGAGAAACTGCTCGAGTCGCTGTTCTTCGACGACAAGCGCTACGATCTCGCCGGCGTTGGACGCTACAAGCTGAGCGCGAAGTTCCAGTACCGCATCGAAAATCCGGACGTCGAAGCGCGCGCCGATCAGCCGACCGTGCTCATCGACGAGTATGCCGATGCCGGTCTCGAAATGCCGAACATCGAGAAGCGCTGCCTGACGCGTGAAGACATGATCGCGGTGATCCGCCGCCTCGTCAAAGTCGCGACGAACGTCATTCCGAAGGACGACATCGACCATCTGGGCAACCGCCGCATCCGTTCGGTCGGCGAACTGCTCCAGAATCAGTTCCGCGTCGGTCTGCTTCGCCTCGAGCGCGTCGTCCGCGAGCGCATGACCGTTCAAGACATCGAGACGGTCACGCCGCAGGCGCTGATCAACATTCGTCCGGTCGTCGCGGCGATCAAAGAGTTCTTCGGTTCGTCGCAGCTCTCGCAGTTCATGGACCAGACGAACTCGCTGGCCGAACTCACGCACAAGCGCCGTCTCTCGGCACTGGGGCCGGGCGGTCTTTCGCGCGAACGCGCGGGCTTCGAGGTCCGCGACGTTCACCACTCGCACTACGGCCGCATCTGCCCGATCGAAACGCCGGAAGGCCCGAACATCGGTCTGATCGGTTCGCTCGCGACGTACGCGCGCGTCAATAAGTTCGGTTTCATCGAGACGCCGTACCGAGTCGTGACCGACGGCCACGTCACGGACGAGATCGTGTATCTCACCGCGGATCGCGAAGACGAGTACATCGTCGCTCAGGCGAACACGCCGGTCGACGAGAAGGGACGCATCACGTCCGACTCGGTCGTTTGCCGTTACGCGGAAGAGTATATCGAAGAACCCGCGCCGCGCGTGCAGCTCATGGACGTTTCGCCCAAGCAAATCGTCTCGGTCGCAACCGCGCTGATTCCGTTCCTCGAGCACGACGACGCGAACCGCGCATTGATGGGCGCGAACATGCAGCGTCAAGCCGTGCCGCTGCTCCAGCCGCAGGCGCCGATCGTCGGCACCGGCATGGAGTATCGCTCGGCGAAGGACTCGGGAAGCCTCGTGGTTTCCGACATCGCGGGCGAGGTCGTGCACGTCGACTCGAAGTCGATCGTCCTGAAATTGGACGACGGCACCGAGCGCACGTTCGACATGCTCAAGTTCACCCGCAGCAACGCGGGCACGTGCATCAACCAGCGGCCGATCGTGGAACTCGGTCAGCGCGTCGTCGCGGGACAAGTACTCGCGGACGGCCCGTCGTCCGACGAAGGCGAACTCGCGCTCGGTCAAAACGTGCTCGTCGCGTTCATGCCGTGGGAAGGCTACAACTACGAAGACGCGATCCTCATCAGCGAGCGCATGGTGAAAGACGATCGCTTCACCTCGATTCATATTGAAGAATACGAGTGCGAAGCGCGCGACACCAAACTCGGACCTGAAGAGATCACGCGCGACATTCCGAACGTCGGCGAAGATTCGCTCAAGGATCTCGACGAGCGCGGCATTATCCGCATCGGCGCCGAGGTTCGTCCGGAAGACATTCTCGTCGGTAAAGTCACGCCCAAGGGCGAGACCGAACTGACGGCGGAAGAGCGCCTGCTGCGCGCGATCTTCGGCGAGAAATCGCGCGAAGTTCGCGACACCTCGCTCAAAGTTCCGCACGGTGAAAAAGGCAAGATCATCGACGTGAAGGTGTTCTCCCGCGAGAACGGCGACGAGCTCTCTCCGGGCGTAAATCATCTCGTACGCGTCTACGTCGCGCAGAAGCGCAAGATTCTGCAGGGCGACAAGATGGCCGGACGTCACGGCAACAAGGGCGTCATCGCCAAGGTGCTGCCGGAAGAAGACATGCCCTATATGGAAGACGGCATGCCGGTCGACATCGTGCTCAACCCGCTCGGCGTTCCGTCGCGTATGAACCTCGGACAGATCATGGAAACGCACCTCGGTTGGGCGGCGCGCATGCTCGGCATGAACATCGCGACGCCGGTCTTCGACGGCGCGCACGCGGAAGACATCGCAGAGTGGCTGCAGGATGCGGGCTTGCCGGCGGACGGCAAGACGTGGCTGCGCGACGGCCGCAGCGGCGATCGCTTCTCGCGTCCGATCACGGTCGGCATGATCTACATGCTCAAACTCGCGCACTTGGTCGACGACAAGATCCACGCGCGTTCGACGGGTCCGTACTCGATGATCACGCAGCAGCCGCTCGGCGGTAAAGCGCAGTTCGGCGGCCAGCGCTTCGGCGAAATGGAAGTCTGGGCGCTGGAAGCCTACGGCGCGGCGTACACGCTGCAAGAGCTGCTCACGGTCAAGTCCGACGACGTCGTCGGCCGCGTGAAGACCTACGAAGCGATCGTCAAGGGCGAGAACGTGATGGAGCCGGGCGTTCCGGAATCGTTCAAGGTGCTGATCAAAGAACTGCAATCACTGGCGCTCGACGTCAAAGTACTGACGGAGAACCGCGAGGAAGTCGAGATCCGCATTCAGGACGACGACATGGGCGAACGCGCGCAAGAGATCGGTCTGCTCATGGGCGACGAAGATCCGCGCATGACGCAAACCGCCGCCGCGCAGCGCGAAGCGGAAGCTCAGCGCGCGACGGCAGCTGTGGGTGAAGGCGAAGTCGCCGAACTCGAACCTTCCGACGATGAAGAAGAGGAAGAGGAAGAGATCGACGATTCCAAACCGATCGTCACCGGGCCGGTCGGCGGTTCGATGGGATCGGCCGATGCGGACATGCAGGTGAGCGGTGCCGGTATCCGCGGCGGAACGATCGACATCGACGAAGATCTCGAGGCCGAGGAAGAGCCGGTCGAAGAGGAAGAGGAAGAAGAACAAGGCTACGTGCTTGAGGAAGAGGACGAAGACGCCTCCGAGGAAACGTCGGCATACGGCGAAGACGAGGAAGAATCCGAGCCCTATCACGAGAGCAACGAAGAAGAGTTCTAACGCTTCGAAAGACTCTTTTGGGTTATAAACCTCGACTAAGCGGGCATTTGCCGCGTGACGCAGCGCGGATTACGGGAATCCTTCGATGACCAAACATCGGAGGATTTCTTTTTTATGGCGACTCGAGCAGCGGACATCATGACCAAAGACGTGACGGTAATTCGCGAGGAAGAAACCTTACGCGAAGCGGCCGAACGTCTAGCCAAAGACGACATCGGCGTGCTGCCGATTTGCGATGCAAACAAGCAGATTCGCGGCGTCCTGACCGACCGCGACATCGTCGTGCACGTTGTCGCTCGCGGAAAAGATCCGGCGAACACCCGAGCGCGCGATCTCGAGCAGGGCGAAATCATCACCTTGCGCCCCGACGACTCGATAGAACATGCCTGCGACCTGATGGCACAGCACAAAGTGCGCCGGCTGCCGGTGGTCGACGGCGGCCGCGTGGTCGGGATGGTCAGCCAGGCGGATGTGGCCAAGAGCGTTTCACCGGAGCAAGCAGGCCGCATGCTTACGCAGATTTCGAAAGACTAGCAAGCCAGCCGGGCGGGTAAGATATGCGTCCATGGCTATACAAAAAGGGCGCCCTGCCCACCCGCTGCTTAGTCCCACAGGGGCCGACGCGCTCCAGCGTGCCTTAGTGCGTTTGCGCGCGAACGGACTCTCCGGCGCGGAAGCAGCCACCGAGATCATGAGGCGGAACTTCTACGATTTCATCGATGCGCAGGCCGACGGCGACACCGGAACGTGTCCGCGCCTGCGCATCGTCAAGCGCTAGCGCGCTCGTTCTTAGGCGTGGCGGTTCGATTCATACGCACCGCCGAAATAGAAGATGGCGGTGAGCAGCACGCCGAAGCCGCAGAGTAAGAATACGAGCGATACAGTCATAACGCTCGAAGTACCCGCATCACCCGGCCGATGCCTCCTCGACCGGCTCGTTCGCGAGCGGCGCGAAGAGATCGTACGCGATAAGCGCGGCCAATCCCGATAAAGGTAGCAGCAGCGCGACCGTCCCGTGGCCGATCGTAATAAACGCCGCGAGAATTCCGCCGCCGGCAAAACATACCCAAATGCCGCCGTAGAACGCGAAGTCGCGCGCCTTCTTTCGCGCTTCACCGGAACGCGTTGCAAGGGCCTGCAGCGTTTCGACCAAATGCTGCGCCGCGTTGGTGAGCATGCCGGTGACGAACGTGGTGCGAACGCGATGCCGGCCGACCCGGCGCAGCATGGCGTTTTGCACGCCCATCGCGCTTGCGGGCCAGACGACCATCCACTGCTGCGGCGGATGCGCCAGCGCTAAAAACGCCGCGAGCAGTACGAATTCGAGTCCCGCAATAACGGAGAACATGCGTGCGACCCGCAGCGCGGAAAGCATATCGGTGAGCGCTATGCCCGCGACGATGCCGAAAAAGAAAATGACGATCGGTTCGACGTGGCGCCACGCTTCGCGCCAGTCTCCATTTGCAACGTGAATCATCATTACGACGGTGTTGCCGCTCATGTGTGAGGTGAACACGTGATAAAGCAGCAGATAGCCGATGCCGTCTACAGCACCGGCGATTGCGGCAAGCGCGAGAGCGAGCCAAAGCATCAGCGACGAAGCGCCTCCCGCGTGAGATAACTGCGCCGGGAAGGACCTAGCGCGGTGAAAGACGTGCAAAGACTAGAGCGTGAGCTTCGCCGGGCCATCACCGGAGAGGTGCGGTTTTCGCACGGCGCCCGCGCGATATACGCGTATGAAACGTCGGTGTATCGGCGAGTGCCCATCGGCGTCGTCGTACCCAAGAACGCGGATGACGTCGAGCATGCCGCCGCGATCTGCCGCGAGCATGCGGTTCCTATTCTCGGACGCGGCTGCGGCACCAGTCTTGCCGGTCAATGCTGCAATGCGGCGGTCATCATCGACGCAAACGGCGCGCGTTCAACAGGGCGTCATCTGCGACGAACTCGCGCAAGTGATCCAGTGCTAAAAGAGCAGTTTCGCGTGCGTTATTTTATGCGTCATGCGCGAAATGTCGGCGGCCATCGCCCGCAACTGGGCGATCGTCGCCTGAAGCTTGGCGTTCGTGGTGTCGAGTTTGGCGTTGGTGGCGTCGAGTTTGCGGTTCGTCGCGTCGAGTTTGCCGTTCGTGCGGTCCAGCCGGGCGTTCGTGTGTGTAAGGCCCTCGTTCGTCTGCCCAATCTTGTCGTTCGTGGACCGCAGCATGACGTTCGTCGAACGCAGCCGGACGTTCGTGCCGTTGAGCAGACGGTTCGTCTCGGCCAAGCGCTGATTCGTAAGCGTCAACTGCTGATTCGTGAAGTGCAGCGAATCGCGCATCGTATGGAGCGCTCCGGACATCTCGTGCAGCGCGAGCGCCACATAGACAGCAAAGAGCAAGAGTACGATCGCTGCCAGGACCGTGCCAAAGATGAGCGCCGCGCCGGGCCGGCGAGCGGCAGGCCGCGGGATCGTTCCCGGATGGAAAAAGGTGCGCGCGGTTGCCATACCGTCGCATTTTACCCGTAGCCCGCGTGCGGCCGCAGCCGGGCGCTTACTGCTGCGGTACGAGATCCTCGTCGAGCGACGAGCCGCAGATGTCGCCGTTGAAGCGTTTGCGCTCGAAGGCGAAAATGCTTTCGACGATGTGTTTGACGGCGTCGATGAACGTTTGGCGGCTATCAGGCGCGAGGATAATGCGGCGCACGAGCAGGTTCAAATCGTCGAGCGAGAGCCGCTGGTCGACGATCGTATCCTCGAGCGGATCTTTGAAGACTTGAACGCTGCGGATCTCCCGTTCTTCTTTGTACTCGCGGCGCTTGTGAAAGAAGAGCGTCGCGATGTCATCGATCTCGCCGCGCATCGGCTCGTAGCGCATGCGCTCGACGCGCACCTCGCCGTCGCGCCCGAGCAGTTCGCGCAGCGCCCCGACGGTCGTTTCGATGGCGACCGATTCGCCGCTGCGGCCGTAGACGTTCCACATGCCGTACGACTCGCGCTCTTCGAATTCGAACCAGTACGTCGCGGCGACGCGCATGCGCGCGCTGCGGATCGCTTCTTTGCTATCCGCACCGTTGCGAAAGCGGATATGCCGGTATCCGTACGCGCCTTCGGCCGCGTCGTTCAAAACGTCGATGCGGGTTTGAATGAGATGGCCGCTAAGCAGCTCGAGAAACGAGTTGAGCTTCAGGTGCCGCCAAAGCAGCGTGCCGTCCGGCGGAATGTAGAGATCTGCCGCCATGGAGTCACTCTTCCCGGCGGTTTGCGCTTATAATCGCACGCGTAAACGCAGCGCGACGCTTCGCGCCATCGGATAGCTGTAGGGGATGTATCCGCTGCGTCCGTAGGTCCACGGCACGGATTGCGTGACGCCGTCGTTGGTCGGAACACCGTTACCGAGCAGGTACGGCTGCGAGGTGCCCATGACGCGCTCGTAATAGGTGCCGTAGAGGGGATCGCCGCCGGCATATCCCGGCGGCCCGATGAGGTAACCGTTTTGTCCGTATGCGGTCGCAGACGCGTTCCCGAACAGATTCGCGACGTCGACTATCGCCGTGACCTGCGGTGCGACGTCGGCCTCGACGTGCAGGTTCACCAGCGTTTGCGGCGGACTGCGCAGCGTGTTCGGATCGTCGCCTTCCGGTGTGCCGAGATTACCGATGTACGGATTCGAGACCGCGTCGAACGGCCGCGACGGATCGCGCAAAAAATAGTAATTCGCGCCGGGATTGACGTTGTTGTCGTTGAGGACTTGCACCGGTTCTCCGGTCGCCGGATCGAAAATCCAGGCTTTCTTGCCGATGCCGTACGGATATCCCGTTTCGTATGAAAGATAAGGCGTGACGCGTACGCGCGCCCCCGCATGGATCTCGTAGGAAAGCGTCGCGCTCAAATCGGGAACGTAGCCGACGGGAAATAGATGCCCCGCGGCAATTGCCGGCGCGTTGAGATTGTTGTACGCGAATTCCGATGCGCTGGATGAAAACGCGCGGATATAGTCGGCATCGAGCGTAAATCCGCCGCGCCTGAGCCACAACTCCATGCCGTGTGCGTCCAGGCGGCCGGCGTTTGCGGGCATGCCGATAGGGCTCGGTGCGAGTTCGCCGCCGGATTGACGGTAGTTGAACGGGAGCACGTCGATGCGGTTGCGTTCGAGCTCGGCCCAATACGTCAAGCGAAATTGCGTACGGCCCGCGCCTTCGAGCGAGGCCGTATACACGTTCGCGGTCTCGGGAACCAGCGTGACGAAGGGTGCGGTGTCTCCGTTCTTATCGACGTTTGCCGAATCGTACCGGTCGGCTTCGAGCGGCTTGGGCGCAACCGTCGTATGGTCGAAGGTCGCGCGCAGCGCATACGTCGTGCCCAAGCGATACGATGCGGCGGCGTGCGGATCGAGCGCGCCGACGCTATACGGATATCCCGTACTCGGAGCGAAGCGCGTGCCGGCCAGACGCAGCGCGCCCATCACGTCGAATCGCGCAGACGGACTCCACGTGTCGCCCGCGTACGCAAGATACGAATGCAGCAGCGGATTCGAGCGCACGATTTCGTCGAATGTGGGCACGAGTTGATCGAGCGTGTAGTGCGTGATGCGGTACTCGGCACCGTACCGCAGGTGATGCCGGTCGCCGAGCAGCGTATCCCCGTCGTACACGATCGCTTCCTCGCGGCCGGATTGCCGCCCGAAGAACGAAAACGTGCCGTTCGGAAAACCGTTCTCGTCCCAATACGGGCCGCCCGCCGATGCGGCGAAGCGGGATTGATAGAGTTGCACGCGCGAGAGCGAGCGGCCCGCGCTGCGGAGCCAGGCGGCTTTCACGATGCCGAACGATCCGCGAATTCCGGATGCGAACGTCACGGCGGCGCTCGGGCTGCGCTCGCCCGGATAGCTCAGCGTCGCGCCGTCGAACGCGCCGAACCTCTCGCCGGCATAGGGCGTGGCGTATTCGTCGTACGCCGCTTGACCGGCGAAACCGAGCAGCGAGAGATCGTCTCCGGAGGTCAAGCGGTAATGCACGTTGCTCTCGATCGCGTATTGCGAGCGGCTCTCCAAACCCAGACCGTACGTCGCCGCTTCGGCCGGATAGAACGTGTGTCCGTCGCCGTAGGCGAACGTTTCGCTCGCGCTCGTCGTGGCGAGCGCGTAGCGCAAGCGCTGATCCGGTGCGGCCCCGAGCACCTGCACGTTTGCGAATTGCATGCGCGTGCTTGAAACGCCGTCGGCTACCTCCAACGTCGTGCTTCCCGGATACGTGCCGGTTGCCGGAATCTCGTCGACGACGCCGCCCAGCGCGTTATCGCCCTGCGTTTCGTAGCCCGCGAGGGTGACGGTGGTGCTTGCAATGCCGGTCATGGGCAATTGCGCGCCGACGACGTTGCCGCCCGGTTCGGCGATAAGGCCCTGCGGCACCGGAACGGAATCGAAATCGAAAACCGTGTCGTCGACTTTCCCGCCGCGCAGGATCGCGTTTGCGAACGGATCCGATACCACGCCCGGAACCGCCGCGATCGCGCCTTGCACCGTTCCCGCGCTGTAGTTGCCAAGTCCGGACGAGGTGACCGGCGGCGTGAGCGAATGACCGGAAACGGTGAAGACGTCGCCCGTGCTTCCGACCGAGAACGCGGGGTTGCGAGCGTGCGTGCTGGCGATCGTTTTGAGCTGCGGCACGAGTTCGAAGTTGACGCGCTGCGTTTCACCCGCAAGCACCACGATGCCGGGCGAGGTTGCCGGTTCGAATCCGCGCGCCTGTACCGAGAGCGTGTACGTATCGGGAATCATGCCCAGCAGCGCGAAGCGCCCGCGCGCGTCACTCGCTGCAGCGTAACGGCCGGACGGCGCAGCCGCAAAGACGCGGGCGTTTGCAACGGGCGAGCCGCGCCGATCGACAAGAGAGCCCACAACCGTTCCGGTTGTGGGCTCCGCAGCAAGAGCGGCGCGCAGTGCGCAGAGGACGAATAGGCAGCCCGCGACCAGCGCGCGCACGGCGGTTACTGCGTGCCGGCCGGTGCTAGTATCCGATACGCTGCGATTTCGCCGTTTTGGTCCAACCGTAGTACCACGTTCATCGACCCCTTCGAGAAGTTGGCGCGATACGTGTACTCGTTCTTGTTCGGATCGTTGCTCAAAAAGCTCAGACCCTGGTAATCGCCTTGCTTGTGCATCTGATCGGAGAGGATGCCGACCTGCGTTCGCGTCACTTGCGATTTGAGTTGATCGTCGAAGTGCTCGGTCACCGAGCCGGGATCGTCGTTGTAGACGGCCTTGGTGGTGCTGTCGGCCAAACTCTGCGCTTGGCCCGTTCCACCTGCGCCGCATGCGGCGAGCGCCAGTGCGAAGCTCCCGCACACCAGCGCAGCAACGGTACGCATGCCTATATCTGCCCCCAGCCGTAGGATACCATCGCGACGTCAGTGCTGCGTGCGGCCGTACGGTTCGCCGTGCGCGTGCGCGAAGGCGGCACGTAGGCGGCTTGCGAGAACGACTCGCCGCCGCGGCTGCGGTTGGACATCGCAACTTGGTGGCGGAGCTGCTGGACGACCTTATGCTGATACGCCACTTCACGTTTCAGATCGGAGACTTCCGCTATCGCGTTGGAGTATGCGTTCTTCTCGCTGCTGTATGCCGCCCATGCGTCGTTGTTCTCCGACCGCAGTTCGGCTTGGCGGCGATCGTATTCCGCGTACTTCTCGTGCACCTTACGGTTGTGCTGAATGATCAGGTACGTCGCGGCGCCGATGCCGAGAATGATATTGCGGGTGCTGGCCGCGCCGTCGGCCAGTGCAGGGGCCGCCGGAACGAGCAGTGCGAGCATCGCTGCGAGCGTGGTTCCTGCGAGTGCGCGTTTGAACATCGAGTCTGGTCCCTCCTTACGGGAATACAACGCATCCATATGGTCCATTGTTCCCGTCGCTCGCATGCTATGGCAAGCAGGCGTTCGCCGCGGCGGCGCTTCTCCCGACCGGCAGCGTCACGCCCACGGCGACGAGCGCAGGTGGACCGACGCGATCGATGCTCGAAAGATAGCGGGCGTTCGTCAGGTTGTCTGCGCGAACGTCGATCGACGCACCGTCCGCCAGCGGTATGCGCGCGCGTGCGCCGACCAGCACCGCGGTGCCGAGCGGCTGCGTGTTCAGATCGTCGGCGAACGTCTGTCCCACGTACGAGACCGACACGCCGGCGCCGACCGCGCCGACGCGCCCGGCATAATCGATCGATGCGGACTGTTCGGGCACGTATTGCAGCCGCTTGCCGACGATTTGCGCCGGCCCCGCTTCGACGCGCGCGTTCTGCGTGGTCATCCATGCGGAGAGTCGCGAACACGCACCGAGCGACTGCGTGAAGCTCAGCATGTACGCGTCGGTGTGCGTGCGCGCAACATTGCTGCGCAATTGATGCGTGGGATCGATGGTGCGGAACATGATGGCGTCGTTGACCGCGGTATCGAATGCGTCGAGCGAGAGGTGCGAGCGGCCGCCGAGAAAATCGAGGCCTGTCGACGTGGTATGGCTGCGCTCGGGGATCAGCGCCGGATTCGGCTGAAAGGCCACGCTCCCGATGAAAAAGCCGCGGACGAGTTCGTTGAGGAACGGCGCGCGCAGACCGCTGCCCGCCGACGCGCGAAGCGAAATGCCGCGCGTGAGATCGTAGCGCACGGCGATGCGCGGCGAGATCGCTTCGTCGGTGCGGTCGGGCGGGACGCGTACGGTCTGCACGCCCTTCGAAACGCCGAGCAGCTGTTCGCCGTACGAGCGCACGGTATCGAAACGCGCACCCGCGACGAGTTCGAATCGCGGGACCTGCCACGTTTCTTGCGCGGCGAATCCGCCGAGGCTCTGCAGTCCGCTGCCGGCGTTCTGCAGCACCGATCCGCCTGCGAACTGTGTGCTCTCACCGCCGACGTGGCGCGCGTCGGCAAGCAGTTCGAGCGTCGACGGGCCGCCGCCGGTGATCCAGCGCACGGACGCGCCGCTCTCGTTCGTCGGCACGTACTGCACGTAGCGCAGCACGCCGGGATTCGCCGGAAACTGATCGGCCACGTTCACCACGAAGGTATTTCGCGAATACACGCTGCCCTGCACGGTGCTCTGCGCGGCGGAATGCGTGTAGCGCAATTCGGTTTGGTTGAACCGGCGCGAAAAGGTGTAGTTCGGACGTCCTTGGTTCTGATCGTCCCACGCGCCGCGCTGACCGAATTCGAGCGTGTCGCGGGCGTTCATCGCATAGCGCAGCCGCAGCGCCGACATGCGCGCGTCCGCCTGCGAGATGCCGCTATTCGAACTTTGACTCGAGGGCGGCAGCGCGACGTATTGCATACGCTGCTGCTGCAGCGCAACCGCGGCATTCACGCGTGGAACGACGCTCGCGCTCGCCTTCATCCATTGCTCGCTAAAGGCATTGTTGGCCGCCGATACGGAGAAGCGGCCCGTGGGAAGCAGCGGCTGCGAAGGCGGCGCGTAGGTTTGCACGTCGAGTACGCCGCCGACCGCGCCCGCACCGTAGAGCGCGGAGCCTGCGCCGAGCAGCAACTCGGCGCGCTGCACGTCGCTCGCCGGATAGGCAGCCCAGTCGACTTGACCGCCGAAGCCGTCCTGTGCGGGAATGCCGTCCGCAAGCACGAGCCCGCGATCGTTTCCGGCCCCGGCAAAGGAGACGCGCAACTGACCGTAGTTCGTGAACAAACTGTTGCTGCGGGTGCGATCGAAACCGGGCAGCGCGCGCAGAAGCGCGTCGGCGGTGTAGGAACTCGAACTTGCGATCGCTGCGCCGTCGAGCAGCGATGCGGCAACCGGAAGCGCGTGCAGCGTTTGCGGCGATCCCGTCGCGACGCGCACGTTGGAGATGACGGGCAGCGAGGAGGGCAGGGGCGAGGGACTCGCCGAGGGACTTGGGCTCGGGCTCGGGGTTGCGGCTACGAGCGCAAGCAGCAGCGCGTGCAGCACAACATCACACCAAGCCGTGCCGCAGCGCGCGAACGGCAGCCGATACGCGGTCGTTCACGCCGAGTTTGCGATACAGATGCGCCAGGTGTGTGCGAACGGTGGGCGCGGATCGTTGGAGCAGTCCCGCGATCTCCTCGTTGCTGTAGCCTTCGACGATGAGCTGGAGAATGTCGTGCTCGCGCGGCGAGAGGTGCAGTCGCGGTCCGTTCGTCTCGACCGTTTGCGCCGGATGGTGAAAGAGCGCGTGCGAAATCTCGGCGTCCAGCCACGTCGCGCCGTCCGCGACGACTTTGATCGCCTTGCAGAGCCGTTCTCCCGCCGTGGTGGCCAAACAGCATGCGTCGGCACCGGCGTCGAGCGCGGCGCGCAGCTGATGTTCGTCGACGCGGCGTTTGAGCGAGACGATGCCCACGTCGGGGCGCAGCGATTTTGCGTCGCGGATGAAGACCACGCCGCTTGCCGGCATGCCGTGATGCTCGCTCAGGCTCAAATTCACCAGGACCACGCGCAGCGCCCGATTTTTGAGCAGTTCGTATCCGTCCGGGCCGCCCGAGGCAATGCCGATGAGCAGCAATTCTTTGTCGCTCTCGATGATCTCCGAGAGTGCTGCCGCTGTCGTCTTTCTGTCTGCAACGATACCAACGCCGACGGGGAGCGCCATACCACCTCCGATTATAGCACAGCACATCGTCCAAAGTGATGATCATCACCGCGGCCGACTTGCTGCCGCGCAATGCGCGACGTACGCTTGAACGACCGGCATCAGGAGAATGCGCAATGAATATTCGCTTTTTCTCGGTTATCCTTGCAGTGATTCTTGCAGCGGTCGGTTCCGCTCTGCTTGTTCATCAGCAAGCGGGCGCCCAGCAGCAAGTCTCTCTGGCCGATATGTCGCAAAATTCATCCGACTGGGTGATGCCAGCGCAAAATTACGCAAATCAGCGGTACAGCGACTTGGATCAGATCACGCCGGACAACGTGAAAGATCTGAAAGTCGCTTGGATGATGTCCACCGGCGCGACCCGCGGGCACGAAGGCCAGCCGCTGGTCATCGGCAACATGATGTACTATCAGAGCGCGTACCCGAATCACGTGTACGCAATCAATCTGAACGACAACACGATCAAGTGGACGTTCACGCCCAAGCAGGACGAATTTGCCGCTTCGGTTGCGTGCTGCGATCTGGTGAATCGCGGCGTGGCATATTCGAACGGCAAAATCATCGTCGATGCGCTGGACACCAACGTCTACGCATTGGACGCAAATTCCGGCCGCGTGCTCTGGAGAGCCAAGAACGGCGATCCTGAAGCCGGCCAAACGGTAACGTCTGCACCGCTCGTCGTGAAGAACGTCGTCGTCGTCGGTATATCCGGCGGTGAATACGGCGTTCGCGGTTACCTGACCGGCTACGACCTGAACAGCGGACGCCGCATCTGGCGCGCTTACAGCGAAGGCCCCGACTCCGACACGCTTACGCAATCGCAATTCCACGGCCCTCACAATGCCGGTGTATCAACCTGGAAAGGCGATCAGTGGAAGGTCGGAGGCGGCACGACGTGGGGTTGGTATTCCTACGATCCGAAACTGAATCTGCTGTATTACGGAAGCGGAAATCCCGGAACGTGGAATCCGACGCAGCGCCCCGGCGACAACAAGTGGTCGATGACGATTTGGGCTCGCCGTCCGGAGACCGGACAAGCCGTGTGGGCCTATCAGATGACGCCGCACGACGCATGGGACTACGACGGTATCAACGAGATGATTCTCGCCGACATCACCGTGAAAGGCCGGCAGGTTCCCGCGCTGGTGCACTTCGATCGTAACGGATTCGGCTACGAACTCGATCGCCGGACCGGCAAGCTGCTGCTCGCGAACAAGTTCGATCCGTCCGTGAACTGGGCGACGAGCATCGATCTCGCGACGGGACGTCCGCACGTCGATTCGCGCTACATGACCGTAGCGGGAAGGAACGTGACCGGCATTTGCCCCGCTGCCATGGGCAGCAAAGACCAGCAGCCGGCAGCGTACGATCCCACAACCGGCTACTTCATCGTGCCGACCAACCACAATTGCATGGACTATAAAGCGTTTGCCGTGAAGTATAAATCGGGATTCCCGTTCGTCGGAGCCATCGTGAAGATGTATCCTGGACCCGGCGGAAACCGCGGAGCGGTGATCGCTTGGGATCCCAACACGGGCCGCATCGTGTGGAGCGACAAAGAACGCTTCCCGGCATGGAGCGGTATCGTGACGACGAAGACGGGCCTCGCGTTCTATGGAACGATGGACGGATATTTCAAAGCCATCGACACCAAGACGGGCGCGCTGCTTTGGAAGATGAAAATGCCTTCGGGCATCATCGCCAACCCGATCACGTACATGCATGACGGCAAACAATACGTCGCGGTTCTCTCGGGCGTCGGCGGTTGGGCCGGTATCGGTCTTGCCGCAGGCCTGACGAATCCGACTGCCGGACTCGGCGCGGTCAACGCTGCCGAAGATCTGGGCAAATACACCACGCTCGGCGGCGACCTCGTGGTGTTCTCACTGTGATCCTACACGTTCTCTTCATGGCCGCGTCGCTGTTGCGAGTCTGCGCAGATCCGAATTATCTGCCGTTCTCCAACAGCGCCGGCCAAGGGTTCGAAAATAAGATCGCAGCAGCGACCGCGCACTACCTCGGGCGCAAACTCACGTACACCTGGGAGACGATGCGCAGCGACGGCGGCTTCGAGCAGTTCGTGCATGACACGCTCGACGCCAAACGCTGCGATTTGATCGTCGACGTGCCGTACGCGGTCGGCGGCCTTGCCACCACGAATCCGTACTATATTTCATCGTACGTGTTCGTGTACAAACGGCAGAAAGGCTACGACCTTACGTCGATGGACTCGCCGGTGCTGCATCGAGTGAAGATCGGCTACGAAACCGACACGCCGGCGGAGGGCGGCCTCAAAGCGCGCGCCCTCACGCCGGGTGCGCTGCCGTTCGAGATTGCGGACCATCCCGACGAGTCTCCGAACGTGCTGCTCGACGCCATCGACAGCAATCGCATCAACGTCGGCATTACGTGGGAACCGTCGATCGGCTATTACCTGCGAGAGCATCCGGACCTCACCGTCGTGACGGTTCCGAATACGCGTTCGCAGGGCGCGCCCGAGCAGTACTCCTTCCCGATGGCGATGGGCGTGCGCGATGACGACCACGCGCTGCGCGACCAGCTGAATAAGATGATCGCGGCGCACAGCCCCGAACTCGATGCCATTCTGCGCCGGTACGGCGTGCGGTTCTTCAAAGCGGAGGCATCGACGTATGAGTAACACCGATCGCGTCGGCATCGTCGGAACGGGGCGCATGGGCGCGAATATCGCCCGGCACCTCAAAGACGTCGGCTACGAGATCTCCGCGCTCTACGACGTGCGTCCGGAAGCGGCTCGAGAGGCGGCGAAGGACACCGGCGGCGAGGTGTGCACGCAGCTCGCCGACGTCACGAAGCGCAGCGACGTCATCATTACCGTCGTTACCGACGATGCGGCGATGTACCGCATCTTCGCAACCGACGGCGATTCGCTGCTGACGAATGCCAAGGGCAAGTACTTCGTCAACACGGCGACGATTACGCCGAAAGTGCACGTCGAGGTGCAGCGGCTTGCCGAGGAACGGGGCGCGCACGCACTCGAGGCCTGCATGGCCAGTTCCATTCCGCAAGCTCGCCAAGGTTCGCTCTATCTCATGATCGGCGGCAGGCGCGAGGCGTTCGAACGCGTGCGTCCGATGCTGGAGAAGATGAGTGCCAACCTGCGCTACATCGGCGACGCGGGAAAAGCCGCGCAGGTCAAAGCGCTCGTCAACATGGTCATGAACATCAACACCGCCGGGCTTGCCGAAGGCCTGGGCCTCGCGGACGCTCTTGGATTGGACCTGGACGTCATACGCGAAGTCTTCAGCCAAACCGGCGCAAATTCGCGCGTGCTCGAAACCGACGGCGCGGACATGCAGAACCGCGATCACGAATGCTACTTCTCCGCAGAACATGCGGCAAAGGACTCCGGCATCGCGCTCTCGCTCGCGCGCGACGTCGAACTCACGCTTCCGCTCGCACAGGCGACCTTCGAGCAGTACGAACGCATGAAAGCGCTCGGCCTGGGCAATCTCGACAAGTCGGGTGTTTCAGAGTTGACCTTCAAATCCCGGCACGCAGCCGACCAATTAGCGCGCGCGTAAAGCGCGCAGAGGAGAGCAAGATGACGACCACCGGTAGCACTGGCAGCTCCACTCGTCAAAAGATCGTTCCGCTCGTGAGTTCCGACACTGCCGGCCCGCTGGGCGCAATTCATCTGCCGCGTCTATGGGCCAAACTCTCGCTCGCGGCCTCCGGCCTTCTGCCGGAAGGCTATGACGAGTGCGGCCCGGGATTCGATCAGATGACGCTGAGCGCGCTCGGTCTGGATCGGCAGAAGACGATCGACTACGTCCGCAACAATAGGCCGACGTATTTGCAGTTCGAGAAGTACGTGCGGGACCAGAACGGCGGCAGCATCGACGCCGAGCGGATCCGCAAGCACAACGAAGCCGTGCGCGGGTATCATCACAACGATCAACTGGCCGCGGAGATGCGTAAATCGTGCGGTCTGATCGATGAAATGATTTCCGACGCCGTTACGTTGAACAAGCTCGAAGACCTGGACGAACTTCACCATCAACTGACAAGGAGCTAACGTTTTGAGACCGAGCACACCCCCCTGGCTTCTCACTCCGCTCGCAGTTCTCGCGCTGGCCGCGACAAGCGCCACGAGCATTTCGTTTACGTCCTCCCAAATGCGGCAGGGCGAAAAGCAGTTCTCGCAATCGTGCGCTACGTGTCACGGCGAGCACCTCGAAGGCGGGGCCGGTCCGGCGTTGACCGGCCCTACGTTCGAAACGCTGAGCAAGAAAGTCGGCGCGAACGTCGGCGACATCTTCACGTATATGACGACGAACATGCCGCTCAACGAGCCGGCGAGCCTCTCGCACAGTCAGTACGTGAGCATCATGTCGTACATTCTCAGTAAGAACGGTTACAAACCCGGAAAGACCGCACTAACCTTCAAAGTCGCGGAGAGTTCAAAAGCACCGATCATCAAAAAGTCGCGCTAGGGACTACGTAGGCCGGAGGAGGCCATGGGTGAATATCACGAGCACGCCGATCTGCTGCAGCTCTCGGAATTGGCCAAGCTCGCTCGTCCTGAATTCGAAGGGTTTTTAGGGCTCAACAACGCGTTCGAACGCAAGAACGGCGCTATTCCGCCGAAGTACCGCGAGCTCATGGCCGTCGCGATCGCGGCGACGACGCAGTGCCCGTATTGCATGGAAGTGCATACGGCACAGGCCAAGCGCGCCGGCGCGACGCGTGAAGAAGTGGCGGAGGCCGTGTTCGTGGCCGCAGCGCTGCGCGCCAGCGCCTCGGTTACGCACGGGACGCTTGCTTTAAAGCTCTACGACCGCGCCGTCTCGGAGATGGAGACAGCCTCCGTCTAATCGCGGCGGCGCGCCGCAGCGACCGCACGTATCGCGGAGAGCCGCAGCTCCATCTCGTCCACGACAATCTCCGAGAGGCGGTCGAGCACGTGCGCCTGCCTTGGCGAGAACATGCGCGGTTCGCGGTCGATCAGACACAGCGTGCCAAGGCGGTAGCCGTCGCCGGTCCGCAACGCCGTTGCGGCGTAGAATTGCAGGCCGAATTGGCCGCGCACGAGCGGGTTCGTAAGCGTGCGCGGATCGCGGCGCGCCTCTTCGACGATGTACGGTTCGTCCTGCAGGATCGCTGACGCACATAACCCCGGATCGCGCGGAACTTGTTCGACTCCGTCCAGTCCGAAGCGCGATTTGAACCAAATGCGGTCTTCATCGACGATCGTCACTAGCGCTATCGGCATGTCGAAGATCTCCGAAGCGAGGGCCGTTATACGATCGAACGTTCCATCCGGCGGCGTATCGAGTATCTCGTAGCGTCGCACGGCTTCTAAGCGCTGCGTTTCGTTCGGTGGAATGATGTTCGCTGTAGCGGTCACGCGTGGGCTCCTTTGGGTTTGGGAATCGTGATGCGGGCATGGCTGCCGCCGCCCGGGCGCCGGTCGACGCTGAACGCACCGGCAAGTTGGGAGATGAGAAACAAGCCGCGTCCGCCTTCGCTGAACAGATCGTTCGGAAGCCGCGTCACGAATTGGAACCCCGGGCCTTTATCGAGCACGTGGAGAACGACGCTGTCGGCCTGAATCTGCAGGAGCATCTCGGCCGTCCCGGGTGCATGGCGAATCAAATTTGCGACGACTTCCGCGAACACGACGTCGAAGACGAACAAACAAGCCTCGTCCAGCCCTTCGCGTACGAGCACGTCGGTGATTTCCAGCCGTGCGCGATGCGTGACGTCGGACCAGTGCGGATCGAATCGCCAACGCGGTATCTCGCTCGGCGTTTGCACGCAGAGCGTCAATATCGCAACGTCGTCTCGCGCGCCCGACGGAAGCAGCGTGCGATACAATCTCCTTGCCGGCTCGGCAGCCCCGGATTCGAGGGCGGCGACGGCGTCGCGCAATGCCGACTCGCCTTCAATCGGGCGGCGATGGACCTCCGTGACGCCGTCGGTGTAGAGCACCAGCATGCTTCCGGCACTGATGCCGACGTGATTGACGCACAGGTTCTCGCTGAAACCGCCGACGCCCAGGGGAACGCCGGACGTCGGAAGCTGCACGACTGAGCCGTCACTCAAGCGCAAAAGCGGCGGCGGGTGACCTGCGCCGGCATACGTGCACGTCTGCGTTACGGGGTCGACGAGTGCAACGAACGTCGTGACGAAACGATCCGGAAATTCTTCCAACAGCGTGCGGTTCGCCGCTTCGAGCATGAGCGCGGGATCGGGGTGAAGCTGCGCGACCGTGCGCAAGCTCTGGCGCACGCTCACCATCGCAACTGCTGCTCGTAAACCGGAGCCGACGACGTCGCCAATCGTGAGGACGAGCCGCCCGTCCGCGAGTAGAAAGGCATCGTACCAGTCGCCGCCGATGAGCGCTTCCGCGCGGCCCGCTTCGTACACCGCATCCACCCGGTATCCCGGGAGCCGCGGCAACTGCGTTGTGAGCGCGGCGTATTGAAATGCAAACGAGGCGCGCTGCTCGCGTTCGAAGGCCAGCGAGTGGCGCATGGCCTTGGCAATCCGCGTAGAGAGTAGCTCGAGCAACGAACGCTCGGGCGCGTCTACGGATTCACGGAAGTAGAGTTGCAAGCAGCCAAGGCGTCCCTCGTCATTCAGCAGCGGAATATCGACGCTCACGCCCGATTGGTGCCCGGCGGACCGTATGCGGGCCTGGCCGAGACCATCGTCAAGCGCTATCGATGCGCCTTGCGCTATGGCGGGCACGAAGAAGCAAAGGGCGGCCTCGAGACGATCGTCAACGCCGATCGACTCAAGAAGTTCCGACGTGAGATGCTCGAGCATCTCCAGATAGGCGGCCTGTGCCGAAGCCGGCCGGGGATGCGAAAGGTGCACGTCCGTTGGGCGTATACCCGGATTTTCCGCGCAGTAAGCGCGCGCGAGAATGACGTATACAACGAAGGTGACACATACGGAAGAACGCATAGCGCTCGACGACGGCGCTCCGACAATTCTGGAACGCTGGGGCGATCGCGGTCCCGTCATGCTGTGCATTCACGGTATGACGAGTTCGCGCAAATCGTGGGAGCGCATGGCGCTCCATTATGCGGATCGCTTTCGCATCTACGCATACGATCAGCGCGGGCATGGCGATTCCGCGGCCGTTCAAGGGCCGATGACGCTGCACCGCGCGCTGCTCGATCTGTACAACGTCATGGAAACCATTCCCGATCCGGTCGACGTGCTCGTCGGTCATTCGTGGGGCGGTGCCGTGGCGATCTTGGGCGGCCGCCGCTTCGACGTCAATCGCATCGTCGCGGTGGACCCGATGATCCGGCAAGCCGGAGGTGCGTGGTACGCCGAGTTCTTGGCGGACCTGCGCACGCTCTTTGCGTACAAAGGCGCCCAGCGCGATACGAAAGTGGAAGAAGAGTATCGCGAATACGGCTGGGGCGAGATCGACGTGGAACGTAAGAAACATGCGGTCCGGGAGATGACCGTAACGCCGATCGAGCGCCTTCGGGATGAAAACCCGCCGGAGTCGTGGGATCTGCGCGGTGATTTGGAAGCGTATCCGAAACCGCTGCTGCTGGCGATGGCGGGCGCCGAAGAGAGCATCGTGCCGATCGAAGATCTGAAATTCGTACGCGAACGCGGCGGACCGAACGTTGCAATCCGCGTTTTCGAGGATCAGGGGCACAATCTGCATCGAACGGCGTTCGAGCGGTTCATTCAAGAAGTCGACGTGTTCTTGGAGCGCAAAAAAGAGAGTCCGGCGTAAGCGGACTCTCTTGGCGTGTACGGCGCCCCGTGATTATTTGCAGATCTTGGTGCGCTTGCCGGATTCCATGACGTAGTGGCACTTCATCATGTGCGTGCGCATCATCGAGTGCGAGTGCGTCGTCGTGCCGAGATAGTTCGAAGAACGAACGTTCGGACGGTTGAACTTCGCCAGCCAATCCGGACCGTTCGGATTATTGGTGAGCGCGTTCATTTCCGTAGTACCGGTCATCGGCGCGGTTGCGGGCGCGTTCTGCTCCGGCGTCGTCGTATTGGTGCAGTTCGGCGTGGTGCTCACGGCGGGCGTCTGCGTGGTCGTCGTGCCCGTGCCGGTCGGATTCGTCTTGGTTACGGGCGTCCCGGGCGTCGTGACGCCGGTGCTGCCGTTCGTCCCGCTCGTTGTCGTCGTCGTGGTACCGCTCGTCGTGGTAGAGGTCGTCGACGTGCCGTTTGTAGTGGTCGTGGTATTGGGAGTCGTATTCGGGCCCGTCGTTGTGGTCGCCGACGTACCGGGCGGACAGTTCTGCAACGGGCTCTTGGTCGTGGTCTTCGTTGGCGGCATAGTCGTCGTTGTCGTGGGTGTCGTCGTCGTGGTGTTCGTATTCGTGTTAGTGGTCGTCTGCGCGAATGCCGGGACGGCCATACTGACGACGAGTCCGGCGACGGAGGCTAGGCCGAGAATAGCACGTGAACTCATGCGTCTAGATTCTCCTCGAAAGCTGTTAATTGAGGGCCTAACTCCCGTTACCCAATCGTCTTTCGAACTATGAAGAGGGGGCGCACGGTTGTGCGCAGCAACTGCGCGGAGTGCACTCCGTCGCAACGTGGGCAATCGCCGCTGCAACGATAGCCGCGATCGTTGCGCGTCCGCTGCGCATCGGCGAGTGGCTTTGGGCCGCGCTGGGAGCGGCCGTGCTGGTCGCCGCCGGGTTGCTCTCCGGCACGCAAGCTGCGTACGCAGCACGCGACGGCTTGGATGTATATGCGTTTTTGCTCGGCATGCTTGCCCTCGCCGAGCTCGCACGCGTGAACGGCATCTTCGAATGGCTCGCAGGCGTGCTCGCCGTGCGCTCGCACGGCAATACTCGTATGCTGTTCGGATGGTTGTTCGCCGGCGCGATTGCGGTCACGGCGCTGCTCTCGAACGACGGCACGATACTGCTGCTGACGCCGGCGGTGCTGGCAGTGGCGCGCGCATCGAACATCTCGATTGTTCCATTCGCCTATGCCGTCGCATTTGTCGCAAATGCCGCCAGTTTTATTTTGCCGATCAGCAACCCGGCGAACCTGGTCGTGTTCTCGCCGCTTCCCAAACTCGTGCCGTGGCTCGTGTTGTTCGCGGCGCCGTCCGCGATCGCGCTGCTCGTCACATTCGTCGTCATGCTCGTGCTGTTTGCGCGAGAACTGCGAAAGCGGTACGAAGCGCCCGCCGGATGCGCGCAGCTTTCGAGCGGCGGACGTTTTGCGTTCGTCATCGTCTGCGCGTCACTTGCAATTATCGTCGGTGCGGCGGCGCTCGGCTGGCCCGTCGGATACGTCGCCTTCGCGCTCGGCGTACTCTGCGTGCTGCTCGCGGGAGTGCGCGAGCCCGCTGCGGCTGCGCTCGTCGCGCGCGAAGCGCCGTGGTCGGTGATTCCGCTGGTTGCGGGGCTGTTCGTCATCGTGCGCGCGCTCGATGCCACGGGAGCGCTCGAACTGGCGCGCACGGTGCTGCGTCACGCCTCGGCCATGCCGCCTGTCCTGGGCCGGCTCTACGCGGGCGCCGTCGTCACGCTGACGGATGCCGCGATCAACAATCTTCCGAGCGGCGTCATTGCACGCTACGCGCTGCGCGCGCACGGCGTTGCGCCGCACGTGCGGCACGCCGTGCTCGTCGGCATCGATCTCGGACCAAACCTCTCCATCAGCGCTTCGCTCGCGACGCTGCTCTGGGTGATGATGCTGCGGCGCGAAGGCATAGCCGTGAACCCGTGGCGGTTTCTCGCAATCGGCGCCGCGGTAACGTTGCCGTCGCTCGCATTATCGCTGCTTGCGCTGCGCTAGCGTTACTCGCGCGTGATGCGGATGTCCCCGAACGTGGTGGTAGCCGTGACGGTTACGGGGCCGTTTCTCAAGTTGGCGCTGTTGCGCACGTCTCCCAGGCGTGTGCGCGCGCTCAGTTTGGCGTCAAAGCCGGAAGGCACTCGCAGGGTGACGTTCCCGGCGTTGGTACTCATCGCGATCGCGGTGCCGCGCCACGGGCTTGCGAGGGCCGCCGTGACATTCCCGTTGTGAGCCGAAGCCGTGATATTCGCAGGCGCGTTCACAATCGTGACGTTGCCGTTATCGAGTTTCACGCTGACCGCTCCGCCTGCGCCGTTCACACGCACGTTACCGTTCGATTGAGTATCGATACGCCGGCGCGCGCGCCGTCGATCGTGACGTTGCCGTTCTGGCTGCTCAACGTCACGTCCAGCGCTCGCGGATAATGGACTTCGAGTTCGATGTCGCAGTCGGCAAAGCTCCAGAAGATAAAATGCCGCTCCTGCGGGCAGACGTCTTCCACGCGCACCGCGCCGCCGCTCTGAACGGTACGCACGTCGAGCACGTGCAGCGCCTCTTCCGAGCGGGCGCGCAGCACGGCATGCACGCGCACGGCCGTGCCGCCGTCGCCGTACAAATCAATGTTGCCGTTGACCCCCGCTACCTCGATCGCTTTTGAACCGGCGGCCGAGATCGACCTATCCACCGTGCGCGTATACGAGTAACTGTCGGCACGCGCGGGAAGTGCTGCCGCCGTAAGACCGGTCAGCAGCACTCCCATGAACAACGCTAAACCCTTCATGAGCCCTCCTTCCGCATGTACGGCGAGAGCCCCGCGCGGTTTCGCTATCCTATATCGCGTTGATCCCCGCTCGGGCGTGCCCGACGATGATCGTAGCACCGATAGGAAGGCCGTACGAATTCGCCGTGGTCACGTGAACGACGACGGCATCGATCTCTTCGTACACACCCGCTGTCGTGACGGAGCCGGCTTGGTCGTTCACGATAGCATATCCCAGGTTTGCAATCGTTACGCGCGTGTTCGGCGCGACGGAGGCGGAGATCGACGTCCCGCCGACCTTAAGCGAGGTGAACGTAAGCGACGCCGACCGGCCAAATACGCTGCCGCTGCGCGTGACTTTTGCCTTCGCATCGAGCGCTTGGGCCGTCACGAGGCCGTGTATCGCATTGACGCTCGCGGTATCGGAACTCGCATTGACGGTGGTTGTGGTGGAAGAGACGTTGGCGCTCGTCGTGTTCACCATCGTACCGAGCGAGCCGACCGGAGTCGTGGCCGAAGCGAGCCGGTTCGTATCGGAGAACGAATTGCACGAGATAGACGCGATCGCCCAAGGACCGCTCGTCGCGTTCAAGTTTCCGGCGTAGCCTTTTGCGTAGAGCGAGTACGCGGTCGCATTTTCTGCAAACGGCGCGGGCGGCACGGTGAACGCGCTGTGAGCGCTCGCGACGATGATTTGCGTTCCCACCGCGATTCCGAGCGCGTTTGCGCTCGTTACGTACACATGGATCATGTTGACGTTGATCGCGGTCGAGCGCGTGCCGTTCGCCGCTACGGCGTTGTTGCTCAAGCCGTACACTTCGTTGAGCACGACGTAACCGAGATTGGCGAGCGTAATCTTGGTGTTGGGGGCGGGCATGACCGAAATCGGCGTTCCGGCCACGACCAGACCGGCGAGCTGGGAACCGGTTTCGTTACTCGTCGCCGAGCCCGCGCTCGCGGTGCTGTTCGCCTCCGCTTTTACCGTCGTGGCTTTGATGAGGCC
This sequence comes from Vulcanimicrobiaceae bacterium, assembly GCA_035279385.1. Lineage (GTDB taxonomy): Bacteria > Vulcanimicrobiota > Vulcanimicrobiia > Vulcanimicrobiales > Vulcanimicrobiaceae > DATGJX01. Next base: position 24,549 of record DATEHZ010000064.1, on the reverse strand, counting down.
GTTCAACAGGCTGACGCTCTGAATCGTGGAGGTCGAGACTTGCGAGCCCGTCGTCGAACTGTACGAGGCGGAGAGCGCATCGGCGGCGGTGCCGCTGACCAGGTACGGTTTTAGCGCCACGGATGCTACCGAGTTATAGGCGCTTTTGTTGCCGGTGAGGCACCCGAGCGAGACGGGGGCCAGCGGTCCGGCTATCGCGTGGACGCCCACACCGGTATCGACGGTGACGTGGGCGGCGTACGCCGATCCGTTCGCAAATCCGCCGAAGGTGCCGGGCGTGGTTGCGGCAGTACTGTCGGTGGTCGCGGCAGTGGTGTCGGTTGTCGCCGCGGTGCTGTCTGTGGTAAGGCTATCGGGTTGGGCAGCGGGGAGCGTGTTGGATGTTGGTAGGGATGCAGTAGGAGGGGTCGTGCTCCCGGCAGAGCATGCCGAGAGAAGCGCAACGGCCACCCCTAGCGCGATCGAACGTATCATGCTTAGTTCCTCGCGAGTTTGGTGGTGGCTTGATCGTTCCGTCTATGGCCTAGCAGGCTATAGTAAATCCGTCGCCCGAGCCGTCGGAACTTTGGATGCTCCCTCGGGAAAAGTCCCGCTCCAAGGTAGCGAACCTCGTCATGGTGAGGTATCGAACCTCGTCATGGTGAGGTATCGAACCTCGTCATGGTGAGGTATCGAACCACCGCCGAGCTTGTCGAGGCCCCTCGACGACGCTCGGGGGTCCTTCGATACCTCAGGATGACGAAAGGGGCTCGAACCACCTCCTCAGGTTGAGGGTATCGCCGCCATCCCTTGCCCCCACCTCGTCCCCGCGGTATAATATCCGTCTGTGCCCCAGCGGGCGTCCTTCGACAGGCTCAGGATGACGAAGCTGGCGGACCAAAAGCGACGGTGGGCCCCCTTACGACAACGTGAGACGGCGCGCCCTGCGTAGGCTGCGGTTCCGAGTGCACCTCCTGTGACAGGTACACAGTTGAACCTCATTGACGTCAATAATTTCGATGCGATGCGCATCGGCCTCGCCTCGCCGGAGCAGATCCGCGCGTGGTCGTTCGGCGAAGTCAAGAAACCCGAAACCATAAACTATCGCACGCTCAAGCCCGAACGCGACGGCTTGTTCTGCGAGAAGATTTTCGGCCCCACCAAAGACTGGGAATGCCACTGCGGCAAATACAAGCGGATCCGCTTCAAAGGCATGATCTGCGATCGCTGCGGCGTGGAAATCACGCGTGCGAAGGTTCGCCGCGAGCGCATGGGCCACATCGAACTGGCGACGCCCGTCAGCCACATTTGGTACTTCAAGGGCGTGCCCAGCCGCATCGGCATTCTGCTCGACATGTCGCCGCGCCAGCTGGAGAAGGTGATCTACTTCGCGGCATACGTCGTGATCGATCCGGGCGGCACGCCGCTGCAGAAGCGCGAAGTCCTGACCGAGCAGAAGTACCGCGAGCATCGCGACAAGTTCGGCAACGCCTTTAAAGCCGGCATGGGCGCGGAAGCGATCCGCGAGTTGCTGCGCGATCTCAACCTGCGCAAACTGCAAGAAGATCTGCGCAAAGAGTTCAAAGAAACGACCGGACAAAAGCGCCTCAAGGCCATCAAGCGCCTCGAGGTCATTGAAGCGTTTCTCAACAGCGGCAACAAGCCGGAGTGGATGATCCTCTCCGCGGTGCCGGTGATCGCGCCCGAACTGCGCCCGATGGTGCAGCTCGACGGCGGCCGCTTCGCCACGTCCGACCTGAACGATCTCTACCGCCGCGTCATCAACCGCAACAACCGTCTGAAACGGCTGCTCGAACTGAGCGCGCCCGAGATCATCATCAAGAACGAAAAGCGCATGCTGCAGGAAGCGGTCGACGCGCTCATCGACAACGGCCGTCGCGGCCGTCCGGTCACGGGCCCGAACAATCGTCCGCTCAAATCGCTCAGCGATATTCTCAAAGGTAAGCAAGGCCGCTTCCGTCAGAACCTGCTCGGCAAACGCGTCGACTACTCCGGCCGTTCGGTCATCGTCGTCGGCCCGTCGCTGAAGCTGCATCAGTGCGGTCTTCCGAAAGAAATGGCGCTCGAGCTCTTCAAGCCGTTCGTCATGAAGAAACTCGTCGACCGCGGACAAGCGCACAACATCAAGAGCGCGAAGCGCATGGTGGAACGCGTGCGTCCGGAAGTCTGGGACGTGCTCGACGAAGTGATTCGCGAGCATCCGGTTCTGCTCAACCGCGCGCCCACGCTGCATCGCCTCGGCATTCAGGCGTTCGAGCCGGTGCTGGTGGAAGGCAAAGCCATCCATCTGCATCCGCTGGTCTGCACGCCGTACAACGCCGACTTCGACGGCGACCAGATGGCCGTGCATCTTCCGCTGAGCGCCGGTGCGCAGGCGGAAGCGCGCATCCTGATGCTTTCAAGCAACAATATTCTGTTGCCGGCGTACGGCAATCCGGTGTCGATCCCGACGCAAGACATGGTCTTGGGCCTGTACTACCTCACGTTCCAGCGCGAAGAGTACAAGGGACCGGCGAAGGCGGCGATCGTCGAGGATTACGACGAGCGCGTCTATCGCGCCAAGAAAGACGGCAAGGCGTCCAAGGACGGTGAGCCCGAGCGTCTGCGTACGTTCATGGATTCGAATGAAGCCATCATGGCGTACGACACGAACAACGCCGGTCTGCACGACTTTGTGAACGTGCGCTGGAAGGGCGAGATCATTCGCACGACCATCGGCCGCGTGATCTTCAACCTCGCGTTCCCGAAGAATTGGAATCACGCGTACGTGAACCACATTCTCGACAAGGGCGCGCTGCGTCGGCTGATCACGGACTGCTACCGCCGCTACGGCAACGCGGAGACCGCGCAGTTCCTCGACGCGATCAAGGACCTCGGCTTCCACTATGCCACGCGCTCGGGCACGACCGTGTCGATCACCGACATCGTCGTCCCGACCAAGAAGTACGAGATTCTCGAAAAGGCGCAGACCGAAGTCGACGACCTGCACAAGCTCTACGAGCAAGGCTTCATCTCGCAAGAAGAGCAGTACAACAAGACGATCGAGATCTGGTCCAAGGCCAGCGACGAAGTCACGGTCGCGATGCAAGAGGCGCAGAACCCGCTCAACCCGGTGTTCATGATGGCGACCTCGGGCGCGCGCGGTTCTATCGCACAGGTCAAACAGCTGGGCGGTATGCGCGGCCTCATGTCCGACCCGTCGGGCCGAATCCTCGAGATTCCGGTCAAAGCCTCGCTCAAAGAAGGTCTGACCGTTCTCGAATACTTCATCTCCACGCACGGCGCGCGCAAGGGTCTGGCCGACACCGCGCTGCGTACGGCGGACTCGGGTTACCTCACGCGGCGTCTGGTCGACGTTGCGCAAGACGTCATCATCCGCGAGGAAGATTGCGGTACGGCAAACGGCATCACGGTTTCCGACATTGCCGTCGGCAAGGAGATCATCGAGCCGCTGCAAGATCGCATCATCGGCCGCCGCGCGTCCGAAGACATCAAGGCCGGTAAAGACGTCATCGTCAAACGCGACGACGAGATCGACGAAGAGAAGGTCAAGGCGATCGTCGCTGCGGAGATCAAGACGGTGAAGATCCGCTCGGTGCTCACGTGCCAAGCGAAGTACGGCGTCTGCTCCATGTGCTACGGACGCAATCTGGCGACCGGCAACAAAGTCGACATCGGCGAAGCGGTGGGCATCATCGCCGCGCAGTCCATCGGCGAGCCGGGCACGCAGCTCACGCTTCGTACGTTCCACACCGGCGGCGTTGCGACGGAAGACATCATCACCGGTCTGCCGCGCGTCGAAGAAATCTTCGAAGCGCGCAAACCCAAAGGCCAAGCCACGATCACCGAGGTCGCGGGCGAGGTCAGCTTCGGTGAAGAGAAGAACCGCCGCGTCGTCATCATCACCGACGAGACGGGCGAGCGCCACGAGTACGACATTCCGCACGGAACGCATCTCGCGGTGCACGAAGGCGACAAAATCAACGCGGGCGATCAGCTCAACGAAGGTTCGCTCAACCCGCACGACATTCTGCGCATCAAGGGCGAGACCGCGCTGCAAAACTACCTGGTTCAGGAAGTGCAGAAGGTCTACCGTTCGCAAGGCGTCGACATCAACGACAAGCACATCGAAGTCATCGTCCGCTCGATGCTTCGCAAGGTGAAGATCCGCGACGGCGGCGACACGCAGATGCTCCCGGGCCAGCTCGTCGAGGCCTCGTACTTCGGCGAGAACAACGAGAAACTGAACTCGGATCAGCAGAAGGCGGAAGCCGAACCGGTGCTGCTCGGCGTGACGAAGGCATCGCTCGCGACGGAATCGTTCCTGTCCGCGGCGTCGTTCCAAGAAACGACGCGCGTACTCACGGACGCGGCCATCAAGGGCAAGCACGATCCGCTGCTCGGCCTCAAAGAGAATGTCATCATCGGCAAACTCATCCCGGCCGGTACCGGTATGTCGCGTTACCGCAACCTGCAGATCGAGCCCGAAGGGCAAGATCTCGACGACGACGGACGTCCGCGCAACGCCTTCGAGGCATCGCTCTACGAGGGCATGTCTGCCGACGACGCAGCGCTGGCCGAAGTCATGGGCGGCGGCGGCGGCGACGGCATGCAGAAACTCGTAAGCGCCTACGATCGCACACGCGAACCCGCAACGGTTCAGTACGAAGGCGAATACGAAGACCACGTCAGCGTGCACGCTCCGCCGAAGAAGACGCAGTACGACAAAACCGGCTACCGCGGCATCAACCCCGAAGACCTCTAACCACCTGTAACGGGCAAACAGAAAGGCGGCGCCAACGCGCCGCCTTTTTATGTACTCGTCGTGGCGAGCTTGTCGAACCACCCCCGAGCGCAGGCGAGGGCCCCACGCTCGACAAGGACGCAGCACCAGCTTAGGCGCACATCCATACATGATGCTCCTCGAGAAGTTACGGCGCGCGTGAAAAAGCCGGTCGCGCGCAGCACTGATGGTGAAGCGGCAGTACGCCATTTGCTGCATCATCTCGAAAACGCGCGCCAACTACGCTCCAACCATCTCGTCGCCCATTTTTTCGATGATTCGGCGGGCGCCGACGACCGCGAAGTTCTGGCGCGCATTCGCGCGGCGGTATCCGCCGCAGCCGAGCATCTCAAAGGCGGCACGAAAGGCGCGCAACGGCTGCACCAGGGACGCCACCATGCCATCGTCACGCGGTGCGACTTGGGGTACGAGGTCCACAAACGCGTTGCCGCGGATCTCGGACTTTCGCTGCGCCACTTCTATCGCGAGCGCAACGCCGCGCACGCGAGACTCGCCGAGCTTCTGCGCTGGAACCCCGCCACGGCGATCGTGGCGACGACCGCATTGGACCGTTCAGACCTCGCGCTTGCGTACGCGCGATCGCTGCGCGACGCGGGGCGCACGGATGCGGCGATCGAAACGCTTCGCGGCGTCGCTTCCGAGGCGCAAGGGGCGGAGAATAAAGTCGAATGTATGGCGCTTTCCGGCGAATGGCTGATCGACGCCGATCGCATCGATCGCGCGGGGGAAGCGCTCGACGCGGGTCTGCGAATCGCGGAAGGCGGACCGCCGCTCGCGCGCCGGCGCATGATCGCTCGTCTGGATGTCGCTCGCGCGGCGCTCTTGTGGGCACGCGGCGAAGCCGGCGCTTCGCGCGATCTCTCGGTAAACGCTATCGCTGAATTGCGCCACGTCGCCGGCAACGGCGACCGTGCGTTGTTGACCGCCAGCATCGCGGCTTCGCTGCGGCACGCGGCAAATGAAGACGATCTGGGATTTTTGCACGAGGCGCTGCGTGCGCTCGAGACCGCGGGTGAACTGCTCGGGCGCCTGCAGCCGGCGCCGGTCGGCCTGCGCGCGCGCCATTTGGCGCTTCTCGCGCTGCTGCGCGCGGAGTTGTACGGTGACGAGGCTTCCACGGGCACGACGGTGGAGCGAGCGTTGGACTTCGCCCGAACCGGCGCTTTCGGCGGCGACACCGTCCTCGCGGTGGTCGCGTACTCGATACACTTGGAGATGAACCGCAACGATGCGCCCGGTGCCCTGAAGGTCTTGCGTGAATGCGTGGCTTTCGCGCAGGCTTCGTGCCTGCCGTCGGATCTCGGCCTGTTGTACAAGCGTATTGCGGAATGCGAAGCGCTGCACGGAGACGCGGATGCCGCGAAGGCGTTCGCAACGCGGGCGCGTGAAGTGCTGCCGCGAGGCAGTCTGGGCTGGGTCGACGCGCATTGCTTCGAGGCCACCGCGGACTTGAAACGGCGGCGCTATTTGGATGCAGTCGATGCGGCGTCGATTGCGGCGACGGATGCACGGCGGATGAACAATCACCGCCGGTTGGGATGCGCGCTTCGGCTGCTCGCAGAAGGCTATTCAGGCTTGGGGCGGCGCGCCGAAAGCGCGAATGCCATCGAAGAAGCGATAGACGTACTCGAGGGACGCACGCACGCGCGCGCGCTTTCGCTGGCGTACAGCGTCTCCGCGCTGGTGACGGGGAATCCCCGTCACCGAGCGCTCGCGCAAGAACTCGCGCGCTGACGAATCAGTACGTGAGGGTGAAGGCCGCCGGCGTTCCGGTACCGGCGGGAAGTGGAATCGTCGAGGCCGTGTCTTGAAGGTACGGCCAGGTGTCTTGAAATTCGAGGATGTTAGCGCTGCCGCCGTCGAGCACGGCGACTTCTTGCAGCATCGGATTGAAGGCGACGCCTGCCGGCGACGTCAGCCCGCTCGTGTATGCGTACTGTGAGTACCCGTTTGACGCGTCGTATCCCGTAAGCGACGGAGAACCCGACGCGTTGCCCGCTATCCAAAGCGCGTTCCGTACCGGATCGTAGGCAACGGCGGTGGATGCGATCGTCGAGCTTTGCCATACGGTCGGCGGAGCGGCCGCCCCCGACGCGGTGAAGCACGCGGGATTCTGTCCTGCCGTCGCGCTCGTGACGCAAAGGTTGGAGCCCGATAGGGCGATTCCGTTCGGCGCGTTCAAACCCGCAAAACCGGAAGCGGTAACGGCAGCGCCTTGCACGGTGAAGACGCCGACGGTATTCTGCGCTTGCGCGGTCACGTAGATCTGACCGTTCTGTGGATCGTATGCGATCGCGGTTGCTCCGGAAAAACCGATTGGAGCGATACCCGCCGCTTTGCCGTCCTCGGTAAAGGCAAAGACGGTTCCGCCGCCGGCCGTGTCTGTGACGAATACGCGCCGATCCGCGGCGTCGTATGCGATGCCGTTCGGATGCTGCAGCCCCGCGAACGCACCGCTGAGCGGCACCGGCGTTCCGCTCCCGTCCAAAATTTGCACGAGCCCGCTCGTACCATTTGCGGAAGCGACGAAGATTGCGGGAGATACGACGAGCGGAACGTGCGTCGTCGCCGTAAATCCGTTTCCGTCGGATCCGCTTGCAACCAGCGAGGGATGCACGCCCGGCGACGGCGGCGCGACAACTTGCACCGTGTAATGATTGCCGCTCGTCTGCGCAACGGCGAGCGAGGGATCCGAACCGGCAAGTGAGATGGAGGGGACGGCTCCAGGCGCGACGATGACGTTGCCGTCGGCGTCGAGCGGAGAGATTGCGAACGTCGCCGGAACGTCGCCGACCATCGTAAATGCCGGCGTGCCGCCGGAATTCGTTCCCACTTCGAGGAACGGCTGGCCGGCGTCGGGGCTGATGCCGATCTTTGCGAGGACGCCGTTGACGGTCGCCCCAATCGTGTTGACTTTACCGGCGACAACCGTTTGCGTGACCTGCGCCTGCCCGAGCTCGTTGCCCGTGCCGCCGGTGCCGTCCCAAAGCGTGAAGTAGAACGTGTCCGATCCCACGGGCGCGGCAACGTTCACGGTGGAGGTCGCGGTGCTGCCGGCGGTAGAGGGATTGTCGGCCTTCACGGTCAGCGTGGGATCGCTGTTGACTTCGATCACCACGGACAGCGTGCTCGGCGATATATAGAGCGGACGTCGCAGGTGGGCGAGATCCCGGCGCGACGGCCAGTGCATCGTGAAGGAAACGTCTTGCAACGCCTGCGCGCCGCGGGCAGGCGGCAGCGCCGGCGTCCCGCCGCTGCACGCGGCAAGCAGTGCAATGCACGCAGCGGCGCCGGCGCATCGCAGCAAAGAGCGGCGGCCGTGCATTACTGGATCGTTCCTTGCGTGATCGTGACGGTGACGGTGATGGCCGCCTTCTGACCGTTCGCGTCCGTGACGGCGATGGAGCACGTTCCGGCGGCGGTGCCCGAGGTGACCGTAAAAGCGCCGGGCGTTCCGGAAACGGGCGCGACGGTTGCCACGTTCGTGCAGCTTGCGGCATCCGCCGCTGCCGTGAACGAACCGGAGTAGTTGCTCTCCGCAGCCGTTGCGCGCTGCTGGGCGCCGCTCGCGACGAACGACATCGTCGACGGTGAAACCGTGAGCGGCGCCGGCGATGGCGTAGGCGAAGGAGTCGGAGTCGGTGTCACGATGGGAACCGGCGCAGCGGAACCGCCGCCGCCCCCGCCGCAGGCGGTGAGCAGCGACGCGCACGCGATCGTCAAAAGCGTCTCTCGCAATTTCATTTCCGCTCGGTACGCAACTTGGCGTCCACGCCCTTGTGATATGTCACCTTGGCGTCAGTATCGGCAATTTGACGCGTCCTTTTCACGCACGCGACCGACGAAATGCGTCTCGGTGTCATGGGTGTGACAACCAAAGAGCGCACGCCGCGCGATGAGCGAATCGGTCGACCAACATGATCGCAGAGCTTCATTTTCGAACGCGGCGCATCGCCGCATTGGCGCTGGCCGGTGCGGTTAGCGCGCTTACCGGGTGCTCGTCGTCAGCGCACGACGCACTGCCTACCCCTCAGACGAAGTCGCTCGCTCCGGTATCCTTTTCCATCGCGTGGCCGTCGAGCGCCGGGCAATCCGCGGCGCGAAAACCGCAATTCGTTTCACCGAGCGCGCAGAGCGCCCTCGTCACGGTAAACGCCGACCCATCGCTGAGCGCGTTCGTCAATAAAGGAAGTTCCGCGCTATCGAGCCTGGCGCTGCAAGCGCCGGTGGGAACCGACACGTTCGTGGTGTCGCTGTACGACGCGCCGCAAACCTCGGCGGGAGCTCCGTCGGGAACGCTGCTCGGCCAGGTTACGGTGGTGCAGCCCGTCGTGGCCGGCACACTCAACACCGTTTCGGCCGTCGTCAACGGCATCGTCCGATCGGTAACGATCGATCCGCTGCCGAATCAACCCTATTTGGCGAGCACGCGCGGCGGATATGCCGTCGTCGGACCGCATAGCATAACCTTGGCGGTGACCCCGCGCGACGCGGACGGGAACGCCATCGTGCCGCCGGGGATCGCTCCGGGCGTTACGCTGCAGACCAATTCCGGGAATTCGTACTTCGCCGTTCTGCCCGGATCAGGTCCCTCGCAATTCAACATCGTCGCGACGGCGCAAGCGCCCGCCGGTTATACGGGTACGTTGACCGCGCGCGCTACCGACACGCAGAACACGACGGTGACGACCACCTCGTCCATCGCGCAGCGCAGCGAGGTGTTCGTCGCGTACGCTTCCGGAAGCGTGCTCGCGTATGACGACGCCGGCACGCCGGTGCAGCTCGCGAGCGGCGCATTTTCCGGGCTGCAGAAGCCGGTTTCCCTCGCGTACGACCCCTCCGATCAAACGATGTTCGTGGCCGATTCGGGATCGGGCACCATTCACGCGTTCGATACCGACGGAAACCCGCGCAGCGGATTCACGCCCTCGCCGATTGCCGGCGTAACGTCCGTCGCCTGGTCCTCGCGAATTTTCCAGGACCAAATACTCGGCGTTTCGAGCGCCAGCGCGATCATCGCGAGCTCGTTCACCGGCGGCGCCACCGGCGATACGGCGACGCTGTCACCCTTCGCCGTCACGTCGGCAACGGGGGGCGCCTACGTGCCGCCGTCCGCGACGCAAAGCGAAGTGTGGCTGGTTTCAAACGCATCGACGCAGCAGCTCGACGCGTATACGCTCTATGGCGCGGCACCGTTCTGGGGTCTCCAGCACGTTCCGCTCGCGCCGGTTACCGGCACGCCGGGGCAGATTCTCGCGAGCCTCGACGGTACGACTGCATGGGTGAGCGGCACGGTTTCCGGCAGCGGCGAGCTCTGGCGTCTGCCGCTGACCGCGAGCGCGCCGCCGGCCATCGCCGTAGCGGATCCGAATCTTCCCGCGGAACTGGCTTACGATTCCGCGCTGGATCGCATTTTCGTAGCAGAGTCTTCGGCCGGAACCGTCGCTGCGTACGCTCCGGACCTCACGCTCGATCCCACGATCGTCCTGCGCCCGCCGTCATCGGCTGGCGTCTCCAACCCACAGGGAGTTGCAGTTGCGTATTAAGTCGGTTGTCGCGCGCGCCTGCGCAGCGACGCTCGTTTTGCTGATCGGTGCGACGAACACGACGCCGGCAGCGGTAACCACTCCGCGGCATCCGGATGCACCGCGTGCCACGGTGCCCTCGAAAGTGCTGTATGAAGTTACCCTTGCGAACGGCGACCGGGCTTCGGTCTACGCCGACGGTTTGACCATGATATTCGGCAAGGACGGGAAGTACAAACAAGTACGTCACGTCGCAGCCAACGTGGCAGATCGGGACGGCGTCAAAAATGAACTCGAAAACGCGCAACGGCAGCCGTACGCGTCGAATCGAGCCATCGTCGTCTTCGGCGCCGGATCGGCCCCTACGAGTGATTCGGTAACGGTTCCGGCGGCGAGTCTGCTGCAGCAGCGCGCGGCGTTCGCGCGGCAGCGCAGCGCCGCTCTTGTCAACGGTGCGTTCTCGTACACCAACCAATCGTACGTCAATACTGCGCTCGGCAAAATCGGTGCGGATCGACTCACGCGCATTGGCACGGCGATTTCGCGTTCGCAAGTCGAAGGGATGCGCATGGCGGCCCAGGCGCGAGGCGCGGCTCCGCGTGCCGATCTTGCCAACGCGTACGTCGTGCACTTCACGGCGTCAAACGTCATGCGCGCGATTGCGTCGCTGCGCGGCACTCCGGGAATCGTCTTTGCGGAACCGGATTGGCAAGTCTCTACGCTCGCGGTATCGCGCGCGCAGCTGTCGGCGCCGCAGATGATGCAAGCCGTGAAAAAGGCTGCGCAGGTTCGCACGAACGGCGTTCGCTCGCGGTTCGCGGTTGCGCCCGGCGCTTCGGAATTGCCGGATAACTACGCGGTGATCGCCGACGCCCAGCCGATGCTGGCGCCGACGGGGGTCAATGCACTCGCGGCGTACGACGCGATCAAAAAGCGCTTCGGTCAGTATCCCGGACAAGGCGAGATCATCACCAACGTATCGATCGGCGACATTACGGACTCGCGCGCGCTGAGCAACGTCAACGATCCCTGCGAACTCCCGACCGGCTTTTTCGGTCCGACGACCCGCCTGATCGGCAATCAGCACTACTTGGACTGGCCCGGCTTTCCGCTGATTCCGGCATACACCGTCGACGCGCGAGGCAACGTGCTGGGCGACGCGGAGGCGTGCAATACGGGTGACGCACAGGACGAAGAGATCGGCTTGGACTTCTCGATGATGGCGCCGCTGCCGCACGACGTGCAGCGCGGAGGTGCTCAGGCATCGGGGTATGCGGATTTGCTGGGCATCGCGCCGGGTGCGCAGTATCGCCTGGTCGTTCCGCAGATTCCGTACACGAGCAACATCGTCGCCGCGTTTCTTGCCGCGGCGAATCAAACGCCGGCGCCCAACGTCATCACCGCGAGCCTGGGCTTCGGCTTCGACACACAAGGTTTTCCGGGACGCTATTTCGAGGAAGATCCGCTCGTACAGAGCGCGGTCGCGACGATCGTCGGCGGCAAGAACGTGGTCGTGTGCATCTCCGCCAACGACGGCACGAGAACGTACACGAACGCGGCAATCGGCGCGACCGGCGGATCCGCGGCCACGAACGTCGTTACCAATGTTTCGGATCAAACGATTCTCGACGACGTCGGGCTGACGACGGGTCCGTCACGCGTGATCGACACCGGCGCGATTGACGTCGGCGGCACGACGATGGACGACATCGCCGTCGTCAATCCGAGCGATCCGGCCAACGCCGCGAACCCGGACGTGCGGAGCGTGCCGGAGACCCGGTACGACGGCTTCAGCGGATTCTCGAGCGGATTCGGATCGCGCGTCAATGTCGCGGCCCCGTCGGATAACGTGCTGTCTGTCCTCCACGGCTCCGGCAATTATAATGCGATCGGCGTCGTCATCAGCGGCGGCACGTCGGCATCCGCTCCGCAGGTTGCGGCCGCGGCCTCCGTCGCGCTGCAGGTCGCGCGCCTTACCGGTCATCCGTTTCAAAAGGCTGTCGACGTGCGTGCGGCGCTGGCGCAAAGCGGCAATCCGGTTTCGGAGATTCCACAGGCAGACCAACCGCTGAACGTCGGCCCGCAAGTCGACCTCGGCCGTCTGGTTTCGAATTTGATGGCGCAGTCCGGCCAGCCGCTGGTGCCGGCCGTTCCGCACGTTTCGATCATGCAGCGGGATTCGGCGCGCTTCGACAACCGGTTTCAGAGCGGCCGGTACTTTTCGGCGATCGACACGACGTTCACGACCGACACCGACCCGGGCTACATCGATCTGCTTGGGCCGATCGACGGAAATACGGGCCAGCCGAACGGCATGCGGATGCAAGAGTACATCACGATCGCTCCGGACTGGGAAGGCATTCCGGACGACGCGACCTATCAGCTCAGCGTCGTGAACGGCAGCGCTTCGAAAGTTCTGGCAACGACTCGTTTCGCGCGGTTTCTGCCCGCGCAGCTGCTCCAAGCGGCGGGACTGCCCGTCACCTCGCCGAGTACGCGGACGATCGCGCTGACGTATCGCGCCGCGCACGGATATCACGCGCTCGCGCAAACGACGTTTACGCTCACGTTCGGTCCCTCGCAGCAAACGACGGAACGCGTGCTGGCGCCCAACGTCGCGCCGGTGACGACCGGTCCCACGATGAACATCGCGTATGATTTCAGCGCGTTTCCCTCTGCGCTGCTCGCGAACGCGCAGTTGTTCGTCTCTCACCCGGGCCGCGTGAATGCGTATTCCGGCAACCTGTTCTATCCGGCGTACATTCAGCCGCTGTATCAAAGCAAGGGGACCGTGACCGTTCCGGTCAGCGCGCTGCAGGGCGACGGCATCTACGGCATCGGCATATTGCTGAACACGAATATGGTGCTGTACAGCGACTTTGCGTACACGCGCGTGCAGACCGCTGCAAGCGACGCACGTCCGCCCGCGCCGCTTTTCGTACCGAATCCCGGCAGCACCGCGGCCCCCGCGCACTTTGCCGAGCTTCCGTACGGCGGAACCGCACGCGTTTCGTACGACGTTTCAAACGTCCCGAACGCGACGGGTGCGCTTCTGGAAATCAGCGCGGCGGGGCCGACGATCTACGGGTCGGAAAATACGGTCGGCAATCCCAACGGCAGCATCGTCGATCAAAACGGGATCGATAGCGGCTCGGTCTACGTGCAAACGCTTGCGGGAACGAAGGGCACGGTCGTGCTCAGCGCTGCGCAAATGAATCTCTTGCCGACGCTCGAGCATACCGTGCGCGTCATTCCGCTTTCCGGCACCGGTGCCGCCGGCGAGGCCAGCGACGTCAGCTTCATCACGGAAGACGGCGGCGTAACGCCCGACGGCGGATCGACGTACGGCGGGTTCTCGATCGCCGGTGCCGGTACTGACGGATTGGTAACCTCTGCGCAACCGCTTGCCGACGGCGAGTGGCTCTCCTCCGTGTATTCGTTCGATCAGCGCACCCTCGCGATGAGCGCGCCGATCGCGCAGCAAAACGGCGGCTATCACCGTTTCGACGTGCCGGACAACGGTCTGTTTGCAGGTGATGCGGGACTCTTCCGTTCGATGTGGGACGGCTCTGCGATCCCGCTTGGTAATCCAATTCCGCCGTTCGACGCATCGACGTTCGAATTCGTCCCGAACGTAGCGAGCGCCGCAGCGCCGGGCGGTGCATGGACCCCGCCGCTGGCAACGACGACGACGGACGTGGTGGGCGCCGGACGGAATTCGGTTCCGGGCAGAGCCGCGTTTCTGATACGCGACGAGCAAAGTCTGGGCACGGACGGCTTGGCGGCATTCGTTTCGGACGTGGGACACAATACGTTCGGCCAGTTGGTTCCGCTCGACGGTATGTTTTCGTCGTTCGGATTCCATCTCTCGGCGTTCGACTATGATTCGTCCACGAACACGGGCTACGTGATAGCGAATCAGTCTTTCTTCGGCCGCGTCTCGACGCCCATCGTCTCGGTCGACTTCAACGCGAATACGGCCTCGTACTTGACGACGGACTACTGCAGCCGTGTCGGCGATTTTGTCATCGATCCGGTCCTGCACTTGGGTTTCGCTTCCAGCCTCGGCGCTCCGGGCTGCGGATTGCACTACATCGATCTGACCTCCGGATCGGTGCGGACGACGTCGATTCCGGCCGTACTCGGAGGAACGGTATTCGTCCGGGTCGCCAACGACCCGGTCAATCATCTGTTCTTCGCGGAAGCGCCCATTTCGCCCGACGCGGGCTATAACAACAACTCGCTCTCTTCGCTCTACGTTCTGAACTCGGCGGGGTCGCAATTCGAAGCACTGGAGCAGTTCTCGTTCGGCAACGGCTTCAATTCCCTGAACATCAACGGCGCGACGCGACGCGCATTCGTTTCCGGCTACGGAAGCTTCCAGATCCAACCGTTCTCCTATTGACCCTCATCCCTCACGATGACAAGGCCGTGGCGGCGCAGAAATGCGTCGCCCTCCCTCGTCATGGTGAGCTCGTCGAACCACCCCCGAGCGCAGTCGAGGCCCCCGCAATCAACAACGACGCAACATTTGTTCCTCGTCATGGTGAGCTTGTCGAACCACCCCCGAGCCCAGGCGAGGCCCCCGCAATCAACAACGACGCAACGCCGCCCAACCCTCGTCATGGTGAGCTCGTCGAACCACCCCCGAGCGCAGGCGAGGGCCCCGCAATCGACAAGGACGCACCCCCGTCCTAGGCGCACTTTCTTCACTGTGAGCGAGTTTAAGCAGCGCACCGCGGAGCGCCGGCGCTCGACCGACGTCGCTTTTCTAGAAGGCACGTAAACGAGCAGCTTCAACAAGCTCTGGTTCGGGCAAACGGTAAGTCTGCTCGGCAGTGCCGTTACGACGTTTGCGCTGCCGACGCTTGCCGTGCTCGTGCTTCACGCGAGCGCTGTGGAAGTCGGTGTGCTAACCGCGCTGCAGACGCTGCCCTTCCCCATCTTGGGCATGTTCGTAGGCGTGATTGCCGACCGCGTTTCGCGACGGCGCATGATGATCGTTGCCGACCTCGTGCGCTTTGTTGTCCTCGCGTCGATTCCGCTCGCGGCAATCGGCGGAGTCCTAGGAATGCCCCAGCTTTATGCGGTGGCTCTGCTCAGTGGAACGGCGTCGGCGTTCTTCGGTATTGCCTACCAATCGTATTTGCCGGTGCTCGTGCCCGCGGAGCAGCTCACCGACGCCAACGCCAAGCTCGAATTCTCCAACTCGGGATCCACCATGGCCGGCGTCGCGCTTGCCGGCGCGTTCGTGCAATGGATCGGCGCCGCATTCGCGATAGCGGCGGACGCCGTGTCTTACCTCGTTTCCGTCGCTTCGCTTCTCACAATTCGCGCGCACGAACAGCCGCACGCGGGGCCGCGGCTATCCGTGCGTGCGGTCCGCTCGGAGATGGCGGAAGGCTTGCGCGTCGTTTTTAAATCAACCGACCTTCGCTGGATTCTGTGCGCGACGGCAACGACGAATTTCGGCGGCGCGATGATCACGTCGGTATTTTTCATCTACGCGTACCGCTTACTGCACCTTGCGCCGGGGTTACTCGGCCTCGCGGACGGGTTTGCGAACCTCGGATTCGTCGGCGCGCTCTTCGCAGTGCGGATACGAAACCGCTTCGGGCTGCGGCCGACGCTCGCGGGCGCGCTCGTCGTTAGCGGTCTCGCGGCAATGTGCATTCTGCTGGCGGGAGTGGTCGCGCCGTACGTCGTGCTCTTCGTACAGGGAGCGATCGTCGCGATCAGCGTTCCGATCTACAACGTCAATCAGGTAAGTTACCGGCAGGCGCTGATAGAGACGCGTCTGCAAGGGCGAATGAACGCAACGATGCGCACGTTCGTGTGGGGAACGCTTCCGCTGGGTTCACTGTTCGGCGGATGGCTCGGCACGGTCGCCGGAGTGCCCGCGACCATCGCGTGCGGTGCGCTGCTCTCCGGCCTCGCCGCGCTCTGGATTCTGCCGCTTCGCGAGCGCGACCGCGTTACGCATGCCTCCTCGACCGCGCTCGGCCGAGAAACCGGGTAAACCGCTCCAATGAAACTCTATTTCTTGCGCCATGGGGTTGCGGCGGACACCGACGGGTGGAAGGGTTCGGATGCCGAGCGGCCGTTGACGGACGAAGGCCGCAAAAGCATGGAACGTGAGGCCAAGGCGCTTGCGAATCTCAATCTCGCACCGGACGTGATTCTTACCAGCCCGCTCGTACGCGCGAAACAGACCGCGGAGATCGTCGCGGGGCGGCTGCATCGCGACGATCGCGTCATCGAGGACGTGCACCTCGCGGAAGCGTTCGATGTGAACGTGCTTGGACAACTGCTGCGCAAGCACGGCGACGCGCAGGCGGTGATGCTGGTCGGGCACGAGCCCGACTTCAGCCGAACCATCGGAGAACTCACGGGCGGCGCGCGCGTGGATTTGAAGAAGGGTGGGCTGGCGCGCGTCGATCTCTCCGATGCATCGTCGACCTCCGGCGAACTGGTGTGGCTCATCCCGCCGAAGGTGCTCGTCCACTAAGCCGCCGGGGGCTAGCGCATGAACACCATCGCCGCGATACCGGCCACAACGCCCAATACGAAGACGCACGCCGTTACGAACGCGAGGACGCGCTTCGGAAATGCTCCGCGGACGATGAACAGCGACGGAATACTGATTGCGGGCAGCGTGATGAGCAGCGCCGCAGCCGGTCCGATGCCCATACCCGAGTGCATGAGCGTCTGAACGATTGGAACCTCGCCGGCGGTCGGAATAACGAATGCCGTTCCGATTGCCGATAGCGCGACGATTGCGCCGATGCCCGAAGCGTGGAGCGTCAAGCCCGGCGGGAAAAGCCATGCGCGCGCGGCGCCGAGGAGCAGCACGATGACGACGTATCCAGGCAGAATCGTGTAGATCTCCGTCCACAGTTCCTTGAACCATGCCGTCGCGACGCTGGCGACGCTGCGGTTCGGATCTTCAATCGGTGCAAGGGTGAGTTCGATGGGCGGCGTCTGCTGCTGCGGAAGCCGGTCGGCAAATTTCGCGGCGAGATACGAAACGAGAAACACGAGAATAACGCCGAACGCGATGCGCAGTCCGACGAACGGCCAACCGATCACGAAGCCGATGAAAAGAAGCGTTGCGGGGTTGAGGACCGGGTTTCCTAAGAAGAATGCGAGGGCACTTCCGACACTGACGTTCTGCTTGCGAAGGCCCACTACCAGTGGACCGGTGCAGCATGTTCACATCATGCCGGCGAGTGAGAGCCCTCCCGCAACCGCCGTTGCACCAAAAGATTTTCCGCCGATGAGCCGGTGCAGCCACCGCCGCGGCACGAATACCGGAACGGCGGCGCCGATCACGAGTGCGAAGAGCAGAGCCTGCCACACCGACTTGTAATACACGAGCGCGTAGGACCACGCGGCCGCGATGCCGGCTGCCGGCGCTTGCGTCGACTTGCCGCTGACGATCGAGGCGCCGATGGAATGCGTTACCGCCGCGACGTGCGCTTTATGCCAGTACGGCGACCATTTGACCAGAAACAATCCCACCGCGAAGAGCGCGAGGAAGAGCAGCGTTCCGATGATGAGGCGTCGCGTCGATACGGCTGCGGTGCCGCTACTGAGCGCTTCTTCACGTGTGGACAATGAACGGTTCTCCTTATAGCTGCACGGTGCGAAAGCCGGTGATGACGTCCCGCCGGTGCGGGCGGTAAAAATTGCGCCAGCGCGTGGTGACCAGGCGCGAGCGCGTCGACCACGCGCCGCCCCGCAGCACGAAGTGCGTCCCGAACCACGGCTGCGAATACTCTTTGTACGGATCGGCGGCGAACCCTGGATAGGGTTCGAACGGCGTTTGCGTCCACTCCCAGACGTTGCCGATCATCTGACGGCAGCCGTAGACGCTCTGCGCGTCCTCGAACAGCGAGACGTCGCAGACGTCGCCGTACGCGCCGTCCAGATTGCCGCGAACCGGTGAACCGGTTGCGGCGACTTCCCACTCCGCTTCGGTCGGCAAACGCCGGCCGGCCCACGCGCAATACGCCTGCGCTTCAAAGTAGTTCACGTGTGCGACGGGCTGGTTGTCCGAGAGCGGAACGAGACGATCGAAGTGGCGGCGCATGCCGTCTTGCCAGTAGATCGGCTGTTCCGCTTGCGCTTGCGTGCGCCATGCCCAACCTTCATCGGACCAAAATTCGCGTGTGCGGTAGCCGCCCTCGTCGATAAACGCGCGAAACTGCGCGTTCGTAACCGGCGTGCGGGCGATTTGGAATTCGTCGATCTGCACGTCGTGCGCCCACTTTTCGTTGTCGAACACGAAACCGTCGTCCGGCGTGCTGCCAATGCGGTACGTTCCGCCGGGGACCGCGGCGTCACCGAGCGGCTCCGGGCGACCCGGCGATAGTTCGGCCCGACGCGGCAGCGGCCAGCTATAGCCCAGCGTTTGGCGCGTGTAGACGAAGGCTTCGTCGTGCATATCCTCATGGAACAGCGCCAAGGTGTAGAAGTATGCGCTCTCGGCTTTCCCTGCCGCCTCGTCGGCCCGTTCGAGCATGCGTTCGAACTGCGCCTGCATGAAGTCGAGCGTCCGGGCGCGATCCGGAAGCGGCAGCGACCAGCGCGTGTCGTGCGCGACTTTCGCCGAATCGTAGAGCCGGTCGGCATTCGGCACGATCGGCGCTTCGCCGAAAAGATGACGCAGCGTCCAAAACTCCGCAAAGTAGGCGACGTGCCCGATTTCCCATAAGAATGGATTGATGATATCGAGCATCGGCACCGTGAATTGCGCGTCGGTGAGATCCGACACGAGCGCGAGCGTGCGCGCCCGCGCGTCGCGCAGGTCTTCCAAACGTAAACCGGCGGGCGCCGTTCTCATCGTTTCTCCGTCCTCGTCGACCGCAAGCGCGGGCAACACCGTAACGGCGAAGCGGTATGCCCGGATGTTTGCACTGCTGGGACGCGCGTGCGCGATCGAGCCGGCGTTCGCAGGGCAGGATGCTGCGTGCCTGGTGGCATTGCATGCTCGCAAAAGTGCAAAGAGCGTGCTGGCATACCGTGCGGCTTATCCGCGGCGGCGCATCATCCTTGTCCTGACCGGAACGGACGTCTACCGCGATATCCGGCACAGCCGGACGGCCGTGCGAGCGATGGAGGCCGCCGACGTTCTGGTCACGCTGCAGCCCGATGCGATTCGCGAGCTTCCGGCGCGATTACGCGCAAAGGCCCGTGCGGTCGTGCAGTCTGCGCCGGAGAAACGGCACGGAGCCCGCCGCAAGGGCGGTGTGCTGCGCGTCTGCGTGCTCGGACACCTGCGTTCGGAGAAGGACCCGATGCGCGCTGCATACGCGGTGCGCTTGCTGGACCGAACGCTGAACGTGCAGGTGGTGCACGCGGGCGGTATCCTTACGCACCGGTACGAACGCGCGGTGACCGAGGAGATGCGGCGCAACCCGCGCTACCGCTATCTCGGCGAACTTTCGCGAGCGCAAGCGATCGCACTGCTCGCGCACAGCGATCTGCTCGTGCAATCCTCGCGAATGGAAGGCGGCGCCAACACGGTCTGCGAGGCAATCGCCTGCGGCACGCCCGTGCTTGCATCGCGCATCTCCGGCAATACCGGCATACTCGGGCGCGCGTATCCGGGACTCTACGATACGGGTGATTCGCGTGCACTCGCACGGCTGATCGAGCGCGCGTACGAGGAGCCGGCGTTCTATGCGCGATTGCAACGCGCGTGCGAGAAGCTGCGGCCGCTCGTTAACCCCAAGCGGGAACTGCGGGCATGGCGCGAACTGCTGGCGTGATGGCGTATCCGCAGGTCGGCATTTTCTCTCTCGGTGAAAACGCGCAAGCACATTTCGAATTGGATCTGCGTACGCCGGGAAATGCGGCGCAGTTTGCAAGCGCGCTCCTCGAACTGGATCGTCCGCATTCCACCGTCTCCGGCGTAAATCTCGTTTTAGGGTTCCGGCCCTCACTGTGGGCGCACGTCGCGCCGCAGCACGCCCTACCCGCGCACGATTTCGCCGAGCCGATCGCCGGCGCAGACGGCTTTACGATGCCGGCGACGCAGCACGATGCGTGGTTCTGGTTCACCGGCGCGTCGTACGACGTCATTTTCGATCAAGCGCGCGCCGCACTCAAAACGCTTTCCGGCGTTGCGGAAGTCGCATTTGAATTGAGCGGATGGGCGTATCAGCACAGCCGCGATCTCACCGGTTTTGAGGACGGCACGGCAAACCCCAGTCTGCTCGAAGCGCCCTCGCTCGCGCTCGTGCCGGATGGGGAGCCCGGCGCCGGTTCGACCATCGTGCTGCTGCAGCAATGGCAGCACGACATGGATGCGTTCGACGCGCTTGACGAGCGCGCACAAGAACGCGTCATGGGACGCACGAAGGACGACTCCGAAGAATTTGACGAGGCGGACTTGCCGGAAGATTCGCACGTAGCGCGCACCGAGCTTCACGATGCACAAGGCAACGAACTCCCGATTTTCCGCCGCAGCGTTCCGTATGGAAACGTGGGCTCGCACGGATTGATGTTCGTGGGATTCGCGCGCGAGCAGCAGCGCTTGGATACGATGCTGCGGCGCATGGCCGGCGCGGACGGTCCGCGCGATGCGCTCACGCGATTCTCGCACCCGCTCACGGGCTCGTATTACGTGGTGCCGTCGGTACAGGCGCTGCTCTCACTCGTGTAATATGCGTGCCGCCGTTTTCGTCAGGTACCACAGCGGCGACGGGTTCGGACACGTCGGTTGGGCGTTCGAGATCGCGCCCGGCTGCGTCGACGCCGGATCGGTGGAAAATCACAGCGGACATCTCTTCACGCCTGCGACCGACATGGGTTTTTGGAACGGCTCGTTTACAAACCCTGTCTCGAAGATGCGCGATCACCGATACGACGATCTGAAATGGATCGACGTCGAGCCGTGCGATCCGCGACTCGCGCACCGCACGGTGCTCTGGATTCGGTATCAAGCGTATCGCGTGTGGCATCGCAACTGCGAGGACGACGTATACGACGTGCTGCGAGCGTACGGCGTGCAGGATCTCGCGCTGCCCTCGCTGTTCTGGTTTCCGAAAACGTGGTTCGCGCGTTTTCGCGGCGAACTCGCGCACGTTGCGGAGTATGAGTGGGGTGGGAGCCGCGACGGTTCGACCTCGCATGATGACACGTATGATGATGTGCCGTGGTGGCCGACGTGGAGGCGGCCGTGGCATCCGCATTTTCACGCGCTGAAGCTGCAGCGGCTGCAATTGGCGTGGCACAAACGTTAGGTCCATCGCCCTAACAGGCGGGGACCTCTTTCTCTGCCCAAGCCGAGGTCATTGCCCTTTAATAGCCGGGTGCGAGTGTCAGCTGTGCATCTCGCATGCGTGTTCGTTGTACTGCTCGCCGCATGCGGCGGCGGCAGCACCACAGCTCCGAGCACGGGCGTATTGCCTGTTGCTCCTGCGGATCCGCATGCGCCATCGCCTTCCCCGACGCGGGCTCCCACACAATCTCCGACGGCGACTCCGCCGCCGCCGACTTCGTCACCGGCAACAGCAACCGCACCGCCTGCAATAACGACCGTTTCGACGCGTATTCCGAACACGAACGGACGCATCGGGCTGTTCCAAGTGTTCGATTACTACGGCGGTTATATACCGATCTCCCAAATCGATCAGTACGGACGCCGCTTTGATGCGGTGTGGGGCTCGGTCGAACCGGTACCGTGGACCGCCGTACATCCAGGGATGTTCGCTTCGCAATATTTTATCATGGGGCTCGATCAGTACAGCGTGACGCATCACACGCTCACCTGGTGGCAGCAGAATCATCCGGATTGGATCTTTTACGCGTGTACGGCGAGCGGTTCGCCCACGCGCGACATTGCGGTGATGGGCGGCATCGACGTTCCCGACATGCCGCTCGACATCCACAACAGCAGCGCCGTGGCGTATCAAATCTCGACGATGGCGCGGGCCGCGAAGAGCGCTGGGTATACCGCGCTTGCGATCGATCAAGTGGTGTTCTGGAACATCTACAAAGGCGGCAATCCCAACTTCGGACAGACGAAGAACTCGACGGAATACGGCTGCGGCTCGTGGCACGGCAGCACGTTCCAGCGTCATTACGCGAGTCCGACGGATCCGGCATACATAACGGACGTCCTAAACTTTGTCGCGCAGGCGCGCAGCATCGCCCATTCGTACGGGCTCACGCTCATTGTCAATCATCCCGCCGGCTCCATCGGGAACAGCGCGGAGCGGCAGTTGCTTGCGAATACCGACATCGTTCAGGACGAGACCGGATTCAGCGATTACGGGCGTTATCGCACCGGCAACGGCAGTACGTTCCACGCGGAGTTACCCTATGTGCGGTATGCACAGGAGCATGGGACCGGCGTGCTGGTCATCGACAAGTTCATCAACGAGACGACCGTGGATACCCTCGGCTTCGAATATTCGCTGGCAACCTATCTGCTCGGCAATGAAGGCGGCTTGCTGCTGTACGTCGGCACGCACTACGGCACGCTGCAGTACCATCCCGAATATAATGCGGCGATCGGCCGAGCGTGCAGCGCGGTATCGGGCGGCCCGAGCGTATACAGCCGCCGTTTCAGCGGTGGACTTTCAGTCGTGAACGCAAGCGCCTATTCGGCCTCCTTTAAGCTACCCGCGGGAACGTACCACGACATCGAAGGCCGCACCATACACAGCACGCTTTCCCTCACCGCAAACGACGCCTACGTCTTACTCGGCGGTTCCGGCTGCTGAAGACCCCCACGAGCCACGATTGATGGCTGCACGCCGATTTTTCAGTAGGCTACGCGATCGTGGTCATGCTGCCGTATGCATTTATAGGACTATCGCGGTCTACACTAGTGGAAGTAGACTGCGCCTGGTAGAACGCAACAGCCAGGCAAATAGCACCTAGAATTAGCAGGACGATGCCAGCGTGCAAGAACAAAAACGGCACGGAAGCGAGTATGCAAAAAGCAACACCGGCTAAAAACGCTGGGTGAGCGAGATTCATTCAAGTGTTTTCGGGCGGCCAGTCGCGAGCCAATGATAGCATGCGACGATTCGTCTGCACACAAGCAACATAATACCACATCACGGCGCAAAGAAAAGATCTGCCAATCGTGATAGTTTCAGCAGCTGTCGTGTTACCGATACAGATGACGGGCGCATTTCCGTGACGTCCGCTCGAATTCACGACCTCAAGTTGGTGTGGAAAGAGCGGTTTCGAGGTAGGCGGCTCACTATCACCGAATCCCACTTCAGCTTTCTTTATTGGTTCACATCAAGTGAACAAAGGGGTGCTGCAAGTGAAGATCACCATAGCGGTTTTCGCGGCTGGCTTGCTCTTCGCGATGGGTGAACTTCTTTGGCTGCGCCCGGACATCCCGATCGGCTGGATTCGGAAGCAACCGAAGCCTCTTGCTACCATATACTTCCTATACTTTCGGATCCGTGGTATAGAACCCGATTCCGCGGAAGGAATCTTTTGGTTTCGACTCTCCGGGCTTCTGGGTGTGATCGCGTCTGGTGTTATTCTCCTGTTCTACGTTGGCGCTAGTCTCCGGTTGTAAAGGACAGTGAGGGGGCCGCGTCCGGTGCGTTGCGTGTGTTGTGGAACAGCACGATCTCCCACTGCGCTGCCGTGCGCTGCAAGATCATCGATGCAATCGTGCGCAGTTCGCCTTGCAGCGGCCCTTCCGGGACCGTAACGACCGAAGACACCCGCGCGACGATGACGTCGGCGGATATCACGCGTGCGTCGAGGATTTCGAATACGTTCGTACTTCCGCGGAAGATTGTTTTAAAGATGCGATCGTGCCGCTGCGCAACTTCGCGCCGGCCGTGCAACTGCGCGCCGAAGATGTTGACTTGTTCGCCGTCCCAGGCGAACCGCGCGGCGAAACGCTGGGCGTCTCCCGCGTTCCATGCCTGCGCCAGTTCTGCAACGATGGCTTGCAGCGCATCGTCATCAACCGATGAAATCCAACTCATAACGCCGCCTTCAATAACTCCCGCGCCGACGCGCGTAAAATCTCCGCTGCCTCCGTGCGTTCGACGTGCGCGATGTCGATGAGCCACATCAGCGGTTCTATGCCGAGCGTCGCGCCAATCTGGAGAACTAGCCGCCGGAATCGCTGCGGATCGAGACGTTCGCGCACCGGCGCGAGCGCGTCTTCGACCCAGCGGATGCGGCGTCCGGTGCGTAGCGCAAGCGGCGGCCGCGCTTCCGGCGGTTTGT
>DATEHZ010000063.1:0-9557 GCA_035279385.1 Vulcanimicrobiaceae bacterium | reverse complement strand
TGATTGGGGGTCGATCGCAGCGATAGGCTGTTCAAGCAATTCAGCCGCTCCGCGCTGGCTGGGTTACACAGCGGCGTACTCCAAAACAGACGTTCGGCGTTGGATTTCTCAAACGCGTACCGGCTTCATGTCACGAGCGCGTCGGTGCCCGCCGCAGTGAAAGCATTGACGAAGCTCTCGTCCGTCGCGTATGCCTCGCCCGATTACTTGGTCAGCACGATGAACACTGAGCCCGTGCGGCTGACGGGCCTAGCGCGCTCTTCTCCCGTGCGTTCCATCGCTGCGGTAGGAACCGCGTCAAGCGCTGTTGCGCCGTCGATGCCTGCGAATTTTGCAGTCGCATCGAGCTTCCAAAGTATGCTCAACGCGCCGAGCAATGACGTCATGGGCGCATACGATGAAATCCAGCGCCACTTCAATCAGCTTCCCGGTCAGGGCGAGATCATCACCAACATCTCCCTCGGCGATCTCGACGATGCCGGCGCTGCCGCGAGCTCGACCGATCCCTGTAATTTTTGGGTCTCCGTGTTCGGACCCACTACGGAAATGATTGGCGGCCAGCGGTACATCGACTGGCCGTCGATGCCGCTCATCGCGACCTACACGGCCGACGGCAGTGGAAACTTGAACGGCGCCGGCGAGGTCTGCGGCACCGATCCGTACCTGGGAGAGGTGGGCCTCGATTTTTCGATGATGGCACCACTTCCGAGTCAAGCGCAGCGCGCAGCGGCGCGCGGCAGCGGTCTCACGGATCTCTTCGGTATCGCACCGGGCGCACAGTACCGGCTCGTCGTTCCGGCGGATCCCGCCTCGACGATGACGGAAATTGACGCTGCATTCATCGCTGCGGCCACCCAGAATCCGCGGCCGAACGTGATTACGGCGAGCCTGGGATTTGGGCTGGACATTTACGGCTTTCCGAGTCGCTATCTTGAAGACGATCCGCTATCGGAAGCGGTTATCGCTTCGATCGTTCAAAACGATCGCATCACCGTGTGCGTATCCGCAAACGACGGTACGCGCGAATTCACGTACGCCTCGATCGGCCCCTCAGGCGGAAGTGTGGCAACAAACCTCGTGCCGGCAGGCGGAACGCCCACCAACCTCAACGACGTTGCCTACTCCACAACGCCTTCGCTTGATTTCGACAGTGGTGCCATCGATGTGGGCGGGACGACGCTCGATGATATTTTTTCGAACCCGCCGCAATGGACGGACGATCCGCATCTCCAGGCGCAACACGCATATCCGGAGACTCGATGGACGGGATTCACTTCGTTTTCCAGCGGCTTCGGCAGTCGTGTGAACGTGTCTGCTCCGAGCGATAATGTTATCGCATTCGTTCACGACGGATCCTCGGCGAATTCAGTCGCAGTCGCTATCACCGGTGGAACCTCTGCCTCCGCGCCCGAAGTCGCGGCAGCGGCCGCAGTCGTTCAACAGGTCGCACGCCTTACCGGGCATCCATTTTCCGATCCCGTTGCCGTGCGTTCGTTCCTTGCCTCGACGGGCACACCGGTCCCACCGGTAGCGCAAGCTGACACGAACGTCAACGTCGGGCCGCAACTCGACCTGCGTAGAGCCATCGAAGCGCTGCTCGTGCAGGCCGGAATCAAAGATGCACCGTCCGTGCCGCGCGTCGCCATCGAACAGCGCCGGCCGTTTGCCAACGAGTTCGACGACGGGATGTTCGTAACGTATACCGATCCGGCGAATATCGATCTTCAAGGTGACGCGCTTTTCGGGCCGGGTCCTCAAAATAACGACGGCGCCGATCAAAAGGCGTGGATTACAATCGCTCCGGACTGGGAATTCGTTTCCGCTGCGACCACGTACCGTTTGAGCGTCGCAGGAACCAACAAGGTATTGGCAGTGACGCCATGGGCACGGCTGCTCCCTGACAAAATTCTCGCAGCCGCAGGCCTCCCGGTGAAATCGAGCTCGAACCGAACCGTCAATCTGACATACACCGCGAACTCTCCGGGGCGATACTCGATATTTGGGGCGCCAAAAGCGCTCTCGGTACGTTTTTCACTGACGTTCGGACCCTCTAGTCCCGCGAGCTGCGAATTGCTCGCGCCGAACGTAGCGCCGGTCGTGAACGGCAATACGATTTCCGTCACGTACGACATCAGCGATTTTTGGAGCTCGATTCCCAATCCCGGCCTAACGGTTACCGAGCCGGGCCGCGTCAATGACGCGGCGGTATCCGAGATCGGCGCGATGGCGGTGCCCTCGGTAGGATACCATCCGCCATATACCGTCCCGTTGACGCAGCCGAAGGGCACCGTGCAGGTCCCCGTCAGCGCGTTGCAAGGCGGCGGAATTTACGGCATTGTCATCGGACAGATACAGCCGTACCCGCCGCCGCCGCCCTTTTTCCAGGGCGCGTTTTCCGATTTCGCGTACACGCGCGTCGCTCCACAGCACTCCGACGCACGTCCGCCCGCGCCGCTCCTGTCTGCGAACGGGTCGCTTCCAGGCCACTATCTAGATGTTCCGTATAACGGGACGTTCCAGTTGACGTACGACGTAAGCAACGTCCCGGGCGCCACGGGCGCGACGCTTGAAGTAAGTGCCGCCGGACCGGTTATTCCCGCCTCAGGCGGCGTCAACTTGAATACGTTTAACAACCCGAATGGTTCAGAGCGCGATCACGACGGCATTGACACCGGATCCGTGTCATTCGTTCCGTTGAGCGGCGCAGCCGGTACGGTGACGCTGAACGCAAAGGATCTCGGCCTCTATAGTGCCATGTATCATACGATACGCGTACTTCCGACGTCGGGCAGCGTCGCCGCAGGCGAAGCCGGCGACATCAGCATGATCACGATGGACGGCGTTGTTCCGGCGGACGGCGGAAGCCTCGGGTGGGGCTACGGCATCAATCCAAACGGTAATGATGCTTTCCTTACGTCAAACCAGGCCGGCTATTTCTTCGTGAACGGCCAGATCGAAGTGTACGGTTCCGGCTCTTTGGAAACGTTCGATCAAACGACGAACGCCATTTCTCAAACCGTAAGGACGACGAGCGGCAACATCTTCATTTCACCCGTGGGTGCTATTCGCGGCGGTGGCGGCTTCGGCATGCACGCGAACGATGTCGGGCTTTTCGCTACCGCACGGATGCAAACAATCTTCGACTTTTTTAGTCCGACTTTCACCTACGGATTGCTGAATCCGGCAGCGACGGGCAATGATGCAGGTGCTTGGGCGCCGCCAAATTCGCAGCCGCTCCTGCTCGACGCCCCGAACTTCGACACGGGAACATCGGCGTTCCTCACCGGGTATTTCGCGCGAGGTCCGTACAGTATCTTCGCGTCGAACATCGCTCAAAACACCTCCGGTACTCCCGTCGACATCACCGCAAAGGTGAGCGACTATTCGCAGCCTGAAGTGTGGGGGCTCGCCCAAGACACGCAGAGCAACTTGGCCGTTGCTGCGGCTTTCGACTTTGGAAATCTCGCGGGCGCGCCGCGACTCATTACCGTAGACCTTGCGGGAGGTACCGTCGATTCATTCGCTGGGGTCGGCTTCGGCACGGTGGCTGGCGTAGCGCTTGATTCCTCGCGCCATGTCGCCGCAGTTCCGATGTCCAACCTTGGAACTACGCAGCACGACTACGGCGTCGGTATTTACAACGTGCCATCGAAGTCCGGCTTCCAAACAATGGTGCCGGGGGCGTTTTTGTGGACAGGGCGGCCGGTCGCCGACCCGTTGCATCATTTGTTCCTCGTTGCCGATGCCTTGGACGAAGACATTTTTCCGGGGCGGTGCTCGACGTGCGGCGAACTCCAGGACCTCAACGAGATTAGCGGCGTCGTCGTTCTCGACGAGAACGGAAATATCGTCGAGCGCATCCGTCATTTCAATCTCACCGGAGGCTTTTCAACCTTCGGAGCGTATCTGCAGATCAACCCAGCGCGCCGAACCGGGTACCTCGTTGGCCCAGGTAAGTCGCAACTAGCAACCTTCACCTATTGAGCGGCGCAAAGCCGTGCAAAAAACGCCATGGGTTGGGGTTTCGGCTCCAGCCCATGGCCTCGACGCCGCCGACGTGAGGTACGCGTTGACATCTCGAGCAAACACAACTGCCTCTGTCGAAAGCACGCGCAGGCATTTTTTCCGGCATTTGCACGACATCAAGGCGCTCCGCTGTAACCCAATCGGCGCAAGGTTTTTCGAACTTGCGGAAGTGGAAGGACACGCATCATCCGACCACGCGGCACTGATCGCGATTCATCGTGCCGTCAGGCGCGTCATAGCGCATTTTGAAGAAGCGCTCGACAAGCGGAATCCGGACAGCACGCTGCGACGGCAACTTCACCTTTTTCAGCGGTACATCTTAGATCAGCAAGATCCAAGCGAACTTGCACGCGAACTGGGCTTGTCGATGCGCCAGTTCTATCGCGATTATCGTCTGATTCGCGATCGCATACTCGACGCGATGCCGCTCCCGCTCCCGCACTCCGCCGTCACAGCCGAATGGCTTAGCGCCGACGACCTGAGCCTTCAGCAGTCGCGGCTTCTCATCGAAGCGGGACTCATCAGCGAAGCGAAGACGGCACTCCACGCGCTCGCACGTGACGAGAGTGCCGAACCCGAGACGCGTGCCAGAGCGCTGTGCGAGCTCGCTGATGCAGAAACCGATCACGGAAACTATCAGGAAGCGCAGCGTATCCTGTACGGTGTGCCGGAGATTTCGACATCCCCCGAGATCAATGCGGCACGAGCGCTTCAAGGTGAAATACTGCGCTGGTCCAGTGCGGGAGCATTCGGGGTTCCCGGTCCCGGTGCAGCCGCACTCGACATACCGATGCGAGTCGCTCTAAACGAGCGCAGATGGCTTGAAACGTCCCTTAACTGGGCGATATTCAAAGCCGTCCAAGCGGATTGGGCGGGCGAGTCTGAAACGGTGCTGCGCGCGCTCAACGACGCTCGTGCGCTGATCGATGCCATGCCGAGGCAGACGATGCGGCAGCGGCTGATTCATGCGCGTGTATATGCGGGCGCGCTCTGGTTAAAGTCCATCAAGAACGCTCCGCGTGCGATCGCGATCTTGAACGCTTCGCTCACGCAGGCGACGACCCACGGATTTGCGCGCAGCGCGGTGCACGCGGCGGCAAGCCTGGCGGCGTGCTACAGCGCTGTCGGCGATCATGAAAAAGCACGCGAATTGTCTCTCGAAACTATGCGCGCTGCCGGACGCATTCAAGCCCCCGATCTCATTGCGTGGACGAATCTGCAGCTGCCTCACTACCGCAGCCCCGAAGAAACACTTGAAAATCTCAAAACGGTGGAGCGGCTGTATCCGCCTCGCGACTACCGCCACCAGATCTTGTACTACCTCATGAGTACGGCCTGTACCGAGATGGGCGACACCGAATCGGCGCTGTCGTACGCGCAACTGGCTTGGCGCGAAGCGACACACAGCGGCTATCCGCGCAGCATGGCGATCGCGCTCCGGCAACTTGCGCTTGCGCAATTTGAGACAGGTGACGTACGCAGTGCGGAAGAGACGGTAAATGAGGCCATTGCCGGCGCCGAACGTCTGCAATTTCAGCACACTATTGCCGCCGCGCGCGCCCTGAAGGAGAGAATCGTGAAAGCCGTTTCGGTGCCCTAGGGATGCAGAACGGGCGAAAGAGCGCTTAAACGCGCAGAACGAGAACGGCGATGTCGTCTTGCTGGGGCGCGTCCAGCACGCCGTCGATAATCGCTTGCGCCGGATTATCCGCCTGCAGAAACGCGCGCTTCGAAAGCACTTGATGCAGCCGCCGCTCGGCGGTAAGCACGTCGCGCCGGTATTCGATGAGGCCGTCGGTGAAGAAGATCACCGTCGAATCCTGCTGCAAAAGCACGCGCTGCTGTTCGAGCAGCACTTCGTCGAACGCATCGCCCATCGGCGGGCCGCTGCCGCTGAGCACCTCGATGCTGCCGTCGGCGCGCAGCACGACCGGCGGCGGATGTCCCGCAAGACTGTACGTGAATTCGCGCGTGTGAGGATTGTAGAGTCCGAACGCCGCCGTGATCATCGGATGCGCGTGCTCGAGCATCACGACGCGATTCGCCCGCACGAGCACGTCTTTGGGTCCGTGCATCTCGAGCGCGGCCGCGCGAATCGCTTGGCGTACGACGCCCATCGTCACCGCGGCGTCGAGGCCGTGTCCGGCAACGTCGCCCATCGAAACCGCGATGCGGCCGCCTTCGACGGGAAACGCGTCGTACCAGTCGCCCCCGACCGCTTCGCCTTGATGCGATGCCGCCGCCGAATACGCCGACGCAAAGCGCGCTTTGTCGGAGTGCGGCAGCGAGGCGGGCAAAAGCGCGCGCTGCAGCGTTGTCGCGACGCGATGCTCGCGGGCGAACGACTGCGCGTTTTCGAGAGCGATGGCGCCGCGCCGTCCGAGTTCGAGCGCAGTCGTGACGTCGAATTCGGTGTACAGACGCGACGGATCGTCCGACGCAATGCCGAGCACGCCGAGCACGCGATCGCGAATGCGCAGCGGTACGATCATGCCCGCGGTGTAGCCGATGGTTCGGTACACGCCGCGGTGGCGCGGATCCGGGATGACGTATGCGACCGCTTCGTCGTCGACTTGCTGCAGCAACTGCGGTTTGAGCGTGTGCAGGACGGCAGGCGGTCCCATTTTCGCCGCGCTATCGTAGACGCGGTGGCCGCAGAGCTGCGCGAGCACCTTTTCCTTACCGGGATCCTGATGTGCGACGACCGCTACGCGCAGATCTCCGCGTGCGTCGGGCAGATCGATCTGGCACCACGTGCCGAGTGAAGCGATCGCCAAACGCGCGATGCGCTCGAGCGTCGTAGATTCCTCGAGCGTCGAACCCAGTACGTCGCTGGCGAGCGCGAAAAACGCTTGCTGCGCTTCCGCGCGCTTTTGCCGGTCGATATCGGTCGCCGTGCCCAGCCAGCTCGTAATGTTTCCGTCGTCGTCGCGCACGGGAATGGAGCGGAAAAGAAACCAGCGGTACTTGCCGTCTTTCCCGCGATAGCGGCATTCGTCTTCGAACGGCTCTCCGCTGCGCAGCGTGCGTTCGCGTTCGCTCTGCAGACGCGCGGCGTCTTCGGGATGCACGACGACTTCCCAACCGTAGCCGAAATTCTGTTCTTCGGTGAGACCGGTGTATTCGAGCCAGCGGCGATTCGCGTACTGCGCGCCGCCGTCCGGCGCGTCGAGCCAGACGAACGAGGGAATCGCTTCCGCGATCATCTCGTAGCGCATCCGCGCTTCGCGCGCTTGCGTGACGTCGAGGTAGACGCCGATGCTTCCCTCGACGACGCCCTCCAAACTTTGCAGCGGCCACGCGGACGCGACGAGATCCGAATGCGCGCCGAAGTCGCGAACGAGCTTCACGTTGACGTCGAGCACGTCGACGCCGTCGCGAGCCGCGCGATGAAGCGGCAGATCCGGCGGCGCGAGCTCTACGCCCCCCGCCAGATAGCGAACGTCTCCCCTGCCGGTGAGCTGCCGAAAAGCGCGGTTGCCCTGCACCCGCTCGCATTGCCGATCGAACGCGATTGCGATGGGAATCGGCAACCGTTCCAAGACACCTAAGAGGCCGAGGAGATAAACCTCGAACCCGCGGGTCTGGCTCTGCATACCCGAGGGTTCGGTATTACCTGCGAAAAGCCGTCTTTATTGGATTGCGAAGACCGGAACTTTGCCCTTGATCAGCGAGACCTTAATGGTGTCGTTGGCCTTGACTTTGGCAAAGGAGACGCTGCCGCTCGCCGAGAGGGTCGTCTCCATGCCGTTATCCATTTTCACGGTCACGTGCTGGGCGTCCGCAACGCGTTCGACCTTCACGACGTACGTGCCGTCGGGGATGAGCGATGCGTCGACGCCCGCTGCCGGCGCCGCCGCCGGCGCGGCAAGAACTGCAAGAAGTACGAGGAGTGAAATCCGTTTCATACCAGCACGAGTCTAGCGGCGTGCCGCTGTTTACTCGTCATACGAAAACGGCAGCTGCCCCGCAGCTGCCGTTCAAATTTCGTAAAGTGCCGTTTACTTGCCGGCCGCTTGTTTTGCTACCTTGAGCAGCGAACCGAATGCCGCGGAATCGGAGATCGCCAGCTCCGCGAGCGCTTTGCGATTGAGCATAACGCCCGATTTCTTCAGGCCGTTCATGAAGACCGAATACGTGAGGCCTTCTTTGCGAACGGCCGCGTTGATGCGGCTGATCCAGAGCGATCGAAAATCGCGTTTGCGAACGCGGCGATCGCGGAAGGCGTACGCCAGCGAGTGCAGCAGCGCTTCGTTTGCAACGCGATAGTTGCGGCGGCGTGCTGCGCGGAAGCCCTTGACGAGCTTCATCACTTTGCGGCGATGTTTGAGGCCGTGGAGGCCGCGCTTGATACGTGCCATTTCTTCGGACCCTCCTTACACCAAATACGGGATCGTCGGCGCCAAGCGTTTGAGATCGCCCTTGAACACCGGCTGATCTTTACGGAACTTGCGTTTACGCTTGCGCGTGCGCTTGCTCATGATGTGGCCGCAACCGCTGAACTGATGGCGGTGCTGAACGACGCCGTTCGCACTGACCTTCACACGCTTTGCGGTACCACGATGGGTACGAATCTTAGGCACTGGTCGGCTCCTTCGTCTTCGCGACTTCGGCGGGCTTGTGGGCTTCGCGTTCTTTCTCGTGCTGCGACAAGAATTTCGGCGGACCCGTCGGCACCGGACGAGGCGCGAGGATCATAAACATGTTTTTTCCTTCGAGCTTCGGCTCGCGCTCGACGCTGGCGATCGGCGCCATGTCTACCGCCATGCGATCGAGCAATTTGCGCCCGAAACCCGTGTACGTAATCTCGCGTCCGCGGAACATGATCGTGACTTTGATTTTGCTGCCGTCGAGCAGCAGACGTTCGGCCATGCGGGCCTTCGTCTCATAATCGTGCGTCTCGATCTTTGGACGCAGCTTCACTTCTTTTAATTCGAAGTTCTTCTGCTTTTTGCGGGCGTCTTTGTCTTTCTTCGACTGCTCGTATTTCAGGCGTCCATAATCGCCGATTTTGCACACGGGCGGCTGCGCCGTGGGCGAAACCTCGATCAGGTCGAGGCCGGCAGTGCGCGCGCGCGCCAGTGCATCTTCGGTTAGCATGATTCCGAGCTGACTTCCGTCGTCGTCAATCACGCGCACCTGACGAATGCGAATCTGGTCGTTTATTCTGAGCGGTCGAGCTATGGCAAGCACTCCTGCGGCAACGCCGCGACAAACAAAAAATGGCGCAACCGAAGTTACCCCATCTGGCGGCACCGGCCGGCGGCACCTGGAGGTGAAGACCGGATCGCCCGCAGGCATCCGGTGAGGACCCTCCCGGGTCCCACTTCGGCTCAGGGAGCATACCACAGGCTCCCGCCCCGCGCAAGGACGGCCCCCGCCCCCAGTCCCTCTTCGTCATCCTGAGCTCGTCGAGGGGCGGGCCGAGCCTTGTCGAGGCCCTCGCCTGCGCTCGGGGGTGGTTCGACAAGCTCACCATGACGAGGCCCCCTCGTCACCCTGAGCTCGTCGAAGGGCGGGCCGAGCTTGTC
>DATEHZ010000062.1:0-7673 GCA_035279385.1 Vulcanimicrobiaceae bacterium | reverse complement strand
GCATTCCTTGATATCCGGGTGCGTGAGGAGCACTTGCTCCACTTCCGGACCCGAAATATTGTAGCCCGCGGCGACGATCATGTCGTCCGTCCGCGCGACGTACCAGAAGTACCCGCGTTCGTCTTGGCGGTACGCATCGCCCGGGTAGTTCCAGCCGTTTTGCACGTACGTCGTCTGACGATCGTCATCGAGATAGCGGCAACCCGTCGGTCCCTTCACGGCCAAGCGTCCGACGGTATTCGGCCCCAGCGGCTTGCCCTCGTCGTCGTGAATTTCCGCAACGTACCCCGGGACGGCGCGGCCGGTGGATCCGCCGGCGATTTCGTCTTCCGGCGAGCCGATGAAAATGTGCAGCATCTCCGTGCTGCCGATCCCGTCCATGATCTGCAGACCCGTTCGCTCGTACCACGTCTGCCACGTCGGCTGCGGAAGCGTCTCGCCGGCCGAGACGCATTTGCGCAGCGAGGAGACATCGTACTTCGAGAGCATGTCGGCCATCGCGCGATAGGCAATCGGCGCGGTGAACACCACGCTCACCTTGTACTCCGCGATCGCCTGCATCAGCGGTTCCGGGGGCGCTTTTTCGAGCAGCAGCGTCGCAGCCCCGGCATGCAGCGGAAACAGCAGCAATCCGCCTAAACCGAAGGTGAATCCGAGCGGCGGGCTGCCCGTGAACAAATCGTCCTCGTTCGCCTGCAGAACGTACTTGCCGTAGCTATCGCAGGTCGCCATGATGTCCCGGTGAAAATGCATCGCGGCCTTCGGCTTGCCGGTCGTACCCGATGTAAACCCGATGATGGCAACATCTTCGGCGTAGGTCTGGACGGTATCGAAAGTGTCCGGTTTGCCCTGTATGCGTTCTTCGAGACCGCCGCCGCTGAAATACAAACTCTGAAAACCGCTCGTGCCCTCGATCGCACTTCGTAAATCGTCCGCGAGGCGCGCGTCGCACAGCGCGTGGCGAATCTGCGCTTTTTCGATGATGTTGCGAAGTTCGGTCGCACGGTAGAGCGGCATCGTGGTCACGGCAATCGCACCCACTTTCATGACCGCGAACCAGCACGCCGCCATCATCGGCGTGTTCGGCGCGCGCAGCAGCACCCGGTTTCCCGCAACAACGCCAAGGTCTTCGGTGAGTACGTTCGCGATGCGATTGGCCGTGCGGTAGAGATCTTCGTACGTCCAGCTCACTCCGGACGCGACGATGCACCGCCGGTTGCCGCGCCCTTGCGCGATGTGGCGATCGAGCAACTCCTGCGCGCAATTCATCCGCTGCGGATACTGCAGTTCGGGCAGCGTGAAGATCAGGTCCGGCCAGCGGTCGCGCGGCGGGAGACGATCTGCGGCGAACGTATCGACGTGCGCGCTGGCGGACATCAGCGATCCTCCAAAAGAGAGCGGGCTATCACGATTTGCTGTATCTCACTGGCACCCTCGTAGATACGCAGCGCGCGCACGTCGCGGTAAATACGCTCCACGACTTCGCCCCGCGTCACGCCGCGGCCGCCGAAGAGCTGCACCGCCGCGTCGGCGGCGCGCGAGGCGGCTTCGGTCGCGTACCATTTCGCCATCGCAGCCTCGCGCGTCACGCGCTGCGCCCCCATGTCCTTTGCGTAGGCTGCGCGGTAGACGAGCAGAGCGGCCGCGTCGATCTCCGTTGCCATGTGCGCGATCTTGGACTGCGTCAATTGCAGCGCGGCGAGCGGCGCACCGAAGAGCGAGCGCTCCCGTACGTGGGCGAGCGTTTCGTCCAGCGCGCGGCGTGCGAATCCGACTGCGGCGGCCCCGACCGTAGCGCGAAACACGTCGAGCGTCGCCATGGCGATCTTGAAGCCTTGCCCTTCTTCACCCAAGCGATTCTGCGCGGGAATGCGGCAGTGCTCGAACCGCATGCTCGCGAGCGGATGCGGCGCCATCGTTTCGATACGCTCGAGCACGCGAAGGCCCGGGGTATCCGCGCGGACGATGAAGGCGCTCAAGCCTTTGCTCCCGGTATCCGAGGTTCGCGCGAAGACGACGTAGACGCCGGCAATGCCGGCGTTGCTGATCCACGTTTTCTCGCCGTCGATGACATAGCTCTCGCCCTCGCGAACCGCGCGCGTCGTAATCGCGGCAACGTCCGAACCGGCTTCGCGCTCGGAGAGCGCGAACGCCATGATCGATGTGCCGGAACGCACGCCTGGAAGAAATTCTTCTTGCTGCGCGGGCGTGCCGAAGAGCGTAATCGGCCCGGCGCCCAAGCCCTGCATCGCGAACGCAAAATCCGCGAGACCGTCGTAGTACGCGAGCGTTTCACGAGCGAGGCACAGACGGCGAACGTCGAGATCCACGCAAGCATTCAAGAAACCTTCGGCGGCGAGTTCTCCGACGTAGGTTTTCACGGCGATCTCGGGCGCCGCTTCGACCGGCTCGGCGTGAGGGGTGCGGTCGAGAAACCCGTCAAGCGCGGCGGCGAAGCCTTCGTGCCGGGCGTCGAAAAACGGCCAGTGGAGAAACGATCGATCCCGCATCGCTAATCCCCCGCGAATACGGGTTTCTCGCCCGCCACGAATGCCTCGTATGCTCGCCGAAAGTCGCTCGTCTGCATCAATCTCGCCTGTTCCCTCGCTTCGGCATCGATGGCCTGGTCGAGCGGCATGTTCCATTCTTCGTGCAGCATCCGTTTCGTCACGGCATGCGCGGCCGTCGGGCCGCTCGCGAGCGTTTGCGCGAGCTCTTGTGTGGCGGGCAGTACGCGATCGGGCTCGTGAACCGCGTTGTAAAATCCCCACGCGAGCGCTTCATCCGCGTTCATCGTTCGTCCGGTGTACAGCAGCTCGGAAGCGCGTCCGTGCCCGACGATGCGCGGCAGCATCGCGCACGCGCCCATGTCGCAGCCCGCAAGTCCGACTCGAACGAACAAGAACGCAACTTTACTGCGCGCGGTGCCGTATCGCAAATCGGATGCCATCGCCAAGATCGCGCCGGCGCCGACGCACACGCCGTCGACGGCGGCGACGATCGGCTGCGGACAGGCACGCATCGCCTTGACGAGATCGCCGGTCATCTGCGTGAACTCCAGCAGCTCGTTCGGGGCGCGCCGCGTGAGCGGGCCGATGATGTCGCGCACGTCCCCGCCCGAGCAGAAGTTGCCGCCGGCGCCCGTGAGCACGACGGCTTTGACGGTGGGGTCGTCTTTGAGGCCGCGGAAATAGTCGCGCAGCTCCGCGTACGACTCGAAGGTGAGCGGATTCTTGCGGTCGGGACGATCGAGCGTGACGGTGGCCACGCGATCCTCAGTTTCGTAGCGAACGTACGGCATGGCGTCTCTTTCCGTCAGCGGATGCGAAAGGGCAGGTCTTCTTCGACGCTTTGTCCGGCAGCATTGCGCGCGATCACGCGCAAGCGGTAAGCGCGAATGAAGATCGGCGGCACGTCGTAGATGCGCAGCGCAAAGCGGAAGTCTCCGTACGTGCGCCGCGGAACGTCGATAGAGAATAGATTCGTGCGGACCTCGACGCTGGCGACGTTCGTGGACGTAACGATCGTGCCGCTCCACGTATCGCCCGGGTGTACCTCCTCGCCGGAAAAGCGCATCGCCAGAATGCGCGGCGCGGCGGTGCTCTGCTCGATCGCGGGCGCGGGGAGCGGACGGGCAGCACCAAATGCAACGTTCGAAGGCACGGCACCGCCGTGCGAAGCGCAGGCGGTAAGCGTGCAGGCAAAAAGCACTGCAACGGCTCGATAAAGCATCGTCAGCTAACTGATGCTCGTGCCGCGGCATTTCCTGCCCAAAGGTGGGGCGCCGTTCGAGGCGTATGCCTACCGGTATGTTCGCTCGGGCCGAGCGCAGCCGGACCTTCGATCTCCTGGTGAGCGGCATCACGCTCTGGATCGCGTGCGGCTTTTTTCTGGATGCGTGGGCGCACGGCCACGTTCCCGTCGAAACGTTTTTTACGCCGTACCACGGCATCTTCTACAGCGGCATGCTCGCGCTGGTCGTCGTTCTCGCCGTCTTCGCGCGTCGCGGCGGCATCCCGTACGTCTACCGCTACCCGCTCCTCGGCGTGCCGATCTTCATCGCTGCCGGCGTGGGCGATCTGGTTTGGCACCAGCTGCTCGGCATCGAAGAAGGCGTCGACGCGTTGCTCAGTCCGACGCACCAAGGCTTGGGCCTCGGAATCTTCTTCATCTCCGCAGGGCCGATCTTGAGCGCCCTGCGCAATCGCGACGCACTTCGAACGCTCGCCGATCAACTGCCGCTGATCTTCGCGCTCGCGACGTGGATCGAACTGATCCATTTCGGCACTGCGTATGCGTTCGATCCGGCAGCCGGAATGACGAACGCGCCGCCGCCCGCCGGTGCCTTCACGCCCGATTACTTAACCGCAATCACGCTCGGCTATTACAAGACCGGCATGGGCGTACTCGTCGTGCTCTTTCAAAGCGCCATTATGGCCGGATTCGCACTTTTTGCCGGCACGCGCTTTTCGCTTCGGCCGGGGGCTCTGCCGCTGATGTACGTTCTGGGAAATTTCGCAGCGGCGGCGGCATTCACCAACGACACCGCGCTGCTGCCGGCGGTTATGGCGATGAGTCTGGTCGCAGGTATCGTGGGCGACGGCATCGTCGCGTCGTTCCGTCCTTCTGCGGAGCGGATCGCCGCATACCGCTTACTGGGTACGGCCGTGCCCGCATCGTACTTCATCACGTATTTCATCGTCACCGCCGCCGCCGATCGCGT
The DNA here is from genome assembly GCA_035279385.1 of Vulcanimicrobiaceae bacterium. GTDB lineage: Bacteria > Vulcanimicrobiota > Vulcanimicrobiia > Vulcanimicrobiales > Vulcanimicrobiaceae > DATGJX01. The sequence continues at coordinate 2,950 of DATEHZ010000062.1, read as the reverse complement.
TTGGTGGGACTGGAACGTCACGCTAGGCGCAATCGTTTGGGCGGGCGCGATCGGGTTCGGACTCACGCTGCTCTCACAACCGCGCACGCGAAGCGCGTAGCGCAGCCGCGCCAGGGCTTGCTCAGCTGCTGCCGTATCCTAGCGGAATGTTCTCGCAAGCGGCTCGTAACAGAAGCCTCGATTTACTCGTGAGCGTGTGCTCGCTTTGGAGCGCGTGCGGTTTTTTGCTCGATACGTGGGCGCACGGGCACGTGCCGGTCGAGACGTTTTTCACGCCGTATCACGGTGTTGCGTACAGCGGTATTCTCGCGGGAGCGGCGATCGTTGCGATCTACGCAGTGCGCGGTGCGATTCCGACGTCGTACCGGATGCCGCTGCTCGGCATTCCACTCTTCATTCTTTCGGGCGTTGCCGATTTGGCGTGGCACACGTTTTTGGGCATCGAAGAAGGCGTGGATGCCGTGCTCAGCCCCACCCACATGGGCCTGGGCGTCGGAATTCTGCTCATTTCCTCCGCGCCGATCGTCAGCGCCTTGCAAAATCGCCATGCGTTGCGAACGCTTGCCGATCAAATTCCGCTGGTCTTTGCACTCGCGGCATGGATGGAACTGCTGCACTTCGGGACGGCGTACGCGTTCGATCCGGGTGCGGGGCTTTTGAACGCACCGCCGTCAACTGCGGCGTTCACGCCCGACTATCTCACCTCACTCTCGATCGGCTATTATAAATTGGGTACGGGCGTGCTCATCACGATCTTTCAAAGCGTGCTGATGGCCGGCTTCGCGCTCTTCGCCGGCATGCGGTTTCCGCTTCGGCCCGGCGCGCTCACCATCATGTATCTGCTGGGAAACTTCGCCGCTGCCGCGGCGTTCACCAACGACACACCGCTGTTCGCCACCGTCGTGGCGATGAGCGCAGCCGCCGGAATTACCGGCGACTTGATCGTCGCACACCTGCAACGCGCGACGGAACGCATGCTGCCGTATCGACTGCTCGGCGTTTGCGTTCCGGTTTCCTATTTCGCGACGTACTTCATCGTGACGGCTGCGACCGAGCGCATTTGGTGGGACTGGAACGTGCTGCTGGGCGCGCTCATCTGGGCGGGAGGCATCGGCTTCGGCTTGACGCTGCTCTCGCAGCCGCGCACGGTGAACGCCTAGATGGGCGCCGCGTTCGGCATCGCCGCGTTGCTGGCGCATCTGGCAACGAGTTACCGCTACGGCTATTTCCGCGACGAGCTCTACTTCATCGCCTGTTCGAAGCATTTGTCGTGGGGCTACGTCGATCAACCGCCGCTGGTTGCGCTCGCGGCGTGGTTTTCAGCGCCATTCGGGTACGACGTCGTCGCGCTGCGCGCTCTTCCGGTGCTCGCCGCCGCCATAACCGTTTGGCTGGCTGCGCGCATCGCGCGCGAACTGGGCGGCGGCCGGTTCGCGCAAGCGATCGCCGCACTCGTCACCCTGCTGCTGCCGGCGTATCTGCTGCTCGGAAACACCCTGACGACGACCTCGTTCGAGCCGCTTTCCTGGACGCTGCTGGTCTATGCGCTGATCCGGCTCGTACGCACGGGGGATGGGCGCTACTGGATCGCCGCCGGAGGGGCGTTCGCGTTCGGCATGTACGGAAAATATTCGATGCTGCTGCTGGCGGCGGCGCTGCTGGCCGGGTTTGTACTCACCGCACAGCGGCGCGTGCTCGCGACGTGGTGGTTCGCTGCCGGCGCGCTTGCCGCTCTGCTTCTTATCGCGCCGAATATCGTATGGCAAGCCGCGCACGGGTGGCCGTTCGTGCAAGTCGTCGCCGGTGACTTCGCACATCGGCACGCGTTCAATACCGGGCTGCAACTCGAATATCACAGCCTCGCGCAAAACACGGCTGCGTTTCTGCTCGAGCAGCTCGTGTACACGAACCCGCTTTCCGTTCCGATCTGGCTCGCGGGTTTGATCGCGCTTGGATTCTCGGCGCGTTTGCGCGAGTTGCGTTTTATTGCCGTTGCGTATGCCGTGCTGCTCGTGCTGGCGATTTGGCTTTCGGCGAAGGGTTACTACATCATCGGCATCTATGCCGTACTCCTGGCGGCCGGTGCGACCGTCCTCGAACGCCTGCTCGCGGCGGTGCCTGCACGCGCCGCAGCCGTCGCGATATTTCTTGTGTTGACGCTGCCCTTCGTGCCGCTCTCACTTCCGGTGCTGCCCATCGATTCGTTCATCGCGTACTCGAAAGCGTTGCATCTCACGGGACAGAATGGAACGCCGGCGCGCGTGATACAGCCGGTCTATGCCGAGGAGTTCGGGTGGAGCGAACTCGCGCAGCACGTCGCCGCGGTCTATCGCGGTTTGCCGCCCGCGGTTCGCGCGCGCACCGGCGTTTTCGCAGACACCTACGCCGATGCGGGCGCGCTGGAGTTATACGGACCGCGGTACGGTTTGCCGCCGGTTATCAGCGCGCAAAACACGTACTACCTCTGGGGTACGCGGGGCTACGACGGCCGGACGCTCATCGTCGTGGGCGCAACGCAAGCGGAGCTCGTGCGCACGTTCTACAAACACATGACGCTCGCCGCAACCTACGGCAATCCGTACAAGTGGATCGTCGAAGGTCCGACGCCGATCTACATTTGCACCGATCCCATCGCTCCGCTCGCGCAGCTCTGGCCGCGGCTGAAATGGTACGGCGCGTAGCGCCGCCTCTTACAGAATGAGGTGCACGTCGCCGAATTCGTGCTGGTAGTAACCGTTCTCGGCGGCTTGCGCGTACGCACGGTCCAACAGTTCCGGGTCGAGAAACGCACGCAAAATCCATTGATGCGTTGCCGCCGCATCGTGAAATCCGGTGAGCAGCGCGTCCGCACTCTTCGGGCGGTACCCCTCGTCGACCACCAAATCCGTCCAGCCCGTCGCTGCGACGACGGCGCCGTCCAGCGTTGCACTTTCGAGCGCGCGAAGGGCGG
>DATEHZ010000061.1:0-88629 GCA_035279385.1 Vulcanimicrobiaceae bacterium | reverse complement strand
CGTGAGTTCGCCGCAACAAAATAAATATTCGACCGCGCGTTTGGTATCGTTCCAGCTCCACCAGCCCTTACCGCGCTCGCGCGGCCGCGCTTCCCCGAGATCTTCGAAATCGGAAGCGCTCATCGGACCGCGCTCCGCGATCGTTTCCCGCACTCGTGCGACAAGGTCGCCCCGCTGCAGTCCCACGCGCGCGACGTTGCCCCATACGCCGGCGCCGGTGCGCGAGCGCTCCATGCGCCAGCGCATCAGCGGAAACGCTTCGAGCGGCAGATACGACGCCTCGTGTCCCCAGTATTCGAACACGCGGCGCGGACGCTTGTAGGCAGCGCGCTCGAGCAGCGTTCGATCGTACGATCCGAATCGCGAGAACGCCGGTAAGTAGTGCGAGCGCACGAGAACGTTGACGGAGTCTATCTGAATCGCACCGAGGTCTTCGATCAACCGGCGAATCTGCGCGGCGGTCACGTTCGGCGGCGCCGCAACGCCAAAGCGCTGAGCGGCAAGCGCGATACGCCGAGCCTGCGCGCGGCTGATGGAAGTACGTCGTGCAGCCATAAGGACTAATCGCCGGGGGCTTTCGGGCGGTGGGGCGCGTTTTCCGTTTCTCGTTACACTAAAGTGTGATGCGACTACTTGGTCTGGGCGCCGTGCTCTGCGTGACGGCGGCAACGGTTGCGTGCAGTTCGGGCGACACCGGTTCTTCAGGGGGCTGGCGCGTTTCGGGCCGCCACATCAGCGTTACGGGTGCGGCGTCGACGTGCCGTACGCCCGCGCCCGTATTGGATTCGTTTTCCGCGACGCCGACGCCGCAGCCGGGATGCTCTCCGCCTGCGCAAACGGCCGATGCGGCAGCCTCTCCGCAAGCCAGCGCAGCAGCCGCGCAGTGGAATCCGGTTCACGTGGAGCAGCAGTATCACGCCGGCGCGACACAGTGGCATCCGATTTACACGACGTACACGGCGCCGCCGGGAGTCGGCATCTATCAGCCGATGGTGCACGCCACCAATCAGCCGATGCCCACACCGTTCACGACGCCGACACCGCAGCCGTCGCATTCGCCCGCGACGCCTGTCGTCTCGACCCAAGCGCCGGTTCTCGTTCAGCCTTCGGCGATGCCCTGAAACGACTCGCGATCGTCGACTTCCAGTAAATCGAAGAGATTGCGGTAGCGCTCGCGCAAATGCGCCGGCGCCGCCGATTCGAAGAGCGGGAGATTGTCGGGCGAAATTTTTTCGATCGTGACCCTCTCCATGACGTGATTGGTCTTGGAGACGATCTCGCCGTTGACGCGTGCGGCCACCCACGCTTCGACGTCGGCTTCGCGCTCGGCGCCGGCGATCCGATCGCGCAGTTCGTACAGATCGATATGCGTAAGACGCTCGAAAAGTGCGCTGAGGCCTTGGTACGGAAAATAGGCGCCCACGCTGCCGCCGGGCAGCGTCGCGCGCAGTTTGTCGATGACGCGCGGTAAAAACATCAAGCCCGCGAGCTTTTCGCGAGGACCGCGCGGCGGCGCAAGACGCAGGTCCAGCGGTTCCATGTCACATCGCCTTTCGTTCCGTACTAATGCGGCTTGGCGCGCGCATACTGCTTGGGCCAGTACGGGAGGTCGATACCGAGTTGCGCGGCTGCGAGCAGCGGCCAATACGGCTGACGCAGCAATTCGCGGGCCAGCAGCACGACATCCGCGCTGCCCGACTCGACGATCTCGTTTGCCTGCTGCGCATCGGTGATGAGCCCGACGGCGCCGGTTGCAATCTTGGCGTGCTCGCGAATGTACCGCGCGAACGGAACTTGGTAGCCCGGCCCCAGCGCAATCTTCGCGTGCGGCACGATGCCGCCGGACGACGCATCGATCAGGTCGACGCCTAACGGCGCCACGGCACTCGCGAGCGCCGCGGAGTCTTGCACGGTCCAGCCGCCTTCGACCCAGTCGCTCGCCGAGACGCGCAGAAACAGCGGCATGTCACCCGGCATCTGGGCGCGTACGGCTTGCACGACCTCGCGTACGATGCGCGTTCTGTGCTCGAACGATCCGCCGTACGCGTCGTCGCGCCGATTGGTCAGCGGCGAGAGAAACTCGTGCAGCAAGTATCCGTGCGCGGCGTGAATTTCGAGTACGCCGAAGCCTGCCGCGAGCGCGCGGCGCGCAGCGGCCGCGAATTGCTCGACCACGATCGCGATTTCCGCCTCGTCGAGCGCGTGCGGAACGATCCAGCCTTCCTTGAACGGGATGGCGCTCGGCGCGAGAACGCGCTCCCATCCGCCGTGCCGCGGCGCGACCGGCTCGCCGCCTTCCCACGGCGGCGCGGTGCTCGCCTTAAAGCCCGCGTGCGCGAGCTGTATGCCTGCCACCGCGCCGTGTGCGTGGATGAATTCGACGATTTCGCGCAGTTTGGGAATATGCTCGTCACGATAGATGCCCAGGTCCGCCGGCGAGATGCGCCCCTCCGGCGAAACGGCCGCCGCTTCGGTGAAGACCAGAGCCGCTCCGCCGACCGCGCGGCTGCCCAGGTGCACGGCATGCCACGCGTTCGCGAAGCCGTCCTCGCTCGAATACTCGCACATCGGCGAGACGACGATCCGGTTTCGCAGGCTCACGCCGCGTATCTGCAGAGGTTCAAATAAGCGCATACATCCAAATTCCGTTCGCAGGCGTAAGGTAGATATGAAGAATGTGCTGCATATCCTCGCACTCGGCGCCGTTTTCGCGGGGCTCCTCGGCGCCGCGCCGCCGCAGAGCGGGCGCGTCGTTCTCGCGGGCGGATGCTTTTGGGGGATGCAAGCGGTTTTCGAAGACCTGCGAGGCGTCACGAGCGTCGTCGCCGGGTACTCGGGCGGCAGCAAGGATACCGCGCATTACGACGTCGTGAGCGACGGCAACACCGGGCACGCCGAATCCGTTGAAATCACCTACGACCCGTCGCGTATCACGTTCAACGATCTGCTCGCGGTCTACTTTTTGGTCGCGCACGATCCGACGCAGCTCAACCGCCAAGGGCCGGATGACGGGACGCAATACCGTTCGGAGATCTTCTACACGACGTCCGCTCAGCGCGAGGCAGCGCAGCAGTACATCGCGCAGCTCGAGCGCGCGCGCACCTACTCCGCCCCCATCGTCACGAAACTCGCGCCGCTCTCAGGCTTTTATCGGGCCGAGGATTACCATCAAGACTTCGTCGCGCACAATCCGTACAATCCGTACGTGCTCATCAACGACAAACCTAAACTGGCCCACCTGCGCGAACGCTTTCCCGCCTTAGTCAAACGCTAGGCGCCACAGGAAAGCCGTCCGCCGGCGGCTGAACAACGCCTGATGCGCACCTTCGTGAAGGCCTCCGCTCCGGCGTCCGCACGAACGCTCGATGCGGGGTGGTATCTTTCCCCCGACGTCTTCTCCCGCGAGCGCGAGCGTATCTTTGCCCGCTCGTGGATCGGCGTGGGCCGCGCCGAGCAGATTGCCGATGCCGGGGCCTTCATCACCGCCGGCATTGCCGGCGAAAGCCTCATCGTCACGCGTGACGCACGAGGCGTACCGCACGCGTTTTACAACGTTTGCCGCCATCGCGGCACGCGCATGTGCGAGCAGGATGCCGGCGTATTCAAGGGCAGCATTCAGTGTCCGTATCACGCCTGGACGTACGGTTTGGACGGCACGCTCGTTGCGGCGCGCAACATGGAGAGCACGCCGGATTTCGATCGCGCGCAGTATTCGCTGCGCGAAGCGCAGATCGCGCAGTTCGAAGGCTTTCTCTTCGTCGCTCTGGATCCGGAGCAGCCGTTCGCGCAGGCGTTCGAACCGCTGCAGGGGCGTTTTGCCGCGTGGGAGATCGGCGCGCTGCGCTGCGCCAAGCGCATCACCTACGAACTTGCGTGCAACTGGAAGCTCGTCTTTCAAAATTACTCCGAATGTTACCACTGCCCGGTGATTCATCCGCAGCTCGAGCGCTTGTCCGCATCCGAGAGCGGACGCAACGATCTCATCGGCGGCCCGTTTCTCGGCGGATATTCGACGCTGCGCGACGAGCGGGGCAGCCTCACGACGACGGGGCACTCCTCGCGCGCGCCGCTTGCGGGGGTTCGCGGCGAGGATCTCACGCGCGTCTACTACTACACGATCTTTCCCGCGATGCTGCTCAGTCTCCATCCGGATTACGTGATGGCGCATTACGTGCAGCCGCTCGAGGCATCGCGCACGCGCGTCACGTGCGAGTGGTTCTTCGATGCAGCGGCAATGCAAGAGCCGGGCTTCGATGCGTCGGACGCCGTCGAATTCTGGGATCTCACCAACCGGCAGGACTGGCACGTGAACGAGCTCACGCAGCTTGGGATAGCGTCGCGCGCGTATACGCCGGGACCGTACAGCGGGCAAGAAGGCCTGCTGCACGCATTCGACCGGCACTACTTGAGCCTCATGCAGTGAGTACGCTCGCACGGCGGCTGGGTGCCTTCGATGCGACGCTCATCGTGATGGGCGGAATCATCGGCACGGGCATCTTCATGAATCCGGCCGTCGTCGCGGCGCGAGCGCACACCACGTCGCTGATTCTGGGAGTCTGGCTTGCCGGCGGCGTCATCGCGCTCATCGGCGCGTACATTTTCGCGGAACTCGCGTGGCGGCGACCCAGCGTGGGAGGGACGTACGGATATTTGCGTGACGCGTTCCATCCGGCGCTCGCGTTCATGTCCGGCTGGACGTCGCTTTTCGTCACCAATAGCGGCTCGTACGCCGCGACCGCCGTCACGTTCGCTCTGTACGCATCGCCGTTCTTACACGTTGCGACGGTGCCGCTAGCCGTTGCCGTTATCGCGCTGATAAGCGGCATCAACTGCTTCGGCGTCGGCAAAGGCGCCGGCGTGCAGAATGCGCTGATGGTCGTCAAAATCGCCGCAATCGGCGGACTGATCGCTGCCGGCTTCTTCGCCCCCGCGCAAATCGCGCACGCTCAAGCGATCGTCGCTCCGGCGGGGATCGCGCTCGTCGGCGCGCTCGGCGCCGCGCTTTTGCCAGTGTTCTATTCGTACGACGGCTGGCAAACCGCGGCGTTCATGGACGAAGAACTCAAAGACCCCGAGCGCACGCTGCCGCTGGGACTCATTTGGGGCGTCATCGGCGTCGTGGCGCTCTACATCGCCGTGACGCTCGTGAGCATTCGCGTTTTAGGCCCCGCGGGATTGGCGGCATCGCAAGCACCCGCCGCCGATATTTTGCAGCGCGCGATCGGCCCCATCGGCGCCGGGCTCATGAGCGCGGGCATCGCGATCTCGACCGTCGGCTTTTTGAGCAATACGACGCTCGTGATTCCGCGGCTCTACTTCGCAATGGCGAACGACGGCTTGTTCTTCAAACAGATCGCGTACGTTCATCCGAAAACGCAGGCGCCGATCGCCGCGATTCTTCTGCAGGCCGTCATTTCTATCGTCATCGTGCTCGTGGGCAAGTACGACCAGATATTGAACTACGTCACCTCGATGGATTTCCTGTACATGGTGCTCTTCGCGGTTGCGCTGATGATCTTCCGCAAACGCGCTACCGGCGGCGAGCGAAGCGGCGTACGCGTGCCGCTGCATCCGTGGAGCACGCTGCTCTTTGCCGGGGTGAGTCTGGCCGTGGTCGTCAACTCGTACGTGGCGTTTCCGAAGGACACGCTGATCGGACTGTTGATTCTGCTCTCGGGCGCGCCCGTCTATCTCGTCTGGTTGCGGTACGGCGCGCCGCGGCGAATCGCTACAGAACCGTAACGCAATGCGGGTCGGCGCGTCCGACGATTTGCCCGCGCTGCGTCTGCACGATAAGATACGCGATGTCCGGGCCGCTGCCGCAGATTTTCTCGGCCCAGGTGCTGCGCGCGGCCGCGAGCACTTCTTGCTTTTGCGCGTTCGGCAAATCGTTCCACTGCTGCTCGTCCATCGTGAGCAGCAACTCTTTGTGTTCGCAGTTCATCGCGCCCACGCGCGCGCTGCGCACGAGCGCGTCCCGACCGTAGCGAATCTCCAGACCCTCGACCGACGAGGGGTTGGGTCGAACGAACTCCACTTCGCCCGCAGTGACGCGCACGGGTGCGCGCTCGGGAACCGGCACATGAAGCGGCTGCGACTGCGCGGCAGGCTTCGCGCGGTAGCGCGACGCGATACCGCCCGCCGCGATTGCGGCTACGGCAAGAGCGCCGGCAACTTCGAATCCGACCAACAAACCCGGGTCCTCCTAGGCCATCATCGTACCCGCGCTCGCGGCGGGCCGGGGTGTCCCGATGGTCCCCAAGCGTTGGGTACCTCCGGCTACGCGGACGCGCGCGCCTGCAGCCCTTGCAGCGTTTCGCCGAAGAAGCGCGCTTGAAATGCGACGATGTCTTCGACGCCCGGGAAATTCGGATGCGTGCGGTTCGGGCCGAGCACGTACCGCTCGCCCGAGCGTTGCAGAATGCCGAGCTCGCACAGACGCTTGACGGCAACGCGGACCATCTTGCGCGGATTGCGCGCGAGCCGCGGCTCTACGAAGAGCGCGCGCGGCAGCGAGGTTACGCGCGCCTCGATTGCAGCCGCAGCTTCGTCCGCGGTAAACGCGCCGCTGCGCGAAGCGAGCCATTCGGCGAGCAGTGCGCTCGTCGTCACGGGACGCGATGCTTTGAGTTCGTCGATGGCGTGCGCGCCGTCCGTCGCTTGCGTGATGCGGTAATACTGCGCGAGGCGCTTGCCGACGAACGGATCGTAGCTGATTCCGGCCAGAAACACGTCACGCACGACCGGCAGCAGCCGATCCCAAATGCCGCGGAAGGGCAGCATGAGTCCGCTCGTCGTGTACTCGCCTTCCGGCGTGACCAGAAACGTCGCGCCGCGGCGAAGCGCATCTTCGATGCGCTGTAAATCGCGCTCGACGCCGGCCTTCATGTCGTCGAACGCTTCTTTGCGGTACGTGACGTTCAAGTCCGAGAGGCGGACGTACGTTTCTTGCGCCTTCCTGAAATACCGCGCGGAAAACAGATCCTCGGTGTTCAGACCGGCAAAACCCGTCCGTTCCAGTGCGGCGGGTTTGAAGATCTCCGCGAGCGGCAGCGTGCCGTGGCGGCGCCGAGCTCCCCACGCCCACCGGGCGATCGACCGCGACTGCAGCTCGTTCTCCAGCGGCAGCATTCCCATGCCTTCGAAGAGCCATCCCAAATTCACGTTCCTGAGCGTGCGCCACAACCACGGAACGCGCACCGCCATGAATCCCGGCTCGAACAGCAATTTTGCGCTCGCAGTCAGGACCGGCGTTCGCCAGCCGCCGGTAAGCACGCAGCGGCTGATGAGCGGCATGAGATCCAAATCGATCTGATGATTGCCGATGAGCAGCGACGGTCCGCGGTCGCGCGGGATGAAACCCCACGATCGAATGCGGTACGCGGTATGCACGTACGTCGTCATCGCGATCCCCGATGCGACGCGCAGCGGCACGCCCCACCACGGAATGAAGGGACGTTTGCCGACGGCGAGCACGACGGCCGAACCCAATAAGAAGCTTACGCCCGCGGTAAAGAACAGCACGCGATAACCGCCGAGCGAACCGTGGTAGGACGCGAGAATCCATCCGCCCGCGAGCGGCGCGATGACCGACGGAAAGTTTTGCGCGATGCCCCAGATCCCGAGATCGCGTGCGACGTCGCGCAGCTGCGGTACGGAATCCATCGCGAGCGCCCATCCGGTCGACATGATGCCGCCGAAACCGACGCCGAAGAACGCTGCGAAGACGAACATCCAATTTTGCTGCGGAACCAGACCGAAGCCCGCGGCGGCCAGCGCCATCGGAATGCCGCAGAGTGCGACGACGATCTTGCGCGGGACGCGATCGGAGAGCCAGCCCAAAAATATTCCCGACCCGATGGCACCGATCAGCGAGGCGCCCGCAACGATACCGGTGTTGCCTTGCGGATTGGCGACGTGCAAGATGTCGCGGAAGAAATACAGCACGAACGTCATGAGCAGCGCGAGGCCGAACGCCAAGAACGCGCGCGCCGCGAAGACGATCGTGAAATCGTGCCAGTCGCTGATGTGCACGTGCTCTTCGGGCTGATCCGGAATGCGATGCTCGCCGACCGCAAAGAGCGTAAGCGCGCCCAGGCCAATGCCGACCGCAATGCCGATGAACGTGCTCGAGGGATACGTGCCCGCAGCCACGCCGATGCCCACAACGGTGCCGACCACCATTGCGACGCTGCGCACGCCGGAAACCGAACCCCACGATACTTGCGGTACAACGTCCGGAATGAGCGCTTGATACGCCGCCAAGCTCACGTTTGCGCCGACCGTCGCGAGCAGCAGAAACGTCATGAACAGGCCAAGCGTGTGCACTTGCGCCATCATGACCAGGCATGCGACGTCGAGCACGGCGCCCGCGATAATCGGAATCCGCCGCGGAACGCCCCGCAGCCGTAGTCTGTCGGAGATGGCGCCCGCTACCGGCGGCACGATCATCGATACGAACGAAACCAGCGCCGCAATCACCGCAAAGACGCGGACGTGATCGCCGGGAACCAGCGCGAGCAGCGCTGCCGGAACGGAGATGGCAATAAGCGCCGTGTCCTGAAAGTGCAGCGGCACCCAGAACGCGTTGATCAGCACCGATTGCCACGTGCCGTAGCGCGCGGGCGTTACGGACATGCGCGTGCGGCCTCTTGCTCCATCTCCGTCGTCTGCGCCGCGTACTTCGCGATCAACTGTGCCTGCGGCTGCGTGGGCGGTCCCGAATACTGACCGATCACGTAGCGCAGGTAGGCGATCTGCTCGGAAAGCCGCGCCGGGGACCGGTAACCGCTCGGTTCGGAGTTACGCAGCCGATCGAGCAACGCGTTTGCGGACGCGCAGCTCTTGCGCGCGCGCTCCAGCCGCCCGATCAGCGCCTCAACGCGCGCTTGCGTTTCGCCCAAACGCACGAGCGCATCGAACTGCGCGCTCAGATCCTGCGCGGCTGCGGGATTATGCGGATCCTGCTGCACGGTAACCGGCACGTGCAAGTGCTGACCGAACACGTCGACGTGCGCCGTATACGCGCCTGGCAGCGCCTCCGGCCCGGAAACCGTCATCGGATAAAAGATGTAATACGCCCGGCTATCCTGTGCGCTCGGCGTTCCCGCGGGGAGCAGCGTCGTCAGATCCCATGCAAAGCGGTTGATGCCCGCGTGCACCCGCGCATCGAACGCGGCGATCTGCCGGCCGGACGCGTCGTCGAGGGTCACGTGCACGGAGGGCTTCTCTTTCGGTTTCGCCGGTTTTGGAGCGGCGGGCAGATAGAGCGTGAAGAGCGCGCCGTACGGCTTATTCTCCGAGACGAACGCGCCGCGGCCGTGCTCGTGGTAGAACGCGTCGTTGTAACGAATCGCCGGCATCGGCGCCGAGAGATACGCCGATTTACCGTTCAGCGAAGACCAGTGTTCGAGCGGCGTCAGGTCGTCGAGGACGTAAAACCCGCGCCCGTGCGTACCCAAGATCAAGTCGTCGTCGCGCGGATGAATCTGCAGATCGTAGACCGGCACGTGCGGCAGGCCCAGACGAAAATCGATCCAGTGCGCGCCGGAATCGAACGACGCGAACGCGCCTCGCTCCGTTCCCGCGAAGAGCACGGCGCCGTTGCGCGGATCCTCGCGAACGACGTGCACGTAACTTTCCAGTCCGTCCGAGATCCGCTGCCAGTGTGCGCCGAAGTCGCGCGTCACGTACGCATACGAGGCATAGTCATTCCACTGATGGCGATCGAACGCCGCGTACGCCGTTCCGGAAGTCACCGCAGAGGGCGAGATGGACGCGACGCGCGCGGGAAGCGGCAGCCCCGGAACGTTACGAATCACGTCGCTCCAGGACGTGCCGCCGTTGCGCGTGAGTTCCAGGTGCCCGTTGTCGGTGCCGTACCAGATCGTCGCCGCATCCTTTGCGTCCTCGCCGATCGTGTAAATCGTGCAATACGTTTCCGCGTTGGTGTTGTCGAAACTGATCGGTCCGCCGCTCTTGCCCAGCTGCGCCGGTTCGCACTTCGTGAGATCGGGACTGGCGAGGCTCCAGGACGATCCGCGATCGGCCGAACGGAACAATACGTTGCCGCCGTAATAGATCACGTCGGGATCGAAGTGCGAGACGAGCAGCGGCGCGCTCCAGTTGAACCGGTACGGATACGTGCCGGCGCCGGTGCCGAAGCCGATGATCGGCTGAGGCGAAATGTAGCGCCGCTCGCCGGTTTTCAGATTGGCGCGCACCAGATCGCCGAAGTGCGTATCCTCGTACACGATCGACGGATCGCGCGGATCGGCCATTGCGTATTGACCGTCGCCCCAATCCGAGATGTTGAGCCAGTCTCCGTCGCTCGGACCGTCGTGCCGGCTGAGCAGCTCGTTCGGGCCCCACCACACTTCGTGATCTTGCAACCCGCCCATGACGTGGTAGGGCGTGTCCATGTCGTAGCCGACACGGTAGACTTGCGCGAAGGGGACGACGTCGTCGTAGGTCCACGTTTTGCCGCCGTCGACCGAATAGTTGAAGCCCATGTCGCTGCCGTTGAGCAGCCGATCGGGATCGCGCGGATCGATCCACAGATCGTGATTGTCGCCGCCGCCGCCTGCATCTCGGAACTTGCGGCCGCCGTCGGTCGAGACGAGCAGCGCGCCGGCTACGGCATAGACTTTTTGCGGATTCGACGGGTCGCAGCGCACTTGCGAGAAGTAGAACGGCCGGAAATCGACGCCTTGGCTGGCGTTTCGCATCTGCCAATGCGCGCCGCCGTCGCTCGAACGATACAGCAGCCCGGTCTTCGCCGGAACGAATGCGTACACGACGCTGGGATTGCTGCGGCAAATGCTGACTCCGACGCGATTGATCGGTCCTTGCGGCAAACCGTTATGCAAGCGCGGATCCGTCAAGCGCTTCCACGTCTTTCCGCCGTCGTACGATTTGTACAAGCCGCTGCCGGGACCGCCGCTGCGCAGCGTCCACGGCTGCCGCAGAAAGTCGAAGGTTCCCGCATAGGCGATGTTGGGGTGCTTCGGATCGAATGAGACGTCGCTGCCGCCCGTCGTATCGTTGACGTAAAGCACGCGCGTCCAATGTGCGCCGCCGTCGCCGCTGCGGTAGATGCCGCGCTCGCCGCCCGGCGCGAACTCCCAGCCGATCGCCGCTGCAAGCACGATGCGCGAGTCGCGCGGATCGATCGCAATTTTCGCGATGCTTCCGCTATCGCGCAGACCCAGCGATTTCCAACGCTTGCCCGCGTCGGGACTCATCCAGATGCCGTCGCCGCGATCCGCGGTGTTGCGCGGAAACGCTTCACCGGTACCGATGTAGACGCGCCGCGGATCGTTCGGATCGATCGCAATCGCGCCAATCGCACTGCTTTTTCCGGATTCGAACGTTGAATCGAACGAGAGCCCGCCGTCGGTGGACTTCCAGAGTCCGCCGGACGCATGGCCGAGATAGATCGTCTTCGGATCGCCGGGCACACCCGCCACGACGTCGAGCCTGCCGCCCATCACGGCGGGACCGATCCAGCGATATTTCAGATCGCCGAGCGAGCCGGCGGCGGCGGCCGAGGGGAGCGATAGAGCGATAAGTAGAGCAAGCAGGGCTTTCACGTCAGCCCCTTTTCAAAGGGTGCTCGCACCGAGCCTCTGCGCCCGCAATGTGGAGCTATTCGGGAATTTCGATCCAGCGTTCGGCCCAGCGCGCGATCTCTTCCAGGGCCGGACTAAGTTCGTGCCCGGAGCACGTGAGCTCGTAGATGACGCGGACCGGCGACTCCGGACGCACCTCGCGCCGTACGATCTTCTCCGCTTCCAGTTCGCGCAGGCGTTCGGTCAATAGGCGATCCGAGATGCCGGGGATCGCCGCAAGCAGCTCGTTGAAGCGGTGCGGGCCGCCGATGAGCGTGCGCACGATTGCCCCCGTCCAGCGCTTTCCGATCAATTCGACGGCGTGATGGTAGCGCGGACAGAGCTCGCTGTGCCGGGGCGTCGCCTCGGCATGCTGACTGCTTGGCACACCCTGAGGCTACCATAAGTAAGTTACCAAAGACAAGGTACGCCACGCCGCGCGGTGTAGCGTAGCGCAATGCTGACTGCACCGCCCACGTTCAAGCCCGCCGACCGCTTCACCGACATCACGGCCTCGCCGCCCGAGTTGCAGCGTACGCAGGCGTTCTACGACGACCTCGTGGCGCGGCTGGAGCGGGCGCAGTCGTTCGACGACGCGCTCGAAGTCTTCGCGGCTTGGGACGCGCAGCGCCGCGAGTTCATCACGTGGTCCGCGCTCGCGGAACTGCACTTCGAGCAAGACACGTCCAATCCGCAGTACAAAGCCGAGTCCGATCTGCTCAACGAGTTGCGCCCCAAGATTACCGGATTGGAAGTCGCGCTCAAACGCAAGTTTCTGGGTTCGCCCCTGCGCTCGCAGCTCGAAGCGCAGCTCGGGGACTATTTATTCGCCCGGTGGGAGACGGAGGTGACCGCGTACGACCCCGTCGTCGAGCGCTTCGCCGTGCAAGAAGCCAATCTGCAGGACGAATATACCGAACTTCTCGCGCAAGCGATCTTCGACTTCCGCGGCGAGCGCTGCAACTTGCCGCAGATCGCCAAGTTCTCCGAAGACCCCGACCGGGAGGTCCGGCGCGAAGCGGCCATAATGAGATGGGAATTCTTCTCTGCGAACCGCGAGAAGCTCGATCGCATTTACGACGCGCTCGTACACGTGCGCACGCAGACCGCGCGCGAACTGGACTACCATAACTTCATCGAACTCGGCTATCGCCGTTTGACGCGTACGGATTACGGACCGGCCGAAGTCGCGCGCTATCGTGAAGAGATCGTGCGCGAAATCGTGCCGCTCGCGCAGCGCATCGCGCAGCAGCAGGCGCGCGATCTCGGCGTAGACGAACTGCTGGTGTGGGACGAGCACGTCTTCGCCAAAGACGGTGCGCCCAAACCGCCGCAGGACTACGATCGTATGCTGGCCGCGGGAAGCGAAGTCTTTCGCGCGCTCGGGCCCGAGATCGGCGGCTTCGCGCAGCTCATGATCGATCGCGAACTGCTCGACTTGCGTTCGCGCGATCGCAAGGCCGGCGGCGGTTTCTGCACGAGTTTTCCGACGTACGGCTTGCCGTACATCTTCGCGAACTTCAACGGCACCACGCACGACGTGAACGTGCTCGTGCACGAGATGGGGCACGCGTTTCAAAATTATTCCAGCCGCGCGCTGGCCGTTTCCGACTACCTGTGGCCGACGTTCGAAGCCTGCGAAGTGCACTCGATGTCGATGGAGTTCTTCACCTGGCCGCAGCTCGAACGTTTCTTCGGGGACGACGCGCAGCGGTACCGTTTACAGCATCTCAAGACGTCGATTCTGTTTCTGCCGTACGGCGCGGCTGTCGATCACTTCCAGCATTTCGTGTACGAGCGTCCGGACGCGTCTGCGGACGAGCGGCACGCCTTCTGGAAACAACTGGAGGCAACGTACATGCCCTGGCGGCGTTACGGCGGCATCGAGCATCTCGAGCAGGGCGGGTACTGGCAGATGCAGCGGCACATCTATCAGATGCCGTTCTACTACATCGATTACACACTCGCGCTCTGCTGCGCGCTGCAGTTCTGGGCGAAGTCGCTCGACGACTACGATCGCGCGCTGACGGATTATCGCGCGCTCTGCGCGCGCGGCGGCAAGCTGCCGTTTCAATCGCTCGTGCGTTCGGCCGGACTGCGCTCACCCTTCGAATCAGGCGTGCTGCACGGTGTTGCGCAGCGTGCGGCGTCCATTATGGGGCTCGATTAGCCGTGGAAACCGTTGCATTTTATGGAGCGGGCATGCTCGGCTCCGGTTTCGTTCAAGCACTTCGCCGGCGCGGCGTACGTGTGAACGTATGGAATCGCACGTTCGAGCGCGCCAAAGCGCTGGAAGTCTACGGCGCAACGGCGTTTGAATCTGCAGCGCAGGCGGCACGCGGCGCGGCGCGCGTGCACGTGTGCCTGCGCAGCGATGAATCCGTCGATTCGACGCTCGAGAACGCGCTGGAAGGCATCGCGGAGGGCACGCCGGTTATCGATCATACGACGGTGCTTCCGCAAAACGTCGATCCGCGCGTGCGGCGAATGGGCGAACGCGGTATTCCGTTCTTGCACGCGCCCGTGTTCATGGGGCCTCCCAACGCCGCCGCATCGACCGGTTTGATGCTCGCCTCGGGCGAGAAAGCGCTGTTCGAGCGCGTGCGCGCAGCCTTGGAACCGATGACCGGAACGCTGTGGTACCTGGGCGAACGCAGCGACGTAGCCGCCGTCTTCAAATTGATGGGCAACGCGATGATCTTGGCGGTCATCGGCGGCATGCACGACATGTTCGCGATCGCGCAAGCCAACGGCGTCGACCGGCAGACCGCGTACACGCTTTTCGAACGCTACGATCCGTCCGGGCAGATCGCGGGCCGCGGAAAACGCATGGCGGCCGGCGATTACGAACCGACGTGGACGCTCGACATGGCGCGCAAGGACGCGGATCTCATGCGGCAGACCGCGCGCGGCTACGACGTGCCGCTCATCGCCGCGGTCGAACGACTGCTGCGCGAGGCTAGCGAACGGGGGCTGGGGGCGTTGGACTTGGCTGCGATTGCGCAGGTACCGGCGTCCTGCGCGGAAGCGGCGTCCCGCTGACGCTCGGACGCGGCGTCTGCGCGGGCACCGGCGTGAAAACGGGCGTCGGCATGACGAACGGAACCGCCGGATTGAACGGCGTCGGCGTCGCCAGCGCGGCGCGCGGGGTCTGCACGTACAGCGTTTGCGACGATGCATCGAACCACACGCGCGCGCCGAGCGTTCGAGCGATGGGCGCGAGTGCAACGTACGTACTTTGATACCGCCCCGGCGGCGGCGCGCCGGTCATCGGCACCTGCGCGAACGCGTCGCCGCGGCGCACGATGAGCGCGCGCCCGTCGTATTCGATGCTGCGAGCGATCGCGGTGACGTATGGGTCGAGGGGCGCCATCACGCGGCCGCGCACTATATAGGGCCGGTTGTACGAACGCACCGGCGCCCCGTCGAGCACGACGGTCAGCGTGGCGACCGCCAGTGGGAAAATCACGGCTGCACCGCGATAGTAACGCAAAGAATGATGCGGCTCATCCTAGCGTTCCGGGAAGCCGGCATGCGGTTCTCCCGCGACGGCTGCGCGTTCCTCTCACAGGCCATCGCATTCAACGCACTCTTTGCGATCTTCCCGCTGCTCGTGCTGGTGCTGACGGCGGCGACGCTGATCATTCCCCACGCGGAACGGCAGGTGCTCTCGTTCTTCACGACGTTCGCTCCGGCGCTTCGCGACACGGTGGCCGCGAACGTGCGTACGTACGTATACGGACGCGGAGTCTCGAGCGCGATCGCGTTCGTAGTCGTGGTCTGGGCCGCAAAAAATCTGTTCATGAGTTTGGCGTACGCGCTCAATCGCGCGCTCGCCGTGCCCAAGAGCCGGCCGCTGCTGCACGACATGCTGCTTTCCATCGTCATGCTTCCGCTCACGGGCATCATCATGATCTTCGCGATCGGCATGCCGGTCGCGGTTTCGATCGTCTTCGCGTACGCGAACATCACCGACCCGCGAAATTTCTCGCAGATCCTCGCGTACGCGATCTCGATGGCGCTGGTCTTCGTGATCGTGATCTTCCTCTACACGTTCTTACCGGCCCGGCGCGTGCGCTGGCAGTTCGCGGTACCGGGGGCCTCGTTCGTCGCGCTCATGTGGCCCGCGGTGCAATATGCATTTGCGTTTTACACCGTGCACGTAGACTTCACGCATATCTACGGCGCGCTCTCCGCTCCGCTCGTACTGCTGCTGTGGTTTTACCTCATCGGCGTCATCTTCTTGTTCGGCGCGGAGCTCTCGGCGGGATGGGCGCATCTCAAAGGCACCGAGCACGTCGCCCCGCTCGTGGATCCGGTGCGCGACAGCGACGAGGCGGCAGTTGAAACGGAGGGGCAAGCCGCGTCGTGACGCTGCTGTTCCTCCACGGCGCCGGCTGCACGGGCGAGGTGTTCGAGGCGCAAACGGCGGCGTTTGCCGGCGCCCATGCGCCGAACTTGCCCGGCCATCTGTGCGCGGGCGCGCCCGCGAACATCGCGCAGTTCGCCGACGCCGTCGACGCCTACGCGCGCGAACGCCGGCTCGGCGAGGTCGTTCTGGCGGGACATTCGATGGGTGCGGCCATCGCCATAGAATCGCTGCTTCGCAAGCCGCCGTGGCTGCGCGCGAGCGTGCTCATCGGCGGCGGCGCCCGCATGCGCGTGGCTCCCGCATTTCTCGAAGGGCTTCGCACCGAGTTCGAGCCGGCGGCGAGAACGCTGGCCGGTTACTTCTTCGCGCACGCCTCGCCCGAGCGCATTGACGACGCGGTGGAACGCATGCTGCGCGTCGGGCCCGATCAAACGCTTCGCGACTTCGCCGCGTGCGATGCCTTCGACGCGCTCGGGCGGCTCGGCGAGATAACCGCACCCGTGCTCGCGCTCAGCGGTGAGGCGGACAAACTGGCGCCGGCCAAGCACGCTCTCGCGCTTGCCGGCCGGGTTCCAGGAGCCCAAGCGCGAATAATTCCGGACGCCGGCCACTTCGTCATGGTCGAGCGCCCCGCGGAAACGAACGCGGCCATTGCGGCGTTTCTAGCTGGGTTACCGTAAACGTATTCGAGAGGACCTTCGTGCGTCGAATTTCCGCCGTTCTTTTGCTTTGTCTGGGCATCGCGCTCACCGGTGCAGCGCCTTCGCGGCCGAAGGCCACACCGACGCCGGCTCCAACGCCGAGCGCTACGCCGCAGGTCATGAGCCTGCCCATCGTCGTGGTCTTCCCATTTGGAACGAGCACGGATATCGCCGCGGCCAACGGTGAGAAAGCCGCAAACCTCTTCGTCGAGCAGATGAACACGGCAGGCGGCATCGATACCATCGGCGCGCCGATCACGATAAAACCAACCGATTATCTGACGTACGCCAAGAGCGTCAACGCCGACTATTACGTGACCGGATACATGACGCCGGTCGGCGCGGGCGTTTCGCTCGTGGAGCAGGTCGTGTACGTCCGCAGTGGCACCATGCAGTTCGGACAGACCGCGCAGATTCAATCTTTCGCCGACGCGTCCGCGCAAGCCATCGCCATTCACGACGCAATCGTCGCGCGCGAACAGAACGAAAAAGCACAGTACCAGGCGGCGCAGGCGACGGCGACTTCCACACCGATGCCCAAGAACGAAGCGAACATCGGCAAAGGCATTGCCGGACTCGCCGGTCTCTTCAAACACAAAGGCGCGACGGCGCCGTCCACCGTTGCCGTGGTGAAACCCGACAAAGGCATCTTGGTCGCGCACGTGAACGGCAGCGTTCCCGCCAACAATCTCTCCGCCGCGACGTCGGCGCTGTATTCGGCACTCGATCAGCACTATAACGCGCGAATGACGAACTCGTCCGGCTCGAATTTGACCAAGGAAGCCGACGCCATCTGCGGCAGCGATCGCAACAACACGATCGCAACCGGCACGCTGAGTGCGACGAGCTCGCGCCGCATGCTGGCCACACGCACGCAGTGGACCTTCAAACTCGACGTTTACACCTGCTGGGGCGCAAAGCTCGCAACGCAAAGCGCCACGGCAGACTCACTCAACCAAGCCATAACCGACGCCGTTTCCGCCTACGCCAAAGGCCACCCGGCCAACGGCTAACAGCGCCCCCCCCTTCGTCATCCTGAGCCCGTCGAAGGACGAGCCGAGCGCAGGCGAGGCACCCTGCGCATCGTGGATTATCGCTGCGACAAGCTGAGCTTGTGCAACAGGTTGATCGAAAGTGAACCCGCCTCGCCTATGCTCGGCGCGTCCTTCGACAAGCTCAGGATGACGAGGGGGGTCGCGATGCCTGACGAGGGGTCGCGATGCCTGACGAGGGGTCGCGATGCTTCGCGAGGCGTCGCGATGTCTCGCGAGGGGTCGGGATGCGCTGCGCGAGATCCCGATGCGGCGCTTGCGTTTGATGCGTTGCATTGGATGCGGGGGTTAGGCTTCTTCGGCGGAGTCGTCGAGCAGGCCGGGTGGCAGATCGACGTCGATGCGCTTTGCGGTGACGTCGATCGATTTGATGAACTCGGCGATCATCGGCACGAGTTTGCCGTTTACGACGAGCATGTCGGAGCTTGGATAATGTTCGACGGCGCTGACGGTGCCAAGCATCTTGTCCTGCGGATCGTAGAGCATGCAGCCGGCGAGATCGACGTCGAGATACTCGCCGGACTCTAACTCGATGCGCTCGCGATCCGCGTAAAAGGTGGCGCCCACGTAACGTTCGGCGTCGTTTGCCGACTCCACGCCGTGCAGGCGAATGAGCAGGCGGCCTTTATGTTCGCGTACGGCTGCAATCTCGACGTCTTGCGACGCTCCGCCGGCGAACGCCAAACGCAGGTGCGCGCGGCGCGAAAAAAGCATGCGACCCGCGCTGGTCGGGTCGCACTTGAGTTCACCGCGAATACCGAAGACGCCGGCAATGCGCCCGACGGGGAGCTCGTT
Source organism: Vulcanimicrobiaceae bacterium (assembly GCA_035279385.1). Taxonomy (GTDB): domain Bacteria; phylum Vulcanimicrobiota; class Vulcanimicrobiia; order Vulcanimicrobiales; family Vulcanimicrobiaceae; genus DATGJX01. Next base: position 70,100 of record DATEHZ010000061.1, on the reverse strand, counting down.
ACTCGAGCTCCGCATCGCCTTCGGCTTCGTCCTCTTCTTCCGCTTCGAGTTCGGTGGAGTCGAAAATCTCGACGGAGACGCGCCCCTCGGCCGTGGCGCGAACGATGGTACGCAGCGCTTGCGCGACGCGTCCGTTGCGGCCGATCACCTTGCCGAGATCTTCGGGATCGACAACCAGTTCGATAACCGCGCTCTCGCCGTTCTCCGGCGGAAAATAATCCACCGTCACGTCATCGGGTTTTGCAACGAGCCGCTTTGCGAGAAATTCGAGCAGACGTCCCGCGCGCTCGCGCGCCGCTTCCGGATCGGCCGGCTGCCGATGCGGTTTGGGGCCGCGCCGTCCGCCGCCCGTGCCGCCGCGCGCACGCGGACCGCGTTCGCCTCGCTTGCGCGGCGCCTCGTCTTCGGGCTCGATGTCGTCGATGATCGTCTCGCTCGAGGCGATCTTGCGAGCACCTAACGTCGAACGACGCTCGCCCTCTTCACCTTCTCCGAAGAGGCCGAATTCGTCATCGAACGCGCTCATTACTCAGCGCCTTCCGATTTCGGTTTGCGCTTGGTCTCGGGAATGGGTCCGCGATCCATGATGCCTTTCTCGGCAAATAAACGGCGAACCGTGTCCGAAGGCTGCGCGCCTTTGGCGAGCCACGCTTTGGCTTTCTCTTCGTTCACGACGATCTCGCGCGGCTCGACGCGCGGGTTGTAGTGGCCGAGAATCTCGATGAAACGTCCGTCGCGCGGTGAGCGGGCATCCGCGACCACGAAACGATACGTCGGTTGTTTCTTGGCGCCCATGCGCCGCAGTCTAATCTTTACCATGATGTCCTTCTAGTGAATATGCCCCTTTAGCGCATCATGCCGAGGGGAAGTCTTGGCCGTTTCTTGCCGCCGAAGCCCATCTGCTTCATCATCTTGCGCGCTTCTTCGAAACGCTTGACCAAGCGGTTGACGTCGGCGACTTGCGTTCCGCTGCCTTGCGCGATGCGCTTGCGGCGAGAACCGTTGAGAATATCCGGATTCAGGCGCTCGCGCCGGGTCATCGAGCAGATGATCGCTTCGATGCGCTTGATGTCGGCTTCCGGAATCTCGAAATCTTTGGGCAGCGCGCGGGAGACGCCCGGAATCATCTTCAGGATGTCCGTCATCGATCCCATCTTGCGGATTTGGCGCATCTGATCGAGGAAATCGTCCAGCGTGAACTGCTGCTTGAGCATCTTCTGCTCGAGCTCTTTGGCCTGTTCCGCCGAATACAAATTTTGCGTGCGCTCGATGAGCGTGAGCACGTCGCCCATTCCCAGGATGCGCGACGCCAGGCGGTCCGGATGGAACGGTTCGAGCGCGGAAAGCTTTTCGCCGATGCCGATGAATTTGATCGGCGCGCCCGTGACTTTGTGAATCGAGAGCGCCGCGCCGCCGCGCGTGTCGCCGTCGAGTTTTGTAAGAACGACGCCCGTGATGCCGAGCCGATCGTTGAAGCCCTTGGCAACGTTCGTCGCTTCCTGGCCGGTCATCGCATCGGCAACCAGTAAAATCTCTTTCGGATTCACCGCGGCTTTGATGCGCTCGAGTTCGACCATGAGATCTTCGTCGATCTGCAAGCGTCCCGCAGTGTCGATGATAACCGTCGAAAGACCGAGGCGTTTGGCTTCCGCAACGCCGTCTTTAGCGATCTTCACCGGATCCGACTGGCCCGCTTCGAACACGGGCAAATCGACCTGCTTGCCCAGCGTTTGCAACTGCGCGATTGCGGCGGGGCGATACACGTCCGCTGCAACCAGCAGCGTGCGGCGGCCCTGTTCTTTCAGACGCAGCGCAAGTTTGCCGGCGTGCGTGGTTTTACCGGAGCCTTGCAAGCCGACGAGCATGATGACTGAAGGCGGAGCGTCGGAAAACTGCAGTCTCGCCTGCGCGCCGCCCAGCAATTCGACCAGTTCGTCGTGAACGATCTTGACGATCGTCTGCGCGGGCGAGAGCGACGCCATGACGTCGGCGCCGACGGCCTTCTCTTTGACCCGGTTGACGAATTCTTTGGCCGCGGGCAGCGAAACGTCGGCCTCAAGCAAAGCGATGCGCACTTCGCGCATCACGTCGTTGACGTCGCTCTCGCTTAAACGGCCTCGGCCGGTCAAACGCGAGAAAATCGCGTTTAACCGGTCGGAAAGTTGATCGAACACGGGTCTGGGATATTACTCCTTGGCAGTCGCCTCTTCGACGCGCTTGACGGCGTCGCCGACGGTCTTGATCTTTTCCGCCTCTTCGTCCGGAATATCGATGTTGAACTCCGTCTCGAAGGCCATCACGAGCTCGACCTGGTCGAGTGAGTCTGCGCCGAGATCGTCGGTAATCGAAGCCTCGGGCGTCACTTCCGACTCATCAACGCCGAGCTGTTCGACGATGATCTTCTTGACTTTATCGAACGTGGTGGACATGGTGCTCCTTTACTACCCCAACCCGCGGGGCGCGTTGGGGACCCCTAGTGTTACAAAGAGGCACTCCGTGCCTCATAAAACGCCGCCGTCTACCACGAGCGTTTGTCCCGTGATGTACCCGGCCGCTTCCGAACAAAGAAAAGTAACTACTCCGCTGACGTCTTCCGGTTTACCGGGGCGCCCGAGCGCCGCCTGTTTGAGGAGATACTCGCGTGCCTCGTCCGGCATCTTTTCGGTCATCGCCGTTTCGATAAGGCCCGGCGCGACGGCGTTGACTCTTATGTTCCGTGACCCCAATTCCTTTGCTAAGGACTTGGTCAGACCAAGCAGGCCTGCCTTGGCCGCGGCATAGGCCGCCTGCCCGGGGTTCCCCATGATGCCGACGATGCTCGACATGAGGACGATGGAACCGCTTCGCTGCTTCATCATGGGCTTCGCCACGGCGCCGCAGAGATAGAACGCCGACTTCAAATTGACCGAAAGCATATGGTCGATCGCGTCGGGCTTGAGCCGCAGCAAGAGAGAGTCGACGGACTGGCCCGCGTTCGCGACCGCGAAGTCGACGCGTCCGAATGCCGCGAGCGTCTGGGCGACGAAGCCGTCCACCGCCGGCTGCTCCGCGACGTCGCCCGTGAGAACCAGGCACTTCGCATCTGCGCGCGCAGCCGTGCAGGCGGCAACGGTTTCTTCCAGCGCACTGCGATCGCGTCCGGCGAGCGCAACGTCGGCGCCGTGCTTGACGAGATCGACGGCGATGGCGCGGCCGATGCCCCGGCTCGCACCCGTCACGAGCGCGCTCTTCCCGTCAAGCATTGACATACAACACGCCTCGCAATTTTTCGATACCGCCGAAATCGGTGACGTTCATCACTTGCGGCGCGTTGGGCAAACGTTTGAACATCGGTGCGAGCACCGGCGATGCGCCGAACTCCACGACCAATTCCAAATCGTACGTCAGCAACCTGAGCGCGCAATCGTGCCAGCGCACTTCATCGGTGATGGATTTTACGAGGTTGCGTTTGATGACGCCGACGTCGCGATAGACCTGCGCGTCGACGTTCGAAACGACGTCGAACTCCGGAGTGCGGAAGTGCCCGGCGCTCACCGCAGCTTCGAAGCGCGGTACGGCGGGACTCATGAGCTCGCTGTGCCACGCGCCCGAAACATTGAGCGGCACGACGCGTTTCGCCCCGGCTTCCAGCAGTGCGTCTCCGGCGCTTTGGACCGCGGAGAGATCGCCGCTGATCACGATTTGCGCCGGTGAATTGAAGTTCGCGAGCTGGACGCGCTTGCCGGTCTCGCTCTTCACGCGCTCGACGACTTCGCGAATTTTCTCCGCCGGCATGCCGAGCACCGCAGACATTCCTCCGCGAGCCTGTTCGGCCGCGTACTGCATCGCCTTGCCCCGCTCGTCGACGATACGAAGCGCTTCATCGAACGAGAGCGCATTGGAAATGGTCAGACTGCAGAATTCGCCGAACGAATGCCCCGCGCTCACCACCGGGCGCAGCATCTCGCCGACCGCGTAATACAGCGCGACGTTGGTCGCGAAAATCGCCGGCTGGCTGTATTCGGTCTCACGCAGCTTCTCTTCCGGACCGCTGCGCTGCAGTTCGAGCAGATCGTATCCCAGGATCTCGCTCGCGCGCGAGAACACGTCTGCGGCAGCCGGTGCATTCTTCGCAGCGTCGACGCCCATACCGACGAGTTGCGAACCTTGCCCAGGGAAAATTGCCGCCACTCGCATCATGCCGCCCACCTCCATGTCACCGCGCCCCACGACAGACCGCCGCCGAAACCGACGAATACGATCACGTCGCCGTTTTTGATCTTTCCGGACTGCACGGCTTCCGAAAGCGCAATTGGAATCGATGCAGCCGACGTATTTCCGTATTCGTGAATGTTCACGATCACTTTATCTTCGGGCATCTGCAGATATTTTGCCGCCGAATCGATGATGCGCTTATTCGCCTGATGCGGAATGAGCCAGTCGACGTCGCTCTTTTCGAGATGCGCTTTTTTGAGCGCGCTGTCCGTGGCTTCGATCATCTTGGTGACCGCGAACTTGAAGACTTCACGGCCTTCCATGTAGATGTATTGCTGGCCGGCATCGAGCAGCGCGGCGCTGAGCGGCGTGCGGGAACCGCCCGCGGGCACGCGCAGCACTTCGGGACGGCTGCCGTCGGAGCCCAGTTCGCTCGAGAGAAATGAATCGGTTTTTGCCGCTTCGAGAATGACGGCGCCCGCACCGTCACCGAAGAGCACCGCGGTGGACCGGTCGCGGCGGCTGACGATCTTCGTGAGCGTTTCCGCGCCGATGAGCATGACCCGTTTGTACACGCCAGAGCGGATCAAACTCGACGCGACCGTGAGGCCGTAGATGAATCCGCTGCACGCGATTTCGATGTCGAACGCCGCTTTGTCCGAGGCGCCCAGCTTCGAGGCAACGATGCATGCCGTCGCCGGAAACGGAAAGTCCGGCGTGACGGTCGCCACGATGTAGCAATCCATGTCGCCGGGCTGGAGGCCGGCGCGCCCCAGCGCCATGCGCGCCGCCGCGATAGCGAGGTCGCTCGTCGCTTCTTCCGGGGCGGAGACGTGACGGCGCTTCATCCCCGTACGTGTGGTGATCCACTCGTCCGAAGTATCGAGTACCTTCTCGAGATCCTCGTTCGAAAGAATCGCCGATGGCGCATGATGCCCCACCGCGAGGATCCGTACGCCGCTTGAAGTCAACGTTTAGCCGTGCGTGTGCCCGGCGTGTTCGTCCTTAACTTCGATGACCTGGCGGCCGCCGTACGTGCCGCAATGCTCGCATACGAAATGCGGGCGCTTGGGCGCGTGACACTGCGGACACTCGACGGTCGTCACCGCGTTCAATTTCCAGTTTGCCGCGCGACGGCTGCGCGTCTTGCTGCGCGGAGTTTTCCACTTCAGGTTCGCCACTGTTCTATTGCTCCGTGGGCTCGCAGTTACACGCGCCCGTATTTTTGTTCTCGCCGCAGGTCGGGCAGATGCCCTTGCAGTCTTGCGAGCAGAGCAGTCCGAGCGGGACCGCGCTGCACACGAGCTGCGTTGTCAGATCGTTGACGTCCAGACGGTCACCCGTCAGCACGTTGCTCTCGCCGAACGGATCCGCTTGCGCTTCACCGTCCACCGCGAACTGTTCGTCGACGTCGAGGTGCAGGTCACGATCGACTTCACCCAAACATCTGTCGCACTCGCCATGGATCTCCACGTCGATCGTGCCGGCGATCTCGAGCGTGTCTCCGGACGAATACACCTCCAGATGCACGCGCGCCGGCTCGGGGAAGGTTACCCCCTCGAACGGCTCCAGAGCCACCTGCTGCTCTACCGACAAACGCTGCCGTCCGCCCGCGAGCAGGGCGCCGATATCGACCTTGTGCGAAGAACCCATAACATAGAGGAAGGCCGCCCGTTTTTGGGGGCCTTCTAAACTCGAGACATTGTAGACCCCGCAGGAGCGGCTTGTCAAACGCCGTGGTCGGGGGAACAATGCGATCAGGATGAAGCGCCTGCCCATCCTTCTTATCGCTATCTTGCTGGCTGCCTGCGGTGGAGGCGGTGCCGGCGGCGCAGGCGCAGGAAGCGTGCAGCCGCCCCCCACCTCTGCGCCCGGCCCCCAGGCGCCCGCTTCTTTCATCGACACGACCGGCCGGGTGGGGCTCTTTCAAGAGTTCGACCGCTTCATGACGCCCGCGCAGATCCGAAACGACGCCGCTCGCTACGACGGCGTATGGGGCGCCGTCCAGGCCGAGCCGTGGCTGAGCGTACACCCTGGGATGCTGGTCTCCCGCTATTTCATCCCGCAGGAAGACCGCTCGCTTCTTTCGGGGCACGATCTGGCGTGGTGGCAGAGCAACCATCCCGACTGGATTCTGTACGCGTGCGACGCAAGCGGCAACCCGACGCACGACCTCGCGTGCTGGGGCGGCGTCGACCGCGCGGACGTGCCGCTCGATTTCCATAATCCGGACGTCATCGATTACCAAGTTCGGCAGCTCAACGGTGCGAGCGCGATTGCCAACGGTCACAACGCGCTGGCGATCGACCAAATCGTCTTCGTCGATGCGATGGTCGGCGGCAATCCCAATTTCGGGCAAAGCGTCAAACCCGGCGAATTCGCCTGCGGTATCTGGCGCAGCGGGACGTTCGTCCGCCGGTACAGCGGCGTTCACGACCCCGCATGGACGGCCGACATGGTGGCGTTCGTCAAAGCGGCGCGGCATATCGTGCAGAACGATGCGACGCTCGCGCCCTATCATCTGAAAATCATCATCAATCATCCGCTCGGAAATCCTTCGGATCCGAACGAACAGGCGCTGCTGCAAAACACCGACGGCATTCTCGACGAGAACGGCTACACGCGCGGCGGCCGCTACACCTCGCCCGGCGACGCGAATCTCTTCAGATTCACGACCGATTATCTGATCGCCGCGCAACAGCGCGGGCTTGCGGTGTACGTCATCGACTCGTTCGGCGGCGTAGCGTCGACGAGCATTTCGCAGCGCGAATACGCCGTCGCCGCGTACTTCATGGCGAACGAAGGCCGCGCGTACATGTACATGTCGCCCTCGACCGGCGGACAGGAGCACAACTACCCGGAGTACGACGCAAAGATCGGGACGCCGTGCGGCCCGTATTCGGGCGGTCCGTACATATACTATCGCAAGTTCTCGGGCGGCCTGGTCGTGCTCAATTCCGGCTCGCTGCCGGCAACTGCGGTGAATGCGGCGCTGCCTTCGGGTCATTCGTACGCCGACATCGACGGGCGCAGCGTCACGAACCCGCTGAGCATCGCCTCGAGCGACGGCTACGTCCTGCTCACCTCAAACGGCTGCTCCTAAGCTACGCCGTTGCCGCTCGCGGCGTCCGGCGTGATGGGTACGCATGAGTATCTCGAGCATCACGCAGAGCGCTCGCGCGCTCTCGCAAGCGGGCGTCGCATTTGCGCCCGACATTGCCGCGGCTGCCGCTAAGTACGGACTCGATCCGCGACTGCTTGCAGCGGTTGCGGCGCAAGAGACGGGCGGCCCCGGAAGCAACGCGGGACGCAACATCGTGGGCGACGGCGGTCACGGGCACGGCGTCTTTCAAATCGACGATCGCTTTCACGCATTTGCAAACAGCGCGGCGGCGATGCAGCCGCGGGCGAATGCCGACTATGCTGCCGGCATGATCGCGGGTTTGCTCAAGCGGTACGGCGGCGACGTGCACGAAGCGCTCTCGGCGTACAACGCAGGCAGCCCGCGTGCAACGGGCACCGTCACGCAATGGACGGACGGCGCGCGCCTGGGCTACGCGGATTCCGTGCTGCGGCACTACGCGAATCTCGCCTGCACGACGCAGCAAGCCCTTACCGAGGATGCATCCGCGGAAAGCCCGAGCGAACGGCGCAGCGTCAACGCGCTCTTCTCTTTTGCCTCGATGCAGCCGCCGCCGGCGCCGCAGTCGACGCACCACCGGCCGCAGGACTGCGCCGTCGACTTCGGCTCCATCATCTTTTCGGGCGAGGACTCTAGCAGCTAACGTTGCCGCGCGTGATAGTGCAGCGACATCTTTCAAAGGAGCAATTGCCATGCACTTGAGTCTTGGAGGCATCGTGAAAGGCATCACGACGGGCCTGGAAACGCTGGCGGAAACCGGCAACCCCGTTATCGCGGCCGGCGCCGGAGCCATAACGTGCTTTTCCGATAGCGGCGCGTCGAACGCCGGCGCATCGGCGCAGTCGCCGCTTCTCGCACAGCTCGCTGCGGAAAACCCGCTCGAGCAGCACAACGTCAACGCGCTCTCGTCGTTCGCGAAAGCGCATGCGGATTTTGCATCGCTCGTCGATCCGGAATCCATCGCCGCATAAAGGAGCGCTCACCATGTCATATCTTCCGACCTTACTGAGCATCGGCTCGACGCTGCTCAGCGGCGCGACGAACATCGGATCGAACCTCGCGCTGAACGGCATGAACAACGGCGACGAGCTCTTTCAACTCGGCATGTACGCGCAGCAAATCCATCATCAGGAACAGATGCAACTGCAGTCGCAAGCGTTCGACGAGATGATGGACGAGAAGTCGGAGCAAATGCGCGAAGTCAATACGCTGCGCGACGTGCAGATGGCGCAGCATAACTGCTAGACTGATAACCACAAAGCAAGAGGCCCCGGCAGTGAATGAGACCGCCGAGGCCGTGCCACCGGGAGAAAGGACCTCACCGATGACGCATCCAGTATCGCACACGGCCCCGAAGCGCGCTAGCGCCGATAACCGCTGGGCCATCCACTCGCCCAAGAACAACCACCTCAGCACGACGCGCCTTCTGCGCCACGCGCACCATGTAAGCGGCGGTGACCTCGCCAAGGCGCTCGATTCGCTGCGCGCGCTCGCCGCGGACTACAGCAACGCGTGGAGCGCTATCCGCGTACTACGCTCGAAACTCGCGAAGCATCCCGGCTGCGACGTCTTCACGATCACCGGTCCAGGCATTGTGCGCCTTTCGAGGCGCCCCGCTCCGGCGCGCGAGGTGTTTACGCTCGTCATCGGAGATCTGCGCTTTGAGCGCTCCGGCGACTCGATGGCCGTCTATCGCTTCGACGAGCGCGTCGACCGCATCGATCTGCCGGCTGCGGGTGAGTTCGCGTTCTTCCGCGCCGCGCACGACTACTGCGCAGCGATCGCGACACGGGAGGTCGCCTAACGATGCCGTCGCCTAACGCCGTCGCCTACGTCAAAGAACGTTTCTCGAAAGTGAACCCCATGCTCGCCGGACGCGAACTCTCAGCCGATGAGGCGCGGGACTTCTTCAACGAACTCGCCGCTGCATACGATGCCGATCGGCCGAAGATGAACGGCACCATCACCGTGCGCGATAGTCTGGGTATCTCGCACTTCCACCCCAACGGCTCGATTGAGCACGAAGCGGTTTCGCCGCGCGCGAAGGTGCGCTAACATGCTCGCGCTGCAAGACACTCCCACGTTACCGGTAAGCAAGACTTATCGGGCGCACATCGAGCCGGCCGCCGTCAACCGTGCACGTGCGTTCGCTGAAGCCGCGAAGTCGTCGTCGACGCGCCGCGCGTACGGCAGCGACCTGCGCGACTTCGAAGCGTTCTGCCGCCGCCACGGAGCGCCGGCGCTTCCCGCCGATCCGCAGACCGTCGCGCTGTACGCCTCAGATCTCGCGCAGCGCGTAAAGCTTGCGACGATCCGCCGGCGCATGGTCGCGATTTCGCAGGCGCACCGCGAGCGCGGCCTGGAATCGCCGACAAGGCACGATATGGTGCGCCGGATACTCCAAGGCATCGCGCGCACGCTGGGAGCATCGCAGGCGAAGAAAACCGCCATTACGCTCGATGTTCTGCGGCAGGCTTTGCTCGCGGTGAACGGCGACGGTGTGAAGGCGCTGCGCGATCGCGCGATTCTGCTGCTTGGCTTTGCAGCCGCGCTGCGCCGCAGTGAGATAGCCGCGCTGGACGTTGTGGATCTGCACTTCGCAAAGCAGGGACTTCTCGTCACGATTCGTCGTTCAAAAACCGACCAGATCGGCGAAGGGTGCGAGATTGCCGTGCCATACGTCGCGAACCGTGCACTGTGCGCGGCGACGGCCGTGCGGGCGTGGCTGGAGGCTGCCGCCCTCACTGCGGGTCCGGCATTCCGCTCGTTCACGCTGCGCGGCCAGCTCACGGAGCGGCGCATCGACGGGCGCGACGTCGCGAACCTCGTGAAGACGGTTGCGGACCGCGCGCGGCTCGAGGGCGACTTCAGCGGGCATTCCCTGCGCGCCGGATTCGTGACGAGCGCCGCGGAGGCCGGCGCGACGCTCGATAATATCAGCAGAACGACGCGGCACAAGAGTATGGCGGTTCTGAGCGGCTATATCAGAAGGGCCGATCTGTTCAAAGATCCCGCGCTCGCCAGCATCGTCCGGTAAGCGACTTCACCAGCGTAACAGAGAACCCGAACATCACTGAAGGTCGAGCGATCGCAGCCACGACCGCCCGACCGCGCCATAACGAAAGGGTCTTCATCATGGCAGAAATCACTGTAACATATCCGACGCTCGAAATGGCTGTAGGAGGCTTCGTCGGCACCCTCGCCGAGGTGGTCGCACGCGTTGCACCACGCATGGCTGATGTACTAGACACAAGAATCTCGGCGATCGCGGCGGAATTACGCAAACCCTTGATGGAATAGCCGCTTCAGTCATATGCCGCGACGTAAAATACACAGCGACGCAAAGGCCAGGGCTCGCGCCACTCGGCGCCGGCGCCTACAGCGCCTGCGCGCAGCCGGCCTTTGCATCATGTGCGGTACTTCGGAAACGGAATCTGACCGCGCGACGTGCGATAAGTGCGTTACTGCGGCGAAAGAACGTCGGTGCCGACGCTTAGGCATCACGGTTCAGTCGGCGCCATCGTGCAAACCGCCCTTCGGTGGCCCCACTGAAACGATCTGGCTTAACGACAGCGACGACGCAATGGCCGTGCTGCACGCGCTTGACCAGGCACAGCAAAATAGTGAGCGGCGCCGCGGCAATGCGGAGGGAAAGTAATGGCGAGCAATTCGGCGCGGAACACAACCGAAGAGATTCACATGTAGCGCACCTTCGGGACTAGCGAAGGTCAATCTTGATGTTGGCCGAATCGCGCTCAATCGTCGCCCACACCCGGTACGCGGGGAACCGCGTACGCGACGACAGAGAGGCTCGCTTTCAGCGGGCCTTCCTGTTTTTTATGCGATTAGCCCGCCGGCGTTTGACCGCACGCGGGCCGCCGTGTTATAGGCGCAACATGATGACCGAATTTAAAATTGGCGATCGTGTCTCGTGGCGCAAGCGCGAGTATAGCCAGATGGACCCGCAACGCGGCGGTGACGGCACCGTTGTAGCGATGACACGCAATACCGTGACCATAGAGACGGTGTGCTTCCCGCCGGGCGAATTTCAGCGTCTGACGTTCCGGTGCGACGATGTAACGCTCACTAAATCCCGGGCGTAACCCGCATTCGCTTTGCGCGCTCTTTACAAAGAACTGCGACGTTTCTCGTCCCCAACTATGGGCCGATAGTCCTATAAAGCAAGGGGGCACACCGATATGCGCGGCGTCGGCCTTTAGCCAGCGGCGCGTCGTCATGGAAAGGGTGGACGTGATGCGCGATGCGGATTTGGAGGCGATGTGCCTCAATCCCGATGACCTGGCACGAGTCGCCGAATTCTTCGATTGCGATGTCGACGCAGCGTTCGAATTCGTTCGCAAAATCTGGTTGCCCGATGCAACGCAAACCTCGGCGCGCATAGCGGGCGCGATCGCGGATCGCGATTGGACCTCGGTGCTCTATCTGTGCGATAAGCTTCGCGAGGGTGCCCGCTGCGTCGGGGCGACACAAATCATGCGATACGCGACCCAGATAGAACGCGCGACGAAAAACCAAAAATGGTGTTGGCTCCAGAACAACGCAAAGGATCTTCGAGCAGCGCTCGAAACGCTCGCGAGCCTTCTACTAGACTGCCTCGATTTACCGCCGGGGGACGCGTACGTTACCTACTGATAACAGCCGCTTATCGCCAGCTTTGCAGGACGTTGAAGGCTGTGGCGCCGTACGCCTCACTATGGGAAGCACGTCGGGCGGCCCGCAAATGGAGCGCGGTGAGCAACGGTTTAAGGCGTACGTCGAGCGGAGCGTCCGCGGAACGAAATTTGACGTTGAGCCCGTTCGGGGATTAAACACGCGCGCAGATGAGGGATTCGGGACAGAGGCGGTGCAGGTTTTCGCGAGCGATCTGGCCATCCACCGCCTTGGTGCGGACGATGGCGACTTTGAGCTACAGCGCCTGGACGCGCACCGCGGTCTTCCCCAGGTTATCGCGGCAGCATCAAAGCGTGTTTACGCGCGGATCAACGTGGACGCGAACGGTCACCTATTCGTAGAAAAGCCGGACGTCTAATGACGCGCCGACGCATGGCGCGCACGGCAAAGGCGCGGTGAATGAGATGAACAGTAAACCAAGTCTTGACCCGCAAATCACGCTTGCAAACGACCGCATCACGTACCGGTCTGCAATTCGCTTCCGCCTTCACCCGGAATCGGCCGATCTCGCGCAGCGATTGCGGCGGAGCAGGGACAAACAAGTTTATCTCGACACCGAAAGCGTTCCACTGGCGCATTTGCGCAAGTTCCATGAACGAACCGCGGTGTGGCCCCTTCCCGGCACTGACGAATGGGCCGTGTTCGAAATGTCATTTAGTGGTCCGAAGAAGTACGCGCCACAGCTGCGCGACATACACGATATGCATGTGGCGGCCATGCTTGGATCGTTGAACGAAAACCACGGTCCGGCAGCAATTTTATTACAGGGTGATTGGCTGCGCCTCGATCCAGATGTTCAACCGTCCGGCGAATGATGGAATTTCTAGGAGCATGACCGCCTTTGCGATCGGCGGATCTCGCCGCGTGGCGCAAGTATTGACTACAGTGCGTTAGATCCACCACGCGGCGGCGACGGCGCGATTCGTCGGCAATGGCAGCGGGCACCGTAACGATCCGAGACGGTGCGTTCCCGCCCGGTGAAGTCCAGTGTTTGACGTTTCGCTGGGATAAAGTCAGAGTGACCGGACGACTTGAGACGCGATAGCGCCAGCTAATCGCGGAAGAGCATCACTCGTCGTCTTCCTGCACGTGTCCGGCCTCGGCTTCGCGTCGGCGATTCGAACGACCAGGTTTCAATTCGGTTCGGCGCACTTCGCGCATTAGCTCTCCCATGGATAGCTGGGAGTTTGGCAGGATGAACAGATTCTGCGCCGTTGGCACTTCGGGATCGACCTTCAAGAACGCCTTGATCTTTTTGCCGTCGGCTGACGCCGAATTAAATCGAATGAAGACGTCGCCATCGTCGTAAAGATCCTCGTGGATACGAATTTCGACGTGCCGTTCGCGGTGCAGGTCCGCTACACCGAGGTTTCCAAGTGGCATGTCAAATTCGGGGGACGGAAAGCCGTCCTTATCCAGAAAACAGACCTTGACCACGACGTTCCCCAGGGCGTTGCGCCCTAGGTTCGTAAAAGCGTGATGCACTTTTCGATACTGCTTCTCTGTGCTGCCCAGCGGACGTTTAGGCAGAAATTCGATGTCCGAAGAAAGGTACCAGACGCGATCGCGTCGCGTGCAACGGCGATTCGTGCAGGCATCCTCGCCTAGCCTCGGCTCGATCTCGTTATTGAACGCCCACTTCGCGAAAATCGCCGCAGACGCCGCAGCGGCAAACGCAAAAATCGTGAACAGCACCAAGGCCCATGTCGCTACCGCAACGCTACAAACTGGATTGCCGAACGCGCACTGTATTACGCTTGAGCCATGTGCAAGCGCCAACCATTGGTGGACATATAGCCATGACACAAATCCGATAGCGACGGCCGGAATCCCCAGCGCGAGGAACCACACCCACCCGACGGCGCGCAGCGCCGGCCTACAGCAATCTTATGCCGGTAATCCCGCTCAGCGCTTCACGCAGATCTTCGTTCTGAAGAAGCCGCTGGGCGATCTGTTGCGTTAGAGCGTTGAGATCGTGCGAAGCTCGGTTTGTGCGCTGAAAAATGAGAAGTGTTCCATCAACGCCAAGGCAGCGCACGTGGAGGCTGCGCACCGCATCGTTGACGATCTTCTGCGGGCTGTCCGGACGACGGTCACGGTTGAAGGCCCGCCGGCTCGGTGCGTACATAATGGTCACTCTGCTATCTCCTTACCCGATAACGAGCACGACGAAGCCCGGGTTTCGGAAAAAAGGGGAAGCGCCCCACCTCTATGCGCAGCGGACATGAAGCGCGCTTCCGCCCCAAAGCCGTACGTCCTCCTCCGCTGATGACTGCGTCGCCGTCGGTCGTGGTGAAAATCACAGAATATTAACCTTTGCCGCACCCGCGAATTGAGGCGCTCGATAATTTGCGGTTATCGGCAGTGTGGCATCTACTCGGCTGAACTATGCTTTCAGCTATGAACCGCAAGCGCGGGGTCAGCGGCTGGGCCGCCCCGTTCGTCGATAACGAAGACGACGAGGATGCGGACCAAGCCGAAACCGACCGTGATACCGATCCCAATACCTGGGACATCGAGTCCGAATTTGCCGCACGCTCCAACCGCGCAGCCGAGGATGAAAGCGCGCCGTTTTGCGCTCGCATCCACGACCCGGAACCCACAGCTTTCGAACCGCGCAGGGCGCCTGTGATTACGACGCCGCCTCAGGCGAGACTATCTAAGCGACAAGCGTGGCGCATGCTGTTCGCCGGCCTCGGCGGATTGCTGCTCGACCTCGCACTCATCGTGCAGGCCGCCTTGCAGGTCATCTATGCGCTATTGTGGATTGCGCTGCTAGTTATTGTGCTGGTTCTTCTTTCGAAGTGCGGCGCGTTGCCGTGGCAGCATTAAGGCGTCCCGAAGGACATCCCGCCGACCGTCACCGGCTTCGGTAGCGCGACTGACCGCGGATTCGTGCCCATGATGCTTTGCAGGTGCGCGTGAACCGTCACGCGCGTGCCGCGCGGCATATTTTTTGGCAGTTCGAATTCGACTTTCGCTTTGAGCGCGGAAAGATCGGCTGTCGTCTTGCCGGGACCGAGAGGAGTGTATGCCGTTTGCGTTCCGAGCAAACCGTAGTTTGCCGCCGTCGCGTCCGCAGCGGGGCCAAGACCCGTGAATGATGGCGTCGGGTGCTTCTCATCGTAGACGACGCCGTAGAGCAGACCGGCGACGGCAGCGACAGCACCGGTCACCGCCGCGACCGTTCCCGCGCTGATGGTGCCGATGCCGGCCAGGGCTTCCGCCTCGGGCGCCGCTGCGGATTCCACGAGCCCCAGCGTCTTTACCGCCTTCGCGATCGTGCCCAGATCCTTCGCCATCTTCAGCGCCTGCAGCGTCTTGAAGATGCCCAGCGGTACGGCCAGTGCGGTTCCGAATACCTTGAAGGCCGCTCCGAACGCAAGCATTCCGCCACCAACGTCAACCAGGTCGTTGAAGAGGCGATCCGTGGCTTTCGGATGCGCTTGCATCCAGTCACCGAACTGTTTGAGCTTCGGGTTGATCGTGTCGAAGAACTTCGTCGCGATCGGAATCCCAGAGCGGCCGAATTCGATGAGGTCGTTGTTCAGACGAGCCATGGCCTGCGCTTCTTTTCCAAGCGCCGTGCCCTTCATCAGGTTTTGGATCGTGCTCAGATCGCCGTGCTGGATCGCCTGTTCGATAACCGCGCGATTGGCGTTGAACATGCTCTGCTTGCTCTCGTCGCCGAACATCGCGGCGACGATGACGCCTTGCTGACCAAATGCAGTAGTGGCCGCATCGCGGAATGCCTGTGCACCCATGCGTTTGCGATCCGCCATGAGGATCTCGAACGAACGCATCAGGTCGACGCTGCCGTCCGGATTGACGGCGTTGTGGATACCCAGCGCGGCCTTCGCGCGCTCCCGTGGCGCTGATTGGTGCAGAGCGACCGCTTCGATGTAGTTTTTCAGGCGCGCGCCGGCGCGGCCGTGACCCAGACCGGATTGGTCTGCCGTCGCCAAGAGCGCGAGGATGGCTTCTTGCGGGATCCCAGCGAGCTGCACGCCCGCCGGAGCGGCGTACGCAAGCGTATTGACCGCGGTGGACATTTTGTCCGGCATCAACAGCGTGAGCGCGGCCTGCGCGTTCAGCACGCGCGCGATATCGGCCGGCTTGTAGGCGCCGAACATGTGCGCGGTCTGAATCGCTTCCTTCGCGGCTTGCCCGGCGGACTCGCCCTTGAGCCGGCCGAGCACGTCCATGAACTGGCTGAGCGAGGGAGCGATCTGCGTGAAGACCCCCATGCCCATCTTCTCGACGAGCGGACGCGAACCGGAGCTCGCGGCCATCTTCAAGCCTTCGAGAATGTCCTGGGCGCTGAAGAATCCCGTCGCCTCGGAGCCGATCATCGCCGCTTTTTGAAGCGCGCGAATGTCGGACTGCCGCTGCGCCGCGGAACGGGTGTACCCGCCGAGCGCCATGTCCGTTTCCAGCGCCGTTTGGTCGAACACCATCGCCTTTTGCGTGGCATAGGCCAGACCTGCGAAGATACCGCCGCCGGTGAACATCAGATTGGTGCCGACGTGATTCACGCCGTGACCGACCTGCGCTAAGGCTTCAAGACGGGCTTTGCGATCGGCCTTGTCGACGCCCAGCGTCTGCCGGCGGATCTGCAGCTCCCGCTCCGCCAGACCCACGGCTTCCAATCGGCTTTGCAGCGCTGCGCGTTCGGCGAGATCGACCGTCGTCGCGAGTTGCTCGCGGATCGCCGCTTCTTCTCGGGCGAGTTCCAGCTGCTCGCGGCGCAGTTCGGTGAGATCCGTCGCCTGACCGAGTCCGCGCGCGCGGATTTCGGAGAGGTCCCTCGCCACGGCGAGGACTTGCGCGTTCGCGGCAGCGACTTTCTCTTCCGCCGCCCCTTGCTGTTCCTTGAACGCCAGCGTCTGACGCGTGACCGACATGTCTCGCTGCGCGATCCGCAGAGCTTGCAGACGCGTCGAGAGCGCTTGCCGCTCCTTACGGGTGGAGGTCGTTGCGAGCCGCTCGCCGACGACGGCTTCCTCTCGAGCAATCCGCAGCATCTGCTGCCGTGCTTGAAGAGCCGACGTCGGGATCATTGACTGCGCGCGGATACCGGCGAGCTCTTTTTTGAGGGCCGCGGTTTGCTCTTTCGTCGCGCGGACGGATTTGCTGATGTTGGCCAGGTTCTCGGACGTGTAATCCTTGACCCGAAATTCAACCCAGAGTCTATATGGATCGGTACCAGCCATTTACGCGACCTCCGGAAGTAGATTGGCGCAGCGGCGCCGCAGTTTTTCATAGCGCTCATCGACGATGCCGTCGCGCATCTCGCGCAGGATCCGCGTCGCGTCACGCCTCGATATGCGGGCAAACGCGGGATGCGTTCCAACCGGCTCAGGCGAGGGCGTCTGGTCCAGCATCGCGCTACACAACGTGTGTATCGCCCAGATGAGGAGCGGCATGTCGCGGCGGAGCTCTTCAAGACTGTTCGCTGGTGCAAGATACGTGTCCAGCAGGTCTATAGTGTGCGCCCACGTCAACGCAAGCGCCCTATACTTGGCGGCCTCAAAGGCCGATTTCGCCAGCTCTGCCGCATGAATGCTGGCGGTCTGCATTTGCATCGACTCATCCACCAGCGCGCTGTCTCGCGCGACGTGAGCAGTCATCTTCCGTAACCCCCGGCTATCTTGACTTTGCGCATCGCTGGTTCCGATAAGGTTTGATTATCGGTAGCGCGTGCGGCGCAATTTTGTGCGTGGAATTGTTATCGGCAACGCGGCCGCCGAGCGCCTTTGGTAAGATTGGCGCGGAGGTATAAATCACAACATGATTCGTTTCACGCTCATCGTCGTCGCCGTTTCCGCCTGTGCGCTTGCCGGATGCGGCGGAGGCAGCGGTTCGCCCAGCGTACTGCCGACAATGCAACCGAAAGCCGCCAAGGTGCTCGCGACGTTCGGATCCTCCGGCTCAACGCCGCAAAGCCTGTTTCGCTCTGTAATGACGTCGCCGATGGCGACCGTCGTCGGGCAAATCATCCCGACACAGCAACTTGCCGTTCCGGACGCATATATCAGCGGCGCGCCGAACACGATCGGCGTTGAGGCTCAGGCAGTGCTCGACACGACGGACGGATCGGCGATCCCGAGCCCGTTGCCCTCGGTCACATGGAGTCAAACCGGCAACCCCGCGCCGATTCCGACCACGTATCCGACGTGGCCGCTGAATAACTGCAGTTGTCAGCAGGTATTCAATGCCGAGGTCGTCGGCTTGCCGACGACCTCGGGTCAAACGACGATCACGATGACGTCACTGGGTACCACCCAAAAACTCTCGCTACTGACCTACCGCGGGATGGGGCTGCGATCGTCGCTCGACACGACGGACTTGTTCCACTTCCTGACGGGCGCGATGTTCGACGCGAACGGCGTGAGCGAGCAGGCCGACACGCAGGCGGATACCGATGTCTATCTCGATGCGTCAACCAGCCCTTCGCAAGTCGTCTTTCCGTATGGCGCGGTCGCGGCCGGCTACAACGCGCTGATGAATGTCACGACCACGAGCGCCTGCGGAGCCATTCCCAGCGCTGCGACCAGCGTGAGTATCTCGACGTTCAACGGATCGAGCCCGAACACGTACTGCTTCAAAACGCATGATGGACGTATCGGCAAGTGGGCGATCTTCGGGGCAAGCGATCCGAACCAGGACATCTTTGCCGGTTACATGCTCGCGTCCGCCGGCGCATTTACATACTAGCCACGTCCGTGACCTGACGAAGGGGATCGATGCAGTCGGTCCCTTTTCCATTTTTCGCAAATTCGAAAGGTATAAATTGCGCCGCACGAGGCTAGTACGTCGCGGTTAATTGAACGTTGTCGATGTACACGTGTTGTTGGGCGTATTGATGTGTAGTGCACGCTGGGCTTCCGGTCGTTCCGGAAGCGGCCGTGAGCGATACCGTAATATCCAGCGTGTTGCTTCCAGATACCATGGCGCTGATGGGCGTGCTCACCGGGTGCCAGGACGAATCGTAGGTGGGGTTGGTAATGGTAGAGATCGTCGTACCGTTGAGCTTGATCGTGATTGTTGCCGATCCCGTTCCCGCCGTGCAGTTGATTCCGTCGCCGGCGGATACATTGGGAGTCTCATAGTAAAACGAAAGCGATTGGCTCGTCGGAGCAGCGGTAACGTTGAACGTCTGGCTCATCCCAATGGTGCACGTTCCGTTGCTTGAATTGCCCGTCGCACTGCCGCCGTCGGTGCCTTCCTGATCGGTCGTCGAGGCGGCGAAGTTCGCGGAACAGGTTGCCGACCCGTCGGCGGTCCACGGGCTGAAGACGGCCCCGGCAAAGGTATTGTTCGACAAGATCGGGGTATGCGAAACCGGTGTAGAGTTGACCGCGTGCTGCTGCATCTGCGACCAATTCATGATCTGATGAGCGCCGTTCGTTCCGTACAACGTCGTGCAACTGGAACCGTCCGACTTAATGTACGTGAAGAAGTCGGAGCAGTTCACCATGGTGTGATCGCCGTTCCATGACGCTTGCGCCGTGCCGGCCCACGAGAACGCGGTGCCGATCTGAGCATAAACGTCGTTTCTAGACATCAGCTGATTGCTCGCGAATGCACCAAGCAGCGCGAAAGCAGCAATTGCCAGTGCGACGCGTAAAATTGCATTTCTCATTTGGCGTGCGTATCCCGAATGCACGCAGCATCAGTTTGCTCTACGATCAGTTGCGCACCATCGGAAGCGTACACATTTCGAATATCGCCGCCTTTTTTTAGAGCGCCGACCACGCAAACTATGCCTGGCTTAGCGGAAGAGCCCGGCGCGCAGCGGTCGGCCCCGGTGATAAGGACAGAAAGCAGGGAGGCTGCCGCAAAAACGATTTTTATCATTTTTCCTTCCAAAAACAAAAGCACGTCGTATAAGGTGCTCTGGTGTCAACGCATCAAATAAAACTAAAGAACCATCGGGCAACGCGGGAGCTGTAAGAAGCGGATTTGAATGTGGAAGATCCCTTTTTTTCTTAACGCAGCCGGGGGCGTAATATGCCGTACTATCAGCGACAGGCCGAATTCACGCAGAAGACCCATGCGGCGTTCGACAAGACGTATACACCTGGTAAAAAACCGCCGGAGCCCGGGATCTACCGGTGCATCAACTGTGGGTGGGAAGCGGCGTGCGAAAAGGACCGTTCACTGCCACCACAAGACCACCACACGCATAGCACCGCTAAGCCTATCATCTGGCGTCTCTCTGCAGTACCAAAGCACCACGCATCGCTGTAATACTTATCAATCTCCGTAGCACCATACTTTGAGTCGGTAGCATGATTATGCAGCGAGCTCTTCGCGCGCTTTCGCGATTGCTGCGTTAAGTCTCGCGGCGACGGCTTCGTTACCGCCCACGTCTGGATGCGCGTACTTCATGCGCTCTCGATAATTACGCTCTGCCTCGTCCAGCGTGGACGGATGCCCGAGCGGCTCGCGCCAATCATCTGGCGATATCGGCGGTAGCGCAGCGAACCCGGCGAACATTTGCTCAAGCGAGCCGACGCCGTGCCGTTCAATCGCACGCATCGCGTCGACGTGCGCAGCGATCGCAGCGGCGTTGTCCGCGACGCGGTCGTAGTGGTCGCAGGCGAGCACGATCGGCTTGCCCTTGAGCTGAAAGTACACCGCGGCGCCAGGATCGTCGTCGAGTCGCGGCTGCTTCGAGTACGGCAGACCATCACGCCGCAGTTCGATGTTCGTCGAAATGACGGGGTGCGTTGCGCCTAAGCGCCTGAGTTCTCCCTGCACGCGCGCGACCGCATCGGCGACCGTCAGTGACTTTGCGCCCTCGTACCGATTGCCGCCGGTGATGGGATCCGATGTCCAGCCGCGGCCCTTCTTGCCGAATTTTGCGCGCTCGCGCTTCTGCGCCGGCGTTCGCGGTTTGCCGGCAGGCCACTGAAGCGGAAATGCTTGCGGCGCAGCACTCAAGGTGTCACCTCCACTAACGGAGCATTGTCGATAATCGAGAGTTACCGGTAATGAAGTGCCCGGCCGCCGCATGGACCCCAAAGCGACGGCCGGACGGACCAGCGGGTGATTCAAGCCCGCCGGCCACGATTCGTGGTCCGCCCGCCGTAGCAGACGTGACCACGCACGCGGCGGAGTGCTGCCGCGATAGGTTTTAGGCGGCTGCGCGCTTCGAGCCGTCGCAGCCCTCCGTGATCGCGTCCGGATGGGCACGCTCCAGATCCGCACAGCGCTGTTTTGCGGCCGCGATGCTGAAGTCGATACCATCGCGGCTGCTTTCGAGTGAACGCAGCTCCGCTCCGACCCGATTTTTTTCCACGACCTTTGGGTGCGGCGCCGGCGAACCCAGAAACGATGCCATTGGATCGGGCAGGTCGCGGGTTTGGGCGATGAGCTCGCGATAACGACGGTCGAGCGTGTCGATGCGCGGCTGCAACGCCGATTTCTCACGCTCCAACTCGGTGATCTCCACGCAACGATCGCGATGCTCCGCAACCGGTAGCAGCAACTGCAAACCGGTAATTATGTCTTCGAGGCGCGCGATGTTGAAACGCGCAGACACAGCATCATCGTACGGCTGGCGCATGAGATACGCTCGCGCCGCTGCGCGCTGCGCCTTCGGTAGATCCTCCCGCGCTTGGGCAAGTTCGCCGCGGGCATCGTCCAAACGCGCGCGCACATCCGCGGCTGTCAGGTCTCTTTCGGCGGTTTTCTTCATTGGGCGCCTTCTTCCGGGGCTGCGGCACCTTCGGATGTCCCATCC
Source organism: Vulcanimicrobiaceae bacterium (assembly GCA_035279385.1). Classification (GTDB taxonomy): domain Bacteria; phylum Vulcanimicrobiota; class Vulcanimicrobiia; order Vulcanimicrobiales; family Vulcanimicrobiaceae; genus DATGJX01. The sequence continues at coordinate 48,321 of DATEHZ010000061.1, read as the reverse complement.
GTCTCGACTCCGGTTTTGTAATGGTCCGGCGATACGGCAGAATCGCGACGCTCACCATATGCGGCCGCGGGCACAACGCTGTGTTCGGCTGCGGAGTGGCGACGCGTGATGTCGTCGAGCGCATCGCTCAATTCGTTTGACATGGCACCTCTTTCGTAAAATAAAAATTGCCGGCGCAAGATGCGTCGGCGAATCGTTCTTCGCTCAGGTAAAAACCGGGTCAGCGACCCCAAGCGGGAGCGAGCGTTTCGGGGCTCTCCTCCAGCGTGTAACCTTGCTTTTTCAGCGCGTCGGCTTGCTCTTTCGTCGGCTCGCTGCCGTTGCGGAAGGTTCCCGCGGTCGTGTGAATCATGGTTCCCGGACGAAGCCCTTTGACGAGTTGTCCCACTGAAAACACCTCCGTTCTTACTGATTCGCCACCTGAGCGCCGCGTCGTTTCGCATGCACATCAGCCGCGTCTTCGGCGACGGCTCGGCGGGCGGCGTGAAAGTCTGCCAGCGCGCGACTGAATTGCGCGTCCAGGCGTCGCTCTGCGTTGCTTAGCGACCGCTCGTCCTGCCAGTCAAGTTCCATCGCATCGACGAACGCGCGAAGAGCTTTGCGTTCGTGTTCGTCTATTTCTGAGCGCTGCGCGTCGACTATCTCATCGAGTGCGCGGTACATCCTCCACAGGAATTCTTCGACATTTTTCTGCTTGTCGAACACGTCGGGGAGGAGCAGGCGCGCATCGTCAAAAGCCGCACGGGCGGTTTTCCCGCGGACCCGCTTCCCGCGATCTAAGATACGCTCTAGCCGGGGCGCCTCGAAGCAAACTTGTCCTTCAACGCAGTTCGCTTTCCAGTCGATTAGCCCGAGAACGTAATGCAGGACGTACTGCACGCCGTTGACAGCATTGTCGATCGTTTCGATTTCCAGTGTACCGACCGATGAGACGTCCGAGACGGCTCGCCGGTAACCATTGAGTATTTCAAGAAATCGATGTCGTGCTTGCAAATCCTCAGAGGCGGCCACGTACTGCCGGCCCTTTTCCGTCAGTTTCTCAGTTTCAATACGACGCACGCGGCGCAGGCGCCATGCGATCGCAATAAACCTTTCAGCAGCGAGCAGCGTCACGGGATCTTCGATGTCATGAAAACCGACGACGGACTTGACCAAGGTATCAAACGCGTCTTGCGATTCGACGCCACGAATGACGATGGCCTCAGCGAACACCCCGGTCTTCATCGCGTTGCGGCTGGATCGGCGCTTACCAGCGTCCGTTCGCGGTCCGCCTCGACAGCGCTCGCCGAGCGCAATAACCTCGCCCATCATCGCCCTCCAGACGATAGCGCCGATATCAAAAACGCGTTCAAGGCATCGTACGCGGTGAACCACATCTGGCGCTCAACCGCCTTTTCGACGTTGGCCAGCACGGCACGCGCCGCCCTCAGCGTTAATCGCTCATGTATCCGCTCTGTCTCGTCCTCATCGAGTTCGCGAGCACAGAAGCCCTGGCCGAACGCAAGTGCGGTACGAAGCGCCAAACAGTACGTCAGCACATCGGTTTTCGCGCGCGTTGAACGCGCCTCATCGAGCATTTTGCGCGTCGACTGGCGCATCATCTCTTGCAGCTTGGCCATCTCCGCGTCGAAGCCAACTTCACCCGCAAGCATTGAGACCGCTTCAGCGGACGTGAGCGCCACATCGGCACGGGTTCTGGACTTCTCGTTATGGTGCCCGCGGTCGTTTTGGAAAAACGAACCCTCGGGATCGTCCGTATCATCGGGCTTTTCTGCGCGTGAGCCGCGAAAACGAACTGCCGTTTTTCCGCCATTTGGGGCTATTGGAGTGCTCATTTTGCTACGTGTGCCTCTCGACTCCGCGCGACGCTGCGCCGCACGTCGTCGATCCGAAGAAGGACCTGCTGGCGCAAATCGGCGGGGAGCCGCTCGAGCCCGATCGTGACGATAGTGCCGTCCTCGCGATATTTGAACGCCGCGCCGTGACGACGTGCTGCTGCAGCCAGTCCGTCCATTGTCATGCCGCATAGTCCTCCGTCTGCCATTCGCATTGTTGCTCTTTCTCGCGCCTTTCGCGTGTCAGGCGGTCCCGTTCGTGCTGCGACAATTCTAAGCAGCCGAAGCAAAAGAACGGCCGATCACAGGGCAGTACGTCGCCTCTCTGCATCAGATCCTCGAACGACGGCTCTACGCGCCGCCCCGTTTTTCGGTTACCGCAACACTCACATGTGCCCGATAAAACTGCGTGGGAGTCATTTGAACGTTTCGCCGGCATTTCGCCTTTTTCAATTTTCTTCGCGACGAATGCGGACCACGTGCGTACGCCCGGATATGCCGAAGGTGATTCCTTGGACCACGCTTCTTTTAGGTCCGATTCACTTACGCGCGCGGCTGCTGCTGGGACGTGTTGGGAATTGGGATCGGGTGTGCTGGGAGGCTCTTCGTGCGCTGACACCAGTGATGCGTCAACCCTGACACCGGAACCGTGCTCAACACTGACACCGTAATCATGCTCAACCCCGACACCAGTCAATCCTGACACCGGTTCGGGAATATGCAAGGTGAAAATGGTGCGCTCACGCTTCTGCTGAGCCGTGTGCAGAAGCATGGACTGCCGGAGCTCACGCACGCCTCGAACAACGCTGCTTCGCGATATCTTCGTCTCACGCTCAACCTCGGCGTATGACATTGACCACGTGTTGGTGCCCGGTTTAACGTGGCCGAGGATGCAATAAAACACAGCGTACGCGCAGGCTGGTAAACCGGCGAGAATGGGAAGCGCCGCTTGGGATTTTTCGTACCACCTTCGTTCGTCGCGCTCCGCGATGTTGCGTGACGCGTCGTCTTCTGATACCATCGAAATGCCTCAAGAAATCGCGCCGGTTGCCGCCGGCGCTCGTTTTTTTTATCTACGCGTTAGGCGACGAGTAGGTCGTGCGGGCTTACGTCCAGCGCTGCAGCAATTTTGCGGAGCGTCTTTGGCCGCGGCGCGACGGACGGAATCTCGAGCCTTGACACCTCAGGCTGCGACTTTCCAATAAGTTCGCCGAGTTGGCTTTGCGTCAGGCCGCGGCGCTCGCGCACCGCGCGAATTCGGTTGTTGTCCGTCATCCTTTAACTTCCCCAACTGCGCAACAAAAATAAGACGCCGTTTGTCAGCGGCGTCGTCTTGCGAATATAGCATTATTGGTATTGCAAAATCAAGCAGTAATCCGACGCAACTTCTCCGCCGCATCCTCCAGGGCGCGAAGCGCGCGCTCTGAAACCGCGGGATCCGTGAGCGCCAGCCACGAAAAATCTGCGACTAGTTCCCGGCACAACACAGCATCATTGACGCCGATCGCGGTGCGCGTGCTGCGCCACCATTCGAGCAGCGCTTTGGGCCATCGCTCGGCAATTTCCACGCGCATTTCCACGTCAATCGTTGCTGGACCGCCGCCGCGGTAATGCTCCAGTGCGCGTTCACGCAACTCTTTAATGGGATCGATCCCGTTGCGTTCGAAGTAAGCGCGCATGATGTTGACAACGTCGCGCAACAGTAGTGTCACGTCTACCGAAGAGCGAAAGTACTCCGCCTCCGTCTTAAATATGCGTGGTTTGAACGGATTTGGAGCCATCGGCTCGTCATAGATTGAGGGCCTGCCCGCATCAACCGGACGATGCGTGCAGTATTCAACGTGGCATGCCGGGCAGGTCCATGTTCCTCTTTTCTGCTTAGGATGTCGACCGGTGCGAGATCTTCCCCCTTTACCGCGCGTCGGACCGCGCATCGCTTGCGTCGCGGATTCGTCGGCACGCTCCTCCGGGTCGGCGCCGCCTCGTTCTTGGATTAGGCGCGCATCAACTCCGATCTCTTCATTGATGGGCGCAACATTTTCAGCGGTCTTCGAGAGGCGAGCGGCGCGCGCTGCTGGTGTCTCGGTGACCTCGACCTCACGGTAATTGCCCATTCGGGATTCCCGCTGGGCAGCGTTGCCGTCAGTCACGCAGCCTCTGGTGTATTGCACGATTCCGCGGCACAACGACGCTCGATCTCATCGAGGATCTGTACGACCCTGGTGGTTTCGGGACTCACGGGAAGTTCGATGACATCCGCAGGCGGCTTGCTGTCGAGCATACGTTGTCGCAATAGATTGGCTAAACAAACGAAATTCTCTCTGATACATACGTTCGATCCTTCGCTGCATGAAACATACGTTTGATAATCGCGAAACCTTAATACTTATGCCGTAGTCCGCATCGCGTTTAGAAAAGCGCTATTCTTACGCCGAATCCGGCTTCGCGCGATGGAGGCGGGAATCGGCTTACCCAACCGCATAACGGCCGCACCATGAAGAAATTCGTTGCCAGCGTGCAGTACGGCGAGTGGGTAGGGTCCGTCGAAGCGGATAACATCGACCATCCGCTGCCATCGATCGAGCGCTATCTTCGCGACAAGCGGGCCCTGCGAGACGATGAGTCTCTGATCGGAATCAGTATGTTCAACGGCGAGAACGGCCGCTTCGATGAACCGGTAACGTCAGCGTCAGTCACGGCCTACGTCATCCCGGTCGCGAACTATGAGCAAGCCAAAGACTTTCTTAACACACACCACCCGGCGCCGGTCCGCGCCATCCATTTTGAAATTGGAATCCGCGAATTCTTCCAGTATTTCAAGCGCTTTAACGTGTACATCGCCGCATCGGACTTACCGCTCAACGGTCGCGCAATCAACGTGACGGAGGAGCGTAGCCTCTAAATCTGCTCTTTAGGGCAGCGTCAAGCGATATGCGTCAGTGATGACGGGATGTCCGAGCGCTGCGAACAGAGCCGCGTTTAGCCGGGCACGTTCCTCGCGAGTGGCCTTCGCGTACGTCTTCGCAGCGTTTTTTATCAACGCCACGGCGCGATCGCGATCAATGAGCCGTTGTCGTTCACGTTCATACTGCGCCTGTATCGCCGCGATGTCGGCCTCCAGTTTGCGTTCCTCTTCGTCGATGGCCGCGAGTCGGCGCTGCATAGTTTTCGTATCGTAGGTACCATCTTCAAAAGCCGCATGGACGCGATCACGTCGTGCCAAGAGCACATCGAGCCTGCGCGTCAGCATTTCAATGCGCGGACCCAGGTTCGTTGCACGCTGCGAAGTCGGCCACGGAGCATTTTTCAATGAAAGTATTCGCAGCATCTTTAGCCACTGCTCTTCGATGCGCTCCTCACGAAAAGAGAGATACCTCACGCCGTCGTGCTTCAGCGATCCGCAGACGTACCACACGATTGGACTGCGGGTGTAGATGACTTCCGAGCCGTCCCTTCGGCGATAGCGTGACGCCGATACGTTCGTTCGGGCCCGCAGCGTGTGCCCGCACGTGCATTTAATGCCAGAAAATGGATAAACGTATCCGCCTGGCCCGGGACGGCTGTACTTGCGCTTTCTACTTTGAGCGCGCTGCCAGAGATCTTCGTCGATTACCACGCCGCGGTAAGTGCCCAGCACGACCATTTTGTAGACATGGGACAGGCTCCACCGAATGTGGTACTCTTTGCCACCGCGACCGATGCGCGGCGGAGCCTTTTCGCGCAGCCATCGCAGGATCGCCGCAGGCGAATCGCCGTCAGCCCAACGCTCAAAGACTTTTCGAACAACGCGTGCGCATTTCGGATCCGGAATCGCTTTGCCGCGTTCATCACGCTTCACGCCGTACGGCGGTTTACTCGGAATCAATTTTCCCTCGTCGCGACGGCGTTTGTGGCCGGCTCTCGACCGATCGGAACGAACTTCGTTTTCGAACCCTGCCTGCAGCAGCTGGAAGATAGGCCCAACTTGGTCGATCACGCGCTGAAACGTATAATCACCGTTAATCCGATCGCGGATTGTGACTCCGAGTTTGCGAATGTCGTTCAGCGCAGAAATCGCGTCTAGCGGCATGCGACCCGTCCGGTCCAGGCGATTCATCAGCACACGCGCCGGGCGCTCAGACTTCGGGAGCGCGCGCAACCTCGCGATCAGGTCGAGTAAGATCGTTCGGGCGCCGTGCTTGCCGGAGGCGACTCCTTCAAAGACGCCGTCCGGATCAACGCGCACACCGATACGGGCGGCCTCCTCGAACCCCCATCGTCGTTGCGCGTCCAGCGTGTCTTCCTGCGCTTCGGATGATACAACGAGGTAAAGCCAACATTTATCGGCCATTGTTGAGCAAGTTACCGATAATGTTGTGGTTATCCTGCCTTGCTTTGTGGCAGCGCAAAGCCGACAATCAAATCACCAAGAAGTTCATCGAGTCGATCACCGAGTGATCGATCGTGCAGCCGTGGCAGCGCGTGGGACGACGCGCGCTGCCAAGACGCCGAAGAGCGATGCCGTTACGGCGCAGCAGTCGCAATTCGATGAAGAAATGGAAGAGCGTTCGGAGCTGGAGCGCGAAGCAAACGTGCTGCGCGACATGATGCTCGAGCAGCTCAAAGAAGACGATGCCGCCCTTAAAAAATACATTGCGATGATCTAACCGAAAATCGCCGCGGCCGCGTCCGAGGCGCATCGGGCGGCAGGCGGCCTGACTTCTAGCCCAGACAAGTTCGGCAGGGGGGGCTTGCGCGGTGTGGTAACATTAGGTCTTGGTTCGGGCCATTAGCTCAGTTGGTTAGAGCGCATGCTTGATAAGCATGAGGTCCCAAGTTCGAGCCTTGGATGGCCCACCATGTCGGAAGGACGCGCCTCGCGTCCTTCTTTTATTTCAGTGCGGCCGCGGCGTCTCCGAAATACGAGGCGGGCAGTTCCGAGGGAAACGCATATCCGGTGAAGGTGTACTCGCCGAAATAGTGCACCTGCTGCGAGAATTCGCGGCGGTCGTACGACCACACGACGTGGTTCACCACAAGATACGGCCCGCTGTAGCCCAGTTCTACTTGAAATTCCGCCAGCGCGCGGTTCCCTTGCGTATCGTCCCAAAACGCAACCGGACCCGTAACGATCAGTTTCCAAATCTCGTGCGATCGCGTATCGATCCACAAGTCTTTGAGCGTCGGACGTTCATTGGACGCGCCGGTGAAGACGAGATGATAGGTGTCGTGCGCCTTGTACGGTTCTTCATCTTCGACCGTGCAGGTGATTGCGCCAAGCGTGCGCACTTGGGCGATGATCGGCAAAGCGTCCGAATCGGGCAACCACATGGCGCGTCCCTTGCCGTACGGGCCAAGCTCGGGCGGACCCGGTTCGGCGTGGTGCGTGACGAACGGCTCGAAGTTGAACCGTTCGTCCGAAACGCGCGCGATACCGTCGTCGCGATAATCGACGTGCGCGGTGCTGCGTAAGACCGGGTTGCCGTCTTCCGAAACCGCAATGCGCTCGCTGTAGGTTACGTACGGCGGATGCGCGGCATTCGCGCTGTGGCGAAGTGCAGAATCGAAGAGATCCCAACACGGCGGCATTGCTCCGATGGCGGCCAAGAGCAGTGCGTGGATCATCGTCCTCGCCTCCGATCTTCAGTATCCATCTACGTAGTGGGTATCGCAAAGTGATGAAAGGAATCTGAAACTAGGACTACCGGCCGGGGAGGTGAGTCGGCCGCCCTTTGCGAACGTGCGCCGGTCGCCATAAAACGCGGGGATGTAGCTCAGTTGGTAGAGCACCTGCTTTGCAAGCAGGGGGCCAGGAGTTCGAGCCTCCTCATCTCCAGGATGTTCACGACCCGCCGGGAATCTTTGCGGGTCGCTTCGGGGGCATAGCTCAGTTGGTAGAGCATTACGCTGGCAGCGTAAGGGTCAGGAGTTCGAGTCTCCTTGCCTCCACCAGTTTCCAAGCACGATCCCTCGGTCTTCCCCGGGGGATCGTTTGCCATTTCGTTGCCGCAGGCAACGGCGGGGAGCCGCTGAGCCGCCATGCTAGGGCACGCTATGTGTCTGGAAGAAAGAGCGCCACTAAGGTGTTCGTACTGCCGGAATGTAAAGCATGAGCGTCAGGGACGAAGCGTCGACGGACGTTAAAGAACCGATCTCGGTACCGTGGCCGCTAATCTGGCTTCTAGCGTTTTGGGTGGTTCCGCTCGTTATTACGCACTACACGACGATACCGCATACCGCGGTTTTTTCGTTCCTTTCCGGATTCACAACAAAGTCCGGCGTCATAGACGCCGCACTAATACACGATCTATTAATATCGCTTGCGACGGTCTCAGCAACGCTATGGGTCATAGTTTTTGCCGTGTTAACCTTAAGCGCCGGGATGCTGTCGCTAGCAGGCCCACCAGTTGAAGGCATCTCCTTCGGGGCTTATTTCTCGTCGCGCTCGCTATACTGGCTGCTGGCAAACTCGGAAATGATCGCCGTTTGCTTTCAAACTACTATGCTTGGCAGCCTGATGCTCCTCATTCCCGGCCTGCCGGCGAAAGCCGTAGCATATTTTGCAACGATCCTGCTTGTGATAAGCGTTTCCCTGTCCGTGTATCGCAATTGGCTGCAACCAGTCATTGCGAGTGAGCAGCAAACGCTAAACCGCGATCTTGACGCCGCCGTAAACCAGTTCAGCGCACAAACAGCGGACATGACCAAGCGCCGTGAGATCATCGAAGCCGCGAATGAAGTCCTCGCTGATTATGAGCGGTTATCGCCCTCGAAACGCAAGCGAGCAACGCGCGCCACGGCCGTTGCGTTTGTTGAGGCGATAGCAAAGCTTGACAGCGACGAGTCCTCGTCCGAGTCGCCTCGGCGGCACGCAAAAGACGAGATTATTGCAAAGGTAAAAGCGGCCCAGGAACGGGTGCATTCGGAGAGCGCTGAAATCCTCAAATCGGGGCGCCACATACAAACGTCGCTTGAATCCATTCACCGTGAGTACGGGCGACAAGTCGAGGTCCAGAAAGTGCTGACCCATTACTCTGCAGATTGGCACCGAGACCTGGTTCGCCTAATAATCCTGATCCTTACGTTTCGGCTACTATCAGCGCCAAGCGGAATGTTAATGCTCATATTGCTGGGCACTTGTCTCGTGATGGGCATAATCATGTCATTACGAACCGGGTTTGGCATTGTATCAGCAAGTGCAAGAACGAGATAACCAAATCACGCCTAATCGGGGAGGGCCGCTCTGTATCGCGCCTGACCGCTGGAGACGCAGAACATGAACAGTCTCAATCGGTTACGTGAAGTTTGGCCGCTCGATGAGCGTCGCAGTCGCGCGCCGCATTCCGCGCTTTGGCACGAACTCTCCCGCTTCGCGGGCCGCGACGCCGCCGAGGTATTGTTTCGCGAGCCACACGCCGATGCGAAGTTTTTGAAACCGTTCCTCAACGCCGTCACGCTGGCCGACGACAACGTGAAGGCGTGGGAGGACGTCGATGACGATTTTACGGCCGCGGTTCTCCTGTACTATGGAACGCTGTGGCTTGGCAACGCGGTCGCCTTCACTACGCTGAGCGGCGAGCAACTTTCGAAGCGCGAGGCCGCGCATGGTCTTGAAGTTGCCTTTGAATTCCGCAGCAGTTCGCCGCTCTTAGAGGCGCGGATTAACACGGGGCGAGGTACACAAGCCTTCGGTACAATCAACGCCGCGTTCGGGGGTGCGTCCCTCTCGGGACAAACATTCCAGGTGCGCGACTTCCTCGAAGCAATCCCTGAACTCCGTCATTCACTTCCGCACGCGCGCCTACGGCCCCGAGTGATTGAGGCCGTTTGGACCGGCGACGTTCCGGGCGACGATTATCTCGACGAGGCCCTGCGTTCGTTTCCAAACATCGAGGTCGACATCCAAGATCACGTGCCAAGCGGGCCCGGTTGGATCCGCGACAATATCGCCGTTGGGGCGTACCTGATCGAGCAAGGCGGTTCCGACGCCATCTTCGTCGATAACCGCATTACGTGGGATCGAGCTTCGGTCAACGGGTCTGTCCGCTCACCGGAAGACGAGCTTCTCGCAACCACGATCGTTCACGACGGCCGCCGGTTCTTTCTTCCAACAATAAAACAGACGGCGATTAGCGAATACGCTATCTACCTCGCGGTCATGTACGCGATCAGCGTCGCCGCACGATATTCACCAGACTATTGGATCGAGATGCAGCGGGAGCGCACCGTTGAATACTTTCTCGTTCGCGAGTTCCTCGAACTCGCCGAGGACAAAGTACCGATGCTGGCGCTGAACCACCTACGTCGGACCACCTTCATCTTCAATTCGCTGTAGCGATTCTTAGCGGGCTATTCGAGGACATTCGATCTGGCTCATCGCGTCCGTCCCTGGCCTTCGACGGCCGCTTTACCGGAAGGCAACCGCGCCAGCGACCGCTAAAAACCCGCGAGGACTGCACCGAGACGTTTTCGAGTCTCCTTGCCTCCAGAATTTAAAAACGAACGGCCGCGTTTCGCACGCGGCCGTTTCTTTGATGTGATACACTAAACGACCGCGGAGTACGCCGGACGGCCGCAGGCAACGTGCTTGAGGAAAGTCCGGGCTTCACAGGGCAGGGTGCAGGATAACGTCCTGTCGGGGCGACCCGAAGGAAAGTGCCACAGAAACATACCGCCGCAAGGCAAGGGTGAAATCGTGAGGTAAGAGCTCACGGAGCCGCACGGTGACGTGCGCTCGGGTAAACCCCACCTGAAGCAAGACCGCTCGATACGCCTCGTAAGAGGCCGGACTGCCCGTCCGAACGAGCAAAGTCGCATCGAGACGCACGGCAACGCGCGTCCCAGAGAGATGGCCGCCGCCCCGAGCTTTGCGAGGGGAACAGAATCCGGCTTACAGGCGTACTCCGCGATTTCGTTAATTCTGGCGCCATGAAGGCCGCAACTTGGCGCACACCGGCGCTGATATGCATAGCGCTGGCCCTCGCATTTGCGGCGTATCAGATGATGCTGCCGATGGCGGCGGACTACGGCGCCGTTTCGCGCGTCGATCCAAAGTCGCCGGGCGTCGTTCGCATCGTAGCGGTCCGCGCGCATTCGTCCGCGGCGCGCGCGGGAATCAGACCGGGGGACCGGGTCACGTTCGGCGATACGCAGATGGAGCGAGCCCGCGTCTTATACGCGCCTCCCGGTTCACGCGTGCCGGTCGTCGTAAACGGATCGCGTACCGCGATCCTCACCGCACCGCCCGCATATCACGACCCCTCGCTGTGGCTTCCGTTCGCCATTCGACTTGCGTTTCTCGTTGTCGCCGGCTTGCTCGCGTGGCGGCGTTTTGACGACGCGGCATCGCGTTCGCTCGCAGCGTTCCTCTGGTGCTTCGGATTGACGATCGGCATGCGCAACACGGTGCTTCCCACGCCGGCGCTTACGCTCGTCGTCGAACAGATCGGTTCCTCTGTGCTGCTGCTGCTCGGAGCGGGCTTCGCGGCGGTGTTCGCGGCTACGTTTCCTTCGGGCACCGCAAAACCGTTGCCGCATTTACTGGCGCGCATCGCCGTCTGGATCGCCGTCGCGAGTTCCATCGTGGCCGTGTCTTCGTTATGGCTTGCGAATTCCGCCGCCAACACGTCGCTGCTGAATTTTTTTCTTCTTTGCGCGATGGCGATTATTGCCTTATTCGTCGTCGTGACGTTGATCGTCGCGTATCTTCACGGCGAGTTCGCGGAACGGCAGCGGCGTAAGTGGGTCTTCTTCTTCCTGGCAATCGCACTCGGTGCGATCGGTGCGGATCTCGCTTTCATCGCGCTGGGCGGATACAATTTCATCGTCGATTTGGCGACGCTTCCGTTCGTCGCGGCAACGCCGTTCGGACTCGCGTACGTCATTTTGCGTCACCGCGTCATCGACGTCGGGTTCGTACTCAATCGCGCCGTGGTCTACACCGCGGTCTCCGTTATAGTCGTCGGCGTATTCGTCATGGTCGAAACGCTGCTCGCGAAATACGTCGAAAGTACGAGCCACGTTACGAGTACGGCCGTGCAGCTCGCCGTTGCGCTCGCACTGGGATTCTCAATTCGATACGTGCATGCGCGCGTCGATCGCTTCGTCGACAACGTGCTCTTTCGCGAGCGGCATCTCGCCGAAGCGGCGATACGCACGTTCGCGCACGACGCTTCATACATCACGGATCTCGACGTGCTGCTCACGCGCTGCGTCCAGATCGTGGAGCATCACGCCAAGACGCTCGGCTCCGGCGTATGGCTTGCCGACGATGCCGGCATCTACACCGCGCGTGCCGGCACGTTCGCGATAGCCCCGGCAGTCGACGAAAACGACCCCGCCCTGGTTTCGATGCGCGCACGGCACGTGAACGTGCACGTGCGCGACTGCGGATCGGCGCTGCCCGGCGTGCGCGCGTTTCCGATGATCGTGCGCGGCGAACTCCTGGGCATACTCGTATGCGGGCAGAAACTCGACGACGATACGTATGCCCCCGACGAGGAGGACGCGCTTGCCTCCCTTGCTGCCGCGGTCGGGTACGCCGCGGACGGCATCGAGGTTCGCGACCTGCGCCGCCGGCTGGCGCAGCTCACTGCAACCGGCGGGGGCCAACCGGCGTTCTAGGCGAAGGATATGAGTATGACCGAGCAACGTTTCACCCCGGAAATGACCGTCGACCAGGCGTTCAAACTTCACGCGGGCGCGCGCCGCGTGTTCGCCCGCTTTCATCTGGGCGGCTGTTCCAACTGCGCGATTAGCGAGTCGCACACCATCGGCGCAATCAGCGAGGATTACGGGATTCCGCTGCCCATGTTGCTCGAGGGCCTCAACGCCCTGTGGGACCAAGGCAAACTCTCGGTCGGCGATAAGGTTCGCATTCCCGACGAGATCCGCTCGAAGATTCCGCAGCTCGCCGGCGTTCCGGAGATCGGTGAGATCAAGAGCGCCGAGGCCGGCGCGTACACCGCCGAGTTCGGCGAGGTGCGCCTGCAGGGATTGGCGGAAGATTTTATTCCGGTCGAGGCGACCGTTACGACGCCGTAGCGGCTGCCCCGCCGACCGTTTGAAACAAGACCCGGCAATCGCCGGGTCTTCTCATTGGAGCATCCGGCGTTCGGAGAAGCCCTCGTCCATACCGTGCCAGTGCGTGATGCGCTCTTCCCCGGCTTTCCAGCACAGATACACCGCGCGACCCTCGTGCATCGACGGAAAATCGATCAGGCCGAGGTCGATGTCCTTCACGATGCAGCCGTATGCCTCGATGCGATTGATGATGCGGACGATCTCCGCTTTTTGCTCGCTGAAGCGCCCGGGCGTGAAGGGTGAGCGGGGGGTGGCCATGCGCGAATGGGGCGTCGGCTCGGTGCCGCGCAGCACCGGGTCGGTCTCCAGCAACCGAATCGCGAGGTCACGGCGCTTCGTCCAGAGCTCCTCAACCAGCGGAGCCACCTTCGGGATGAGGGCGTTGGCCTTTTCGGGCGAAAACAGTTTCATGACGTTTGCACGCTCCGGGTGCGCCGAGTGGCTCTAGAACGACTCGTCTTCGTGACGGGGCTTTCGGGAGCCGGTAAGAGTCAGGCGATGAAGACGCTTGAAGACTTGGGCTTTTACTGTGTAGATAACCTTCCTCCGAAGCTGGTTTCACAAACCCTCTCGCTCCTGGAGGACGCACGGGTGCGCGAGGTCGCTTTGGCGCTGGACGTGCGCAGCGGAGGAACGCTGGGCGACGCGCTGCCGCTCATGCAGCAGTTCTCCGCCGACGGCGTGCGCCCGCAGCTGCTGTTCCTGGACGCGCGCAACGACGTGCTCGTCCGACGATACAGTGAAACGCGTCGCCGGCATCCGTTTGCCACGGTGGGCTCGCTGCGAGACGCAATCGCGGTGGAGCGCGAAGAGCTCGCGCCGCTGCGCGCGCTGGCGACGCACGTCATCGATACGACGGACCTCACGCATGCGGAACTCAAGGAGCGCATCGCGGCGGCATTTTCGCCCCTGCATACCGAGCGCGCGCTTTCGGTCAGCGTCGTCGCGTTCGGCTTCAAGTACGGCATACCGCTGGATTTGGATATGCTGTTCGACGTACGGTTTCTACACAATCCGAACTACGTAGAGAGCCTGCGGCCGCTTACGGGCGCCGACCCGGCGGTCGCCGAATACATCGAAACGGACCCGGCTGCGGCGCCGTTCTTACAACGACTGTTCGACATGATGGATTTCTTGATGCCCCGCTATCTGGCTGAAGGCAAATCGCAGCTGACGATCGGTATCGGCTGCACGGGCGGCCGTCACCGCTCGGTATACGTTGCGCGCCGGCTGAACGATCATTTGCAGCGCCAAGGGCTCGCCGACGTATTTCTAGATTCGAGGGACGAAGACCGATGACGCTGAGCCGCGTTCCTCCGGTGCTTCGCTGGGCGTATCCGGGCCTGGGCATCAAACGCTGGCTCGTCGTCGCCATCGCCGGCATTTTGCTGCTCGTCAACGGCATCGATCGCTATCTGGTGGCAATCGGGTTCGACCTGCACGCAAACGAACTGGTCGACAGCTTCGTCACCGATTATTTTCCGCCGGGCTATCTCGCGTGGATCTTCATCATCATCGGCGTCGCGCTGATTTTTCTGGGCATCCGGCAGTGGCTGCTGGCAATTCTGCGCGCGAGCGCGATGGGCGGGCACGAGCACATTCTCGACACGCTCTATTCGATGCGCTTGCGCAACGGCTATAAGATCGTCGCGATCGGCGGCGGCACCGGGCTCTCGACGCTGCTGCGCGGCCTCAAGAGCAAAACGGCAAATCTCACCGCCATCGTCACGGTCAGCGACGACGGCGGCAGTTCGGGACGCTTGCAAAAAGAACTCGGCGTTCTGCCGCCGGGCGACGTGCGCAACTGCCTGGTCGCGCTTGCCGACGACGAAGCGATGGTCACCGATCTCTTCCGCTATCGTTTCAACGAAGGCGAAGGGCTGACGGGACACTCGTTCGGCAATCTTTTCCTCGCCGCGATGACCGGCATTACCGGCAACTTCGATCGCGCGATCAAAGAATCGAGCCGCGTGCTCAACATCAAAGGCCGCGTGCTCCCGGCGACGCTGGGCATCGCGCACCTGTGCGCGCGTTTGGAAGACGGCACCGTCATCGAAGGCGAGACGAACATCTCGAAATCGCACAAGCGCATCAAGCAGGTCTTCTTCGATCCGCCGTACGCGGCGCCGCTCGGCGAGACGATCAACGCCATTCGCGAAGCGGACGCCATCGTGCTGGGGCCGGGCAGTTTGTTCACGTCGATTCTGCCGAATTTCCTGGTCGACCGGATAGCGCGCGAAGTGGCGGCGTCCTCAGCCGTAAAGATGTACGTCTGCAACGTCATGACGCAGCCGGGCGAAACGGATGCGATGACCGCCGCGGATCACGTGGAAGCGCTGCTCGAAAACGCGGGCAAACGCGTCTGCGATTACGTCATCGTCAACGATGAACCGCCCAGCAAACTGCTCGAGGTGTACGCCGAGGAAGGCCAGATTCCGGTCGCGCCGGACGCCGAACGCATTCGGGAACTGGGCCTCACGCCGGTGCAGGCGCAGGTAATCAGCGAAACGGTAACCGTGCGTCACGATCCTGAGAAGCTCGCGCAAGTGGTGCTCGGCGTCCTCGACCGCGCCATCGCGCAGCGCGCGTCCTACATGCGTCCCGCGGAAGTGTACGAACAGCGATCGAACTCGCCTGCTTGATTGCCGGCTGGCCGGCAGCATGAAAGAGGGTTGGCGAACGGAGCCTGATCGCCAACCCAACTCGTGCTGCACCATATGGAGCAACTCCACGCTAGCCTCGGCGCATGAAAAAAGTCTGAACGTTCTGCCGGTTCAGGCTTCCTTCATCGTTCTTTCGTAGGGTGAAGCGCATGGCGAAGTTTCTTTCCGCACTTGGAATCGGGCTCTGCATGCTCGGGCTGGGCGCGCAAACGGCACGGCCGGCGCAGCCGCAAACCGTCGTTCATATGAGCGATTACGCGTTCAAGCCGCAGATGCTGACGGTGCAGCCCGGGGATACCGTCGTCTTCCAGAACGACGACGACGTGACGCATAACGTCACGGCGGATGCGTTCAAGTCCGGCGACATCGCCGGCGGTAAATCCTGGAAGTACACGTTCACGAAGTCCGGCGTGTACCCGTACGTCTGTACGTATCACCCCGGCATGCAGGGCACGATAACCGTACCGAGCGCGATCCACGAGACCGGCGGGCAAGCAGCCCTTCACCCGGCAAACTCGCCGGCGTAATCGCGCGCAGCTCGTTCCAAAACGGTGGAGTCGGCTTCACGCACCGTGATGCCGCGCTCCTCGAGTTCTTGCTTTGCGTGCTCCTCGACGATTCCGGCAAATGCCACCACCGGTACATGTTCCGCTTGCGCCAGCGCGGCAACGCCGCTCACGGCTTTGCCGTGGAGCGTTTGATCGTCGATCTTCCCCTCGCCGGTGACGCACAGCGCAGCACCGTGGAGGGCGCTGCGCAACTGCAATTCATCCGCGATAACCTTCACGCCCCGCTCCATCCGCGCGTTCAGGAATTGCAGCAAGCCATAGCCCAGACCGCCCGCAGCGCCCGCGCCGGGTGTCCGCCGCTCGTCTTTGCCCATCGTGCTCGCGGCGACGTCCGCAATATGTTCGAGGGTGTCGTCGAGCAGCGCGATTTGCGCCGCGTTGGCGCCTTTCTGCGCGGCATAGGTTCGTGCCGCGCCGTTCGCGCCGCAGAGCGGATTGTCGACGTCGCTTGCGATAACGATGGGCACGCGCGCCACGCGCTCGTTCAAACCACTGCGATCGATGTCGTCCAAGCATGCGTAGCGCAGAATCGCACGGTCCAGCGTTTCGCCGGTTTCGTCGATGAAACGTACGCCCAGCGCGCGCAGCATGCCGGTTCCCGCGTCGTTGGTTGCGCTCCCGCCGACGCCGACGATGATACGCTGCGCGCCGGCAGCAGCGCTCGCCAGCAAGAGCTCACCGACGCCGTACGTATCGGAATGCAAGATGTTGCGGCGATCGCGCGTTAGCAGTTCCAAGCCGGAAGCCGCCGCCATTTCGATAATCGCAGTCGAATCGAGCAGCGCAAACGGGGCGTCGACCGGATCGCCTAACGGTCCTCGGACGCGCACCGTGCGACGCTGCGCGCCGGCACGCACGAATGCATCGACGGTACCTTCACCGCCGTCCGCCATCGGCGTGACAACGAACTCCGCGTCGTGCAGCACCGCGCGCATGCCTCTTTCGATCGCATCCGCCGCTTGTGCGGCGGTGAGTCTTCCCTTGAACTTGTCGGGAGCGATGACGACCCGCATGCGCGCGGTGGTCAGTGTGAGAGCGTTATCGTCAGTGCCAATGGTTTATCGGGCGCCAAATGCGCGCTGCTCGTGTACGCTTTGTAGGAACCCTCCGGCGTGGTGACCTGATAGTCGATGTCGCCGACCGGAACTTTTGCAAACGAGAACTTTCCCGCCGCATCCGTCGTCGTCGTCAGGACGGTGTCCACCGTAACGGTCGCCCCCGAAATCGGCCGGTTCGTTGCGGCGTCGAGTACCACGCCGGCGACGCTCTGGTACGTTCCGCCCGGCGGCAGCGCGGAGTCATCACACGCGGCCAATGCAAAAATTCCCGCGAATGCGAGGAGCAGCCCAAGGGCTCGTGCGCGTTTCATGATGCCTCCCTCTTCTCCGTACATCATACCCGGACCGGGCAATGTGACCGAGCGCCGAAGGGCCGTACCGAAGGAGCGCGGAAGGCGAAGAGGTTCCCAATACCTTTTCCGGAGGCCAAGACCTTGACGACCACGGCGTCGGACACGCGTACCGGCATGCAATATTTCAACGATGCGCTCGAAGCCATCGGCAACACCCCACTCGTTCGGCTCAACAAAGTAACGGACGGCGCCGAGTGTTTGGTTCTGGCGAAGGTCGAGTACATGAACCCCGGCGGCAGCGTGAAAGATCGTCCTGCCGTCGCAATGCTCGACGCCGCCGAGAAGGCGGAGCTGCTCAAGCCCGGCGGCACGATCGTCGAGCCCACCAGCGGCAATACGGGGTCGGGTCTCGCCATGGCGGCGGCGATTCGCGGATACCGCTGCATTCTGGTCATGCCGGACAAGATGGCGAAAGAAAAAGTCGATCTGCTGCGTGCGTACGGGGCCGAAGTGGTCGTGACGCCGACGAACGTGCCGAACGATTCGCCCGAATCCTACTACGGCGTCGCAAACCGGCTGGCATCGGAGATTCCCGGCGCGTTTCAGCCGAACCAGTTTCACAATCATCATAATCCGGAAGCCCACTACCACACGACCGGCCCCGAGATTTGGCGGCAAACCGCGGGCCGCATCACGCATTTCGTCGCCGGCATCGGCACGGGCGGAACGATCTCCGGCACCGCGCGCTTTCTGAAAGAGCAGAATCCGAAGATTCACGTCGTCGGGGCCGACCCGGAAGGCTCGATCTACTCCGGCGACACGCCCAAGTCGTACGCGGTTGAAGGTATCGGCATGTCGTATCTGCCCGAAACCGTCGACTTGAAAGTCATCGACGAAATGGTGCGTGTCTCGGATCGCGAGTCGTTCCTGACGGCGCGGCGCATCACGCGCGAAGAAGGGCTGCTCGTCGGCGGCTCGTCCGGCACCGCGGCGGTCGCCGCGATGAAACTCGCGAAAACGCTTCCGGCCGACGCCGTGCTCGTCGTGCTCTTCCCCGATTCCGGACGCGGCTACATGTCGAAGATCTTCAACGACGAATGGATGATCGCCAATGGGTTTCTCTCCGAGGGCAAACGCCGCGCAACCGTCGGCGACGTGCTCCGCAGCAAACGTCCGCTGCCGCCGCTCATCACCGTGAAGGATACCGACGTCGTGCAATCCGCGCTGGACTTGCTGCGGCAGTACGAGATTTCTCAGATTCCCGTCATGCGCGGCACCGAGCAGATCGGCAGCATCAACGACGTCGCCGTGATGCAGGCGGTCTTCGATCAAGCCGACATCATTCACAAACCGGTCAGCGAGGTGATGGGGCGTCCCTTCCCCGTGCTCGATCAGAGCGAGGAGATCGAACGCGCGTATAAGCTGCTTACGCTCGCGAATCACGCGGTCGTCGTCACCGACGAGGACGAGCCGATCGGCGTGCTGACGCGGCAAGACATCATCAGTTATCTCTCCACCGCAAGCGACTCGAAGGTGCGGCAGTAGCGTGAAATTCTCGACCAAAGCGATCCACGTCGGCCAGGGCGCCGACCCTGCGACCGGCGCGACCATCGTTCCGATTTATCAAACCTCGACGTATACGCAGGAAGCCGTCGGCGTTCATAAAGGCTTCGATTACAGCCGCACGGTGAATCCGACGCGCGTGGCGCTCGAAGCGCAGCTCGCGGCGCTCGAGAACGCAGAGTACGGCAGCGCGTTCGCGAGCGGCATGGCGGCAACGTCCGCGGTGCTGAATCTGCTTTCCGCCGGCGACCACGTCGTGGTCACGGACGATCTCTACGGCGGAACGTACCGGCTCTTCTCGCGCGTCCTCACGCGCTACGGTTTGGAATTCACCTACGTCGACATGGCGGATATCGATGCCGTCCGCGCGGCCGTCAAACCGAACACCAAGATGTTCTGGGTCGAGACGCCGACGAATCCGCTGCTCAAACTCATCGATATTCGCGCGATGGTTCGACTGGCTCACCATGACGAGGCGCGGCACGTCATCGTGGTCGTCGACAACACGTTCGCATCGCCGTACTTTCAGCAGCCGCTTGCGCTCGGCGCGGACGTCGTCGTGCACTCCACGACCAAGTACATCGGCGGCCATAGCGACGTCGTGGGCGGCGCGGCGCTCACGAGCAACAAAGACTTCTACGAGGTCATCAAGTTTCATCAAAACGCGGTCGGCGGGATTCCGGGACCGAACGACGCGTGGCTGACGATGCGCGGCGCAAAGACGCTCGCACTTCGCATGCGCGAACACGCCAAGAACGC
The DNA here is from genome assembly GCA_035279385.1 of Vulcanimicrobiaceae bacterium. GTDB lineage: Bacteria > Vulcanimicrobiota > Vulcanimicrobiia > Vulcanimicrobiales > Vulcanimicrobiaceae > DATGJX01. The sequence goes on along the minus strand of DATEHZ010000061.1, from coordinate 28,520 downwards.
CCAGGCGGTGGCGGAGTTTTTGGAAAGTCATTCGGAGATCGACCGCGTGTACTATCCGGGCCTCGCCTCGCATCCGCAGCACGAACTCGCGAAACGTCAGATGAGCGGCTTCGGCGGCATGGTCTCGTTCACGCTCAAAGGCCCGGAGCAGCGCGCGATCGACTTCGCGAACCGCATGCACTATTTCAGTCTCGCGGAGAGCCTGGGCGGCGTGGAATCGCTGATTTGCCATCCCGCGCGCATGACGCACGGTTCGATTCCGAAGCAAGAGCGCGAAAAGCGCGGCGTGACCGACGGCTTGCTGCGTCTATCCGTGGGGATCGAAGATATCGAAGATCTTATCGGGGACTTGAAACAGGCGTTGGAGCGTTCGGCGCGCGAGAGCGTAACGCGCGTGTAGTTAAAAACCGGCGTTCCGTCGGATTGCGCGCGAGCGCGAGCGCTTGTTCGAAATGCGCACTCGCGCACTCCGGACGTCCGGCGCGTAATTCCAATTCGGCAAGCGCCGCATGGAAGAACGGATACGACCGCAGGCGCTGCGACTCGGGAATCGCGGAGATCGCGTCGATGCCCGCCTGCGGCCCGTCCGTTTGCGCCAGCGCTATCGCACGATTCAGCGCGATCACCGGTGAGGGCCGAATCGCGAAGAGCGTGTCGTACAGCCAGAGAATGCGCTCCCAATCGGTATCCTCGATGCGCCTCGCGCTGCTGTGCACCCAGGCAATCGCCGCTTCGACGTGATACTCGCTCAGATCGTCTCCGCTCGCGGCGAGATTCAGAAATGCGTTCCCTTGCGTGACGAGGCTGCCGTCCCAAAGGGCGCGATCTTGATCGTAGAGCGCGATGAGATCCCCGTCGGCGTCGACGCGAGCCGGCAGGCGGGCCGCGTTGAGCCACATGAGGGCGCACAAGGCGTACGTTCTCGTCGTCGACGCAAGCGGATTGTCGAGCAAGAGTCCGGCCAGGCGCATGGCTTCGCGGCAGAGCTCCGGACGAACCGCACCGTGCGCAGACGCGCCGTGATACCCCTCGTTGAAAAGCAGGTACAGCGCGCGCTGCACGGCCGACAAGCGCGCGGGCAAATCGGCGTCGGTCAATTCGAATAACGTCTGTGAGGCGGCCAAAACTTTTTTGCCGCGCTCGATGCGTTTTGCGACCGCATCGCGCTTACTTAAAAAGGCTGCGGCAATTTCATGAGCGGTGAAACCGCCCAGAAGCGCCAGGATCAGCGTCACTTGCGTCTCTTCCGAAAGAGCCGGATCGCAGCACGAAAACATCATGCGCAACTGATCGTCCTTGATCGTCTCGACGCTGAAGACACCGTCGATCGCCGGAACCAGCGTCCATTCACTTTGCACCAGGCGGTGCAATTGCGGTACGGCGTTCGCTGCGGTGCGCTCGCGGCGCAAGATGTCGATCGCACGGTTCCGCGCGGCTTTCATCAGCCACGACGACGGATTCTCCGGAACACCGCGCAGCTTCCAGGTCTCGAGCGCGCGGCAGAAGACGTCCTGTGCGACGTCTTCTGCGAGCGCGAGCTGACCGAAACCGAAGATGCGGACCAGCGCGCTGACTATCCGTCCGAACTCGCGCCGGAAGAGATGTTCGTCCGGTTCCACTACATCAAAAGAACCGGCCGCACTTCAACCAGACCATCGCGATCGAGGATCGGACATCCGCCGGCGAGATCGGCTGCTTCCGCCAGATCTTTGGCTTCGATGAGCGTGTAACCGCCGACAATGTCTTTCGATTCGGGGTACGGCCCGTCGGTGATCGCTTGGCCCTTACCGTTACGCCGCACGACTTTGCCTTCGCCTTCGAGCGGTTGGCCCTGATCTTTGACGTGGCCCTTGGCTGCCAAGTCCCCAAGCCAAGTCATCCAGCGCTGCATCACCTGCTCGCCTTCGGCGGGGGATTCGGGGCTGCGGCCGCCGCGATAGAGATACACGAATTGACTCATGAGTGTTCCTCCTTTGCCACCATACACGTTTGGGGGATGCCGGATGGGACATGGCATGTGTCTGGGCGGCTAGTAAAGCCGCGACGGCGCGCTAGTAGCGGTTGCGCGGATAGGCGACGGCGCTCGCGTTCGCCAGCGCTTTCTTGGCTTCGTCTTCCGTAATCTCGCCGTACCGCCCGGTGATCGAAAGCACGACGCCCCGCACGCCGTCGATCCACGCGTACTGAAAACGCTTGGCCGTCTGGAAGCCGCTGCCGACGGTGATCTCTTGCCAATAGGCCGGCATGCCGTTGGAGAGCGTCGTCTGCTCTTTCTTTTTGAAGAACACGCCGTCGGTCGCGTTGCGCATTTCGTTTTCCGTCACCATCTCGAAACCGCTGAGCGAGCCGGTGAAGGTCTCCATTTGGATGGAGATGACGCGCGTCGCACCGCGATTCGCGAATGCGGCAACGACGGTCGGCTGATCGAAATCGGTGGGATCGTGCGCGGGAATGTTCGCTTTGTAATAGCCTGCGGGCGCTATGAACGACATCGCCGGATCGGTGAACTGATTCGGCGCCGGCGTGGGCGCGGCGTAGGCCTGCTGCGGCGCTTGTTGCGCGGCGGCGGGCACGGCAGCGGCCGCCGGCCCACACAGGACCAGGGCCAGAACGAACCGGTTCATGCTCTCTCCAAGACGCCGGCCAATGCCGGCAGCGACACATCGTAGCGGTATCCGACGTTTCGATGATCGTCGTCGAACTCTTCGTGGCGCACCTCCAGGCCCATCTCCCGCATGCGGGCTGCGAGGATGCGCGCCCCGACGTCCAGCGCGTATTCGTCGCGCCGGCCGCAGTCCAAGTAACGCAAGCGTAGGCGCGCCAGTTCCGCTTGCTTGTCCCGGCAAATCTCTACCGGGTCGAACGCAAGCCACCGCGCCCACACGTCCTCACGCAGCTCGCCGGTATTCCGGTCGAACGGCAACTCGATGTCGAACGCGTTCGCACTGCGCGGTGAATACGCAGACGCATAGCCGAGAAATTCCATCGTGGAGTAATCGCTCTGCGGACGTTTGTTCGCCTCCTCGAAATGCTCCACGAATTTGCCGACGTTCCAGCCGTGCTTCTCCAGCGTGCGCTGTGCTTGCACGAACAGCGGCGGATCCGCGTAACGAAAATACGAGTCGCCGCTGTGCGAGGCGAACGCGGCGAAGAACCCGGGATAGTTCATGCAGAGATGCAGCGAACCAAAGCCCCCGGACGACTTGCCGAGCACGGCGCGGCCGCCCTCCGACGCGACGGTTCGATAAGTGCGGTCCACGTGGCCGATCACGTCGCGCGTAACGTAGGTCGCGTAATCGCCGTTATGAATCGAATCGACGTATTGCGAACCGCCCAGGCGCGTGAAACCGTCGACGACCACGAGCAGCGCCGGTTCCATCTGCAAACCCGCGATGAGGCGATCGATACGCTGCACGACGTTCCACTCCCACGGACGGGCGCCGAGCAATGCCGCGACGTCGCCCGTGTATCCGTGCAGGCAATACAGCACCGGATACCGCTTCGAACCTTCGGGATCGTAATGCGGCGGCAGGTACACCGCTACGGGCCGCTCCGCCGGATCGCCGAGCGCATTGCCCTGCAGCGCGGGACTGGTGATGAAATCGACGCGCACGTCGCCTTGCAATCGCATGAGGCGCGCGAGCGTGGTGCGCTTGTCCGTCATGGACGCGCTCTTCGCCGCCAGGGTCGCAGGCCACTACAGAGAACGGCGCGAGCATGATCCGCGGCATCAACCTGCGCGGCGCCATTGCGCTCAACGTCATCACGATGATCGGCATCGGACCGCTCATCACGATTCCGCTGGTGCTCGCGCAGCTCGCCGGTCCCCTCGCACTTACCGGCTGGATTGCGGGCGCGCTGGTCGCGCTGTGCGACGGGCTGGTATGGGCGGAATTGGGCTCGCGCTATCCCGGTGCGGGCGGCACGTACGCCTATCTGCGCGACGTCTTCGGCGCCAATAGTTGGGGACGCCTGTTCGCCTTTCTCTTCAATTGGCAGTTTTTTCTAAGCAGCGGGCTGACGATTGCAACCGGCTACATCGGCTTCGCGCAGTACGCAGGGTACGTCTTTCCGCCGGCGGCGAACGATCCGAACGTCACGCATGCAATTGCCGTCGGCATCGGTTTGGTCAGCATCGCATTCGTGTATCGCCGCATCACCGCCGTTGCGAATCTTGCGGCGTACCTGGGCGTGGCCGCCGTTGCGACGCTGCTCATCGTCGGCATAGCGGGATTCTCACACGGCGACGTGCACCGCGCGTTTTCCGCTGCGGCGCCACTCTCGCTGGGCTGGGGATTCGTCACGGGCTTGGGAAGCGCGCTCTTCATCACGCTGTACGACTACGCCGGCTACGCGCAAATCGCGCTCGTCGGGGAAGAGGTGCAGCAGCCGCAGCGCACGCTGCCGCTCGCGATCGTGTGGGCAATTCTCATCGTTCTGGCACTGTACGTCTTCTTGCAGATCGGCGTGCTCTCGGGTGTGCCGTGGCAGTCGCTGCTCGACGCAAACGGTCATCCGACGCCGCAATCGCAGTTCGTCGGCGCGACCGTGGTGCAGAACGCATGGGGCTGGCAAGCGGCAGTCGCCGTAACGGCGCTCATCTTGCTGACGGCTTTCGCCTCGCTGTACGGCAATCTCGCCGGCGCCGCGCGCGTGCCGTTCGCCGCAGCGCGCGACGGCGCGTTTCTCCCCTGGTTCGCGAAGCTGCATCCGTCCAAGCAGTTTCCGCACGTTGCGCTGCTCGGGATCGGGGCGGTCTCCATTGCGGGATGCTTCTTCAACTTGGTGGACGTCATCGCGCTGCTCAGCGCAGCCGCAATACTGACCGGAAACATCGCACAAATCGGCGCGCTCTTCGCACTGCGCATCCGCGGCGAACGCGCGCCGTTCCGCATGTGGCTCTATCCGCTTCCCGCGCTGATCGCGCTTGCCGGCTGGTGCTACGCGTTCGTCAGCACGGGGCCCCGGCCCATCGCACTTGGTGTGGCCTGGCTTGCCGTGGGCGTCATCGCCTACCTCGGCCTTGCGCGAGCGCAGCGCGCGTGGCCCTTCGCGGCGCGCGTTACGGCAGGCCTGTTCGCGCTCGCGACAATTGCGTTCGCAGCGGCTCCGGCGCGCGCGCAGACGCAGCAGCCGTTTTTCATGTACGGCGCGGCCTTCTTCTACGAACGCATCCCGCGCGAAGAGTGGCAAAACGACCTCGAACGCTACAAGGCGATGGGCATCAACACGATCGACGTGTACGCGATCTGGAACTGGCACGAACTGCGCGACGGCGATTTCGACTTCACCGGCCGCACGAATCCGCGGCGCGATCTCGTGGGGCTTTTCAAACTCATTCACGACGACGGATTTAAAGTGGTGCTGCGGCCGGGCCCCGTGATACGCAACGAGTGGCGCAACGGCGGTTACCCGGCGTGGCTGCTGGAGCGTCCGCAATACCGCATGCCGCTGCGTGACGTTCTGGAAGGACGCTACCCGGCGACGGCAACGCTGCAGAACGCGCATTCCGATGCGGCGGCGCAAGAATGGATGAACAACCCCGTGCACATGCGCTACGCCGTTCGTTGGCTGAAGACCGTGCTGCGTACGCTCGCGCCGTGGCAACACGACCTCATCGGCATCGCGCTCGACGACGATCAAGGCGCGTACCTGGATAACGACACGTGGCCGGGGCCGCATTTTCACCGGTACATTTCGTATCTCGCGTCGGTCGTGCGCGGTGCTGCGCCCGATGCTCCGCTCTTCATCAACACGTTCGACATGAAGGTCACGGCGTCGGCGCCCGCGTGGGCGTGGGGCGACTGGTATCAAAGCGACGCGTACAGCATCGGCGAGCACGATCGTACCCAGCTCGAATTTTCGACGGGATTGCTGGCGACGCAGCCCCAACGGCCGGTCATGATCGGCGAGTTTCAAGCCGGGTGGCTGCAGGGCGCGGATCAACCCGTGCCGCGCCCGGCGGACCCGGCGAACACCACGCTCGCGCTGCACACGCTGCTGCAGATGGGCGCGCACGGCATCGTAAATTTCCCGGTGCAGGATACGCTCTACCCCGCCGGGTGGGAAGCGCCGTGGACCAACGCGTTTTACTCCTGGGATGCGGCGCTCTCCGTACAAACGACGCGGCAGGCGCGCTGGTCGCCGACGGCGCGCTTCGGGCGCCTCGTTGCGCGCTACGGCGCGCTGCTCGCGCAAACGCACCGCGCGGCGGACGCGGCAATCGCGTATCTGACGAGCGCATACGATGCGTCCCGCATGACGAACGATCGCGTGGCGCAGATCGCGCAGGCGACGATGGACGCGCAGCGCGGCTGCCGCATCATGCGCATCACCTGCTCGCTCGTCGATTTGCGTTACATATCCGCGAACGATCTGCAGCGATATCCGGTCTTGATTTTGCCGCCGAACGGCGCAGCGACGCCCTACGTTCCGGCGGTGCAGCGCAAACTTCGCGCGTACCGCGCCCAGGGCGGACGCACGATCGGCAGCGCTCGCGCTGCACGTGTCGCTTCACCCGCTGCGGGCGGCATTTCGAATGCGGCGCTGCTCGTGTCGGCGAACGGACGGTTTGCGTTCCTCGATATCGTCAACTACGGCCGCACGACGCTACGGACGCGCGCCGCGCACGTGCATTCAGGTGCATTCTCGGCGAACGTTCCGGCGCAAACGGTTCCGGCGCGCGATGCGCTGCTCGTTCCGCTCGCCGCGGCGGCGAACGCGCCCGAAACGGTCGCGTCCGCTCCCGCTCCTTCTGCACCGCACCGCAACGCCGTGCCGCTGCGCGCGGGCAGCTGGATAGCAACCGCGGCGCTCCGGGCGTTTGTCGATCGTCCGGTCGCCTATAAAGCCGACGTCTATAGCGACGGTTATCCCGCCGTCGTGTTCGAGAGTGCGGCGCTGCGCCTTATCGTCTCACCGTGCGCCGGCGCGCGCGCGCTCGTGTTCGAAGATACCGCCCGCTCGGACAATTTGTTCACGACGGTCGGCGGGCTGCGAGATGCGTGGATGCGGGAGAGTCCGCCGTCGGCGCGCGATTATATCGCGAAGTACACGCATCCGATTCCGGCGGGCACGTTCAACCGCTGCTACGCCGAAGATGTGCATAGTGACGGCCGCAGCGCGACGTTTACGTACTCGGCCCCGGATGCGCCGCCGCACGGCGCGACGTTTCGAAAAACGATCGCCATGCGAGATGGCGGATTTACCGTCACGCTCCGCGCGGCATTTGCGGATTCGACATCGCAGCGCGCGCAAGAACTTTCGTCCATCGCGATCGACCGCACGACGCGAATCCTGCGGCGCAGCGACGGCATCGACTTCGTCGAACCCGCGCATCACCGCGTGCTCTCGATAACGTGGGAGCGCGGCGGCGTGCAAGGCGCGGATATCCAGCGTCACGACACGGACGCGCTCGTCACGCTCACCTACGCGCCAGGCGGCGCTCGTGCGGTTCGCTACGACGTGCGGGCTCTCGCAGGCCGCTAAGCGGCACTCAGCGAATCGGCCGTAGGCCTTCCGGGGAAATGGCGGAACGGTAGACGCAGCCGCCTCAAAAGCGGCCGGGCTAACGCCCATGAGAGTTCGAGTCTCTCTTTCCCCAGAATACGTTCGCGCTTACACGCCGCGCGCGTCGGCCACCGCAAGCAGGTTCTGCCCTTTGCGCCGGCGTTTGACCTCGTACATCGCATTATCCGCGGCGCTGAGCAAGTCCAGGCGCGTATCGCCGCACGCGCCCAGCGCGATGCCGATGCTCGCAGAGAGCGGGAACAGGTGCCCTCCCGATTGGAACGGCTCCGCGAGCGCTTCTTCGATACGGCGTGCAAGCGCTTGCGCTTCTTCGATTCCGTTCACCCACGGCAGCACGATCACGAATTCGTCGCCGCCGATTCGTCCTGCGGTTTCCCCGAAGCGCAGATGGTACTGCAGGCGCAGTGCCGCTTCGACGAGCGCGAGGTCGCCCGCGTCGTGGCCGCATGCGTCGTTGATCTTTTTGAAGCCGTCCAGATCCAGATAGAGCAGCGCCGTCTGCGTGCCGTTGTTCTTTGCGAGCACGAGCGCGCGATCGATGAGATCGTTCATTCCCGCGCGATTGAGCAGTCCGGTGAGCTGGTCCGTACGGGCCATGCGCGCGTTGCGTTCGGTTTGCCGCCGAAGCTCCGCGGTCTGCTGTTCGAGCGCGAATCGTTCCGACGCGGCCGCATACGTGCTGCGCAAGCGAAGCGAGCCGAGTGCGATGCAGACGAGCGCAACTGCTGCGAGAATCTCGGCCGTATAGAAGCTTTGCGCGGAGAGCAGGACGCCGGATGCTGCGGCGAGCGCTTCGTACAGCCCGATGGAAAGCGCGTACGCGGCGACGAGGTCTTCCCAGCGCATGAACGCGTATTGCACGCCGAACATGCAGAGCGCCATTGCCAGCGTCGCGCCCGGGCCGCCCCTATGCGCGCAGACGGCGACGACGGCCAAGAGGAACACGGAAACGTTGAAAAGTTGCAGCCGGTACGCGTGGGCGCGCAGCGGCGGCACCGCATAAACCGCCGCGACCAGCGTGACCGCAGCAGCGACCGGGGCGAAGCGAAGCCAAAACGGCACGCCGGCGAAGAGATGCGCGGGTTTCCCGGCGTAGGGTATCGCGGCAAAGATAAGGGCAATGAGCGCGCCGTAATACACCAGCAGCGCGGTTCCTTCGCGCGTTCGCCAAGCCTCCATTGCCCTATTCCTCGACTTCCGTAGGACTGCGAATTTCGCACAAAATCAGGAAGAACTTGCGATAATGCGGCGGAAATAAGCCTAAAGTCCCATGTCTACTACCGACGTAAGCCTCTACCCGGGTCCGCTGCACGGCGCGATCGCGGTCCCCGGTGATAAATCGATTTCGCACCGGGCCCTGATGCTCGCGGCAAAAAGCCCGGACGCCGTAACCGTGCGCAACCTCAATCCCGGCCGGGACGTGCGCGCCACCGTGCAAGCATTGCAGGCGATCGGCGCCGAGATCGAACTCGACGGTACGACGGCGCGGGTGCGCGGCGCGGTGCTGCACGAGCCGCAGCACCGCATCGATTGTATGAACTCCGGATCGACGGCGCGCATGATGCTCGGCGTCTGCACGGGCGCAAACCTGCGCGCGCAGTTTGACGGGGACGATTCGCTGCGCCGCCGCCCGATGGAACCGGTCGCAGCGCAGCTGCGGGCGTTCGGCGCGCATATCACGACCGCGAACGGTACGCTGCCCGCGCTTCTCGAGGGACGCGGCGCGCCGCAGACGCGCCGCTTCATCCTCGTCTCGGCGTCCGCGCAGATAAAGACCGCGCTGCTGCTCGCCGGCGTGTTCTCCGGTACGCCCGTCGCAACACTCGGCGACAAAGGCTCGCGCGATCATACGGAGCGTTTGCTGCGGTATTTCGGGAGCGACGTCACCTTCGATCGCTCGACGGTCGACTTGCGATCGATGCCCACGCGCTTTGCGGACGTCGACGTCGCGGGCGATTTTTCGGCGGCGGCCTTCTTCATCGTCGCCGCCACGGTGGCGCAAGGCAGCGCGATCACCTTGACCGACGTGGGCGTAAATCCGTCGCGCACGGGTTTGCTCGACGCGCTCGTGCAAATGGGCGCCCGCATCGAGATCGAGAATCCGCGGGAGCGCTGCGGCGAACCGATCGCGGACATCACGGTGCGGTCCGCGCAGCTGCACGGCATATCCGTCGGCCAGGATCTCGCGCTGCGCGCTATAGACGAGCTGCTCGTGCTTGCCGTCGCCGCCGCGTTCGCACGCGGCGAAACGCGGATTACGGGCGTACAGGAGCTGCGCACCAAAGAATCGGATCGGCTTGCCGCGATCCTGCGCCTGATGCGCGCTGCGGGCGTGCCGGTGGAACCGCTGCCGAACGGTCTTGCGATTCACGGCGGGGAGCCTCGGTGCGAGGGCGCGCTGGTTGAGACGCACGGCGATCACCGCACCGCAATGGCTGCTGCGGCGCTGGCTGCGGGCGCCGGAGGGCTGCGCATCAACGACGAATCCAGCATCGAGGTCAGCTTCCCCGACTTTCTGCCGACACTTCGGAAGGCGCAAGAGTGAACCAAACGCCCCGCTATTCAGCCGACGAGTTCGAACGCGAATCGCGGTACATCGACAATCTCATCTGGGACGCGCTCGTCATCGAGCCGGGCACGCGCGTGCTGTTCTGCGGATACGGTGAGGATGCGCGATGGATTCACCGCGCGATGGAAGCGGGTGCCGACGTCAGCGTCATCGAGCATCGCGAGCAGGTGTTCCACAAATTTCAAAACATCGGGGCGGCGCTGCTGCGCGGCAGCACGTCGGTTATTCCGGCGAAGGCGGATACGTTCGATCTGGCCGTGGCGTTTCATTATCTGCACGAACAGGATCCGTTCTTCCACGCGCAGATCGTTTCCGAGCTCTCGCGCGTCGCACAGCGCGTCGCCGTCGTGGAGCCCGGGCCGCCGGCGGATCCGATCGGTAAGCGCATTGCCCGCCTGTATTCGCAGGCCAAGCGCGAACTCGGACAGTTCGAATATTACCAGCCGCTGGAATATTGGCGCAAACTGCTGCAAGCGGTGAAGGCGGACATCTCGCAGCACGTCTTCGCGTTTGCAAAGATTCCGCCGCTGGAGTACTTGCGCGATACGATCGAGTTGCTGCTCGACACGATGGAAGTCGAGGACGCGCCGCGCACCGATCTCGAGGAATTGCGCGCGCTTGCGCGGCGAACCGATACGATGATTCTGCCGCCGCCGCGCTACGTGCTGATGGGCGCGGCCGTCGGCGATTTGCGCCAGCCGATCTTCACGCCGCGCGAAGAACCCACGCCGACACCCGAAGTCGCAAAAGCCGCGCAAAGCCGCGAGCCGGTCCCCGAGCCGCCGATCGTCGAGCCCATGCGCGCTGCCGCGGCGCCCCCGCCGATGCCGAGCCTGAACTGGTCGACGTGGACGCCCGAGACGCCGAAGCCCGCGACCGCGCAGCCTGCGGCGCCGCCGCCCGCGAGCCCGTTCGGAATAGGCGCGGCCGCACCGCCGCCTCCGGCCCCGATGGAAACCGGTATGCCGTTCGGCGCGCCGTTTGCGGTGCCGGGTGTGCAAGCGCCGGCGGACGCCGCCTCACCCTTCGGTCTTCCGCCGATTCCCGGACCGCCGGGAATGCCCGGACCGACGGGCTGGCACTGGGAGCCGCCCGAAGACGAGGAGAGCGGGAATCCTGAATAGCGTTTAGCGCAGCGTCGCGATCAGCTGCGATATCTGCGCGCCGGCGGCGCTCAGCGCATCGCTGATTTCGGGAACGCCGGCGGTCGCAGCGCCGGCCCGAATGGTTTCGACCGCAGCCTTCGCGCGTGCCGCCTCGGGCGCCGCTTTTCCGGCGATGTGCTCGAGCCGGTTACCCTGCAGTTGCAGCGCCTGCGCCGACGTGAAGAGGCGCGCGTTCTGCAAGTTCTGGACGCGCGAGCGCAGCCGCAAGACCAACCGTATGACCGGAACGCACGACGCGATCGCAAGCAGCACGCCGGCGGCGCACAGCCCGATGAGTACCCACGTCCAGGCGCTCATGGCGCGCTAGGCCGCGGACTCTTTCGACGAGGACGAGGAGCCCTCGCTCGAGGACGGTTTGCGGGAGTCCGTGACGTAGAAGCCGGAGCCTTTGAAGATGACCGGCGCCGGACTGATGATGCGTTTCAGCTCGCCGCCGCAGGCGGGACACGCTTCGGTATACGTGTCGTTAAAGCCGTGACGGACTTCGACGACGTGCTGGCACTTGGAACACTGATAATCGTACAGCGGCATGAGGCAAGTATACCGGGCTCTAGCAATCGGCGTCAACGACTGCTAAACGCTAGAAGTCCGCGAGCAAATCGTCCTTCGGAGCGGGGTCGTATTCGGCCAGATGCTTGAAGTGCAGCAGCGACTCGTCGAGCTGCGTAGCGAGCTTGCGGCCGGAGCGCAGCGCGTCGTAGAGGGTGCCGAGCTTCCCGCCGTACGCGGGGTACTCGAGCCGCGCGTGCACGCGGCAGCGCGTCGTCTTGCGTTCGATGCGAAAATCCAAGCGGCGGCGGATCGAGTACGCGCCGACCAGCGAGAGCTGATGGCTCGTGATGAAGTGATCGACCTCGAAGAGCTGCTCGTCGTGTCCCGGAATTGCGGAGCGAAGAACGATCTCGCTTCCGATGCCGAGCGGCTCGCCCGCCTGACGCACTTCGGCGCTGCGCAGGAAAGAGAGCCAGACCGGCCATTTTTCAACCGCGCAGAGGAGTTCGAATGCTGCTTCCGCGGCGGCCTGGACGTCGACCGATGCGCTCAGCAGCCGCGTCCCGGGGCGAGCAACGACGCCGGTAGGGGCGTTCGAAGGACGCAATATTGCCATGGGCGAGGGTTCGGCACCACAACATATAGTGCCTCTTCACCGGTTACCCACAAGCGGTAGCAGCGCCTGCTCGTCTACTCCGTCGCAACTTCACCCGACGAAACGCCGGTAGCAAATGCGACGAGCGTTTGCACGCCGACCGGAAGCGCCGCTTCGTCGATTCGGAATTCCGGACTGTGTCCGGAATGCACCGCACCGGTTTTCTCGTTGCGAATGCCCAGACGAATATGCACGCCGGGAACGCGCTGCGCAAAGTACGCGAAATCTTCCGCACCCATCGTCGGCGCCGGCCGATGCACGTCCAACTTCGAGTGCGTTTTCATGTATCTCGAAAAATTCTCGGCGAGCGTCACGTTGTTGACCACGGGCGGATAGCCGTAATTGACCTGCACCTGCACGTTCACGCCGTACGCAGCCGCCACGCCGTCCAGAATGCGCCGCACGCGCGATTCGAGCGCGTTGCGAATCTCGGGGTCGTGCGCGCGCAGCGTGCCGCTCATCTTCACTTCGTCCGCAATCACGTTGTTGCGATAGCCGCCGCTTATCGTCCCGACGGTTACGACGACGCTTTTGAGCGGGTCGGTCTCGCGCGACGCGATCGTTTGCAGCGCGCTTACCATCGCTGCCGCCGCGGGAATCGCGTCTGCTGCAGTGTGCGGATACGCACCGTGGCCGCCGCGACCTTGCACGGTGATGTAGAATTCGTCGGCGGAGGCGTTCACCGGTCCCGGTGTGACGCCGATCGTTCCCGCGTTCAAACGGTGATCGACGTGCAGCATGGCAACCGCTTCGACTTTGGGATCGTCGAGCGCGCCTTCCTCGATCATCGGTTCCGCGCCGCCCGGCCCTTCTTCCGCAGGCTGAAAGAGCAGGACGATCGTGCCGTGCAGATCCCCGCGCATCCCCTGCAGCACGCGCGCCGCGCCGAGCAGCATCGCGGTGTGCGCGTCGTGACCGCACGCGTGCATCTTGCCCGCAACTTCGGACGAAAACGGCTCGCCCGATTTTTCGGTGATCGGCAGCGCATCCATGTCCGCGCGCAGGCCGACGACGCGTCCGGGTTTTGCGCCGCGTACGATGCCGACGACCCCCGTCTTGGCGACGCGGCGATGCTCGACGCCGAGCGAATCGAGTTCGCGCTCCACGAGCGCCTGCGTTTGCAGTTCTTCGAACCCGAGCTCGGGATGGCGGTGGATGGTGCGGCGCAGTTCGACCACGCGCTCGCGCACCTGGTCCGTAGGAACGATGACGGTCATGCAGGCGCCTTTTTTCCGGCAGTAACGGCGCACCTTTCTGCGAAAAAAGCGGCACATGCTCCCGCCGGACCTCGCGCTCGTCCAACTCATCAACCGTACGGCCACCGCCTACGCTGCAAACCCGCCGGCGTATATTACCTATCGCGAGTTCACGCACGTGGCCGCGAGCGTGGGCAGAATGCAGGACATCAACCGGTACGTCGCGGTCCGCCAAGCCGACGATTACGCCGTGATGCAAGACCTGCCCCAGGGCGCGCAGCGTATCGGGCAGGCGTTCCCAATCATCCCGTATTTCGATCCGCTTGCGGGGTTCAGTTACAGCTGGTTCGCGAATCTCAAGCGCGTCGACATCAACGTCAAACGCGTCTCGCCGACGCTCTGGCCGATTCCCCCGGCCGATCCCGGCGTCAACGCCGTCGTTCCGTTCATCAGTTTTTGGGCGCCCGCGTATGCGCCCGACAGCACTGCCTCGCATCTGCATCTGCAGGTCGCTCCCACGCCCGCGCTGCCCAGCGGCGATCTCTATCCCGCCGACATCGTCGAGGATCCGCAAACGCAGCTGCCCTCGCACATCGAGATCCGTTTCGTGGGCGATCCGACGATTATCGCGCTCGATTATCAAACGCTGCAGGGCCACTGGGTCATCACGCACGCCCGTTACACGGCGCCGCAGCACTTCGGTCCGATGAATTTCACCGTGACCTCCGACACGACGTATTCGGATATGACGTTTCCGGCGCAGCCGCCCGACGCGCGCCTCGCGGGAACGCCGGCGCCGACCACCGCGCCTCAGTAAGCCAGGGCCGCGCGCTGCTCGCGGATCAGCGCATCGATATGATCCTCCGTTAAGCCGAGCTCCGCGAGGACCGCTTGCGCAAAACCGAACGCGCCTTCCGCTTCGGGAACGAGCACGTCCTTCGCACCGGCTTTGCGCACCATCGGCACGTCGCGCAGGCGTTCCGCGCGCGACACAACGCGCACGCCGTGCGTTGCCAATCGCCGCGCGATTGCGGCGTTGATCGCAGAGTCGGGAATGGTGCTCAGCACGATCCGCGTTTGCGGTGTGAGCACGCGCGCGATCGCGCTGGGATCCGCGCCGTCGCCATAGTGCGCGTCCACGCCCTCTTGCTGCGCGAGCCGCAGCGCGTCGACGTCGAGTTCGACGACGGAAAACGCGATGCCGGCGCGCAGACAGAGCGCGCCGACGGTGCGCCCCGCGCGTCCGTATCCGAGAATGACGATCGCGGGCGGCACGTTCGCGTGCGTCTCGGAGGGCGCACGTGCGGCGCCGTCCATCGCGGTTCTGCGCGGCGCCACGATGCGCGCCGCCAGTGCGGCGAGCAGGATGGAAAGCAGCGTGGCGCCGATCGCCGAGCCGTACTCGTTCGAATTCAAGCGGTGCGCGAGAAAGCTGTCGTTCGCAAGGACCACGTTGAATTCGCCGAGCGGTATGAGCGCGATGCCGAGCGCGATTGCGGTTCCGGTGCGCTGATGCACGAAGCGGCTGAGAGCGTACCATCCGCCGAAGCGCACGAGGACCAAGCCCGTTCCGATAATGACGACTGCTTGCCACGACGCGGCCAGCGCTCCGACGTCGACGAGCGTCCCAATCGACACGAAGAACAGCATGACGAAGAGTTCGCGGAAGGGAGCGACTATCGACTGCACGATGCGGCTTCCCGCCGCTTCCGAGGTCACCGCACCGGCGACGAACGCGCCGAACTCGAACGAAAGACCCGCCAAGTGTCCGAGCCACGCGGCAACCAGCGCGACGGCGGTGCAAAACGCGATCATCGCTTCCGAGGGCGCGCGCCGCAAAAAGCCGATGACGATTCGGTGCAGCACCGTCGCGCCCAGCACGAGCGCGACGATCACGAATATCGCCGCTTTCACGAGGGGAACGAGCGAGCCGAGCGGCGTGAGCTGCTCGGGCGGCGTCGTCGTCGCGACGAGGATGAGCACGGCGAGCAAATCCTGCATTACGAGCAATGCGACCGCAGCCTGTCCGGGACGTTTATCGAGCAGTCCGAAGGTTTGCAGCAGCGCGACGCCGATGGCCGTGCTGGAGAGCGTGAATGCGAGCGCGAGCGTAATCGGATGCGGGAAGTGCACGAGCGTCGCGAGCGCCCATGTGACTGCGCCGAAGGCCGCCATCAGCACGACGTTGCCGATGCTCGGGATGATGCCCACGTGCCGCAGTTCCCGCACCGAGAAGCCTAAGCCGAGGCTGAAGAGCAGCAGAATGAGCCCGAGTTCACCCAGACCGCTCAGCGATGCGTCGGCGGTACGGTAGCCCGGCGTGAACGGTCCGATGGCGATTCCCGCGACGACGTACCCGAGAATCGGCGTGATGCGCAGCGCGCGCGCAAGCGAGCCGAGTATGCTCGCCGCAACCAGCGCAATGGTGAGGTCGGCGAGGAAAACCGATGTCCCGTTGCCCATCCGGGACGTTTCGACGTCAGTGCACGGACGTCTTATACAGGCGCGGACACAGCAGCGTGTCTTCGGGTTTGTCCTGCACGTAGTCGACCACGTCTTCGGTTACGTCGAATTGGCCCATGGACGGCCAGCGCGGCGACATGCCGAGAAACTCGGCCGGAACGCGAATATAATGATAGCCGCCCTGTGAGTCTTTCAGACGCACGGCGAGCACGAACGGACCTTTCGCCGCAAGTGCGGGGCTCGGAAACACCGACGCGTAGTAACCGTCGTTGTCCGTCTCTTGATCGATGTTCACGTCGACCGGATTGCCGACGGGGCCGTTACATTTCGTACTTCCGGCGGTGAACACCAGTACCGTCGGCTCCACGTACGAGAACGCGAACGGCGCGGTTCCGGTGATCAGCGTCGGAACCGGCGCGGGCGAATTGCCGTCGCGCAGCTGCACGGTCAACGTGCGATTGTGATCCGGCTGCACCGCAAAGTATTGCACCGCACTGCACGTGGCGTGTCCCGCGCGCATCGTTACGGTCGCGCGATAGATGCCCCACGCGACGTCGAACTCTGCAGCGCTCGTGTTGCCTTCGTAGCGCGAAACGCGCGCGGTTTGATCGACGACGTCGCGATTGATCTTGTCGGTGACGACGATGTGCACCGGCAAGTCGGCCTGCGGGCCGAGGCGCGCGGCCGAGTTGCACAGCGCAAAATGCATGACGATATGGGACAGGGCCATAGTACCGCTACCTCTTCAATGGGCGAGGGGAAGCCCCTCGGGAGCGAGGAACCAAGGCAAGCATGACAGACGCGCAACGCTTGGCCAAAGCGCTCAACGCGCTTACGAAAAATCCCCAGTTCTCGTACGTGAAAGCGCGCGGCGCGGCGCGCCAGGAGCCCGCAGTCGACTGGGACGCGACAAAGCGTCTGAACGCGGATTTTAATCCCGACGTCGACGGCTGCGAGTCGTTCGTCATGCGCGACGCGAGCGTGTGCGAGTGGCAGCCGGGCCAATACCGGTATGTCGCTCGCTGACGGCTACACCGATCTTCCACCGGGAAAACTCGCGAACGTCGTCACGTGCCTCGAGATGCGCGAACGCGCGGATCCGCGTCCGGAGCGCGTGTCGCCTGCGCTGACGATCGAAGCGTTCACGCAGCCGGATGCGCGGCGATACCGCGCGCTGGTGCGACACGTCGGAGAACCGTATCTGTGGCAGTCGCCGCTGCTCATAACCGACGAACAATTCGCGGAGCAGGTTCGTGACCCGAAGGTTGCGATCTACGCGCTTTTGACCGGCGGCCGGGACGAGGGCATCCTCCATCTCGACTTTCGCCAAGCGGGAGAATGCGAAGTGCGCCTGTTCGGGGTGAGCGAGCGTTTGCGCGGAACGGGCGCCGGCCGCAAACTCATGAACTACGCGCTCGATGCTGCCTGGTCGCGGCCGATACGGCGGCTGTGGCTGCATACCTGCACGCTCGATCATCCGGACGCGCTGCCGTTCTATATTCGTTCCGGTTTCGCGCCGTTCAAACGGCAAGTCGAGATTCACGACGACCCGCGCACGCTCGGGCTCTATCCCAAAACCGCGGCGCCGAACGTCCCGCTCATTTAACGATACGCGATCAAAGCGTACGCATGGACATGCGCGCTCATCGAGAATGCGAGCAGCGTGCGTACGCTGCCCGATGTATTACACTCGCTCACCGATCTGGCGCTCGACCTGCGCTGGCTTTCTTGTCATGACGCAGACGAATTGTGGGAAACGATCGACAAACCCGCATGGGAAGCAACGCGCAATGGCTGGGGCGTCCTATGTGGCGCTTCCGAAAGCCGCCTGCGCGAACTCGGTGCCGATCCGGCATTTCTGCGCACGCTCGCTCGCTTAGCGCAGGAGCGCGAGGGATACCTCGAGCGCCGCACGTGGTTCGACGTTACGCACGCCGGCGCAATCGCCGGTGCGATTGCGTATTTCAGCATGGAGTTCGGCGCAAGCGAAGCGCTGCCGATCTATGCGGGCGGCCTCGGCGTGCTCGCCGGCGACGTCTTGAAGGCATCGAGCGATCTCGGCGTGCCGGTTGTGGGCGTCGGTCTGTTATACCAACGCGGCTACTTCCGCCAGGCGATCGACCAGGGCGGCGAGCAGCGCGAGAGCTATCCGTACAACGACCCGGCGTCGCTGCCCATCTCCGGCGTGCTTACCGAGGGCGGCGAACAGTTCTCGGTCGCGCTTGCGTTTCCGGGACGCACCGTGCACGCGCGGGTGTGGAAGGCGCAAGTCGGACGCGTACCGCTCTATCTGCTCGATACGAACGATCCGCGTAACGCCGCGCGAGATCGCGCGATAACGGCGGACCTGTATGGCGGCGATCAAGAGACGCGCCTGCAGCAGGAAATCGTCCTGGGCATCGGCGGCTGGCGCGCGATCGAGCGGCTGGGAATCGAATGTGCCGCGTGCCACTTGAACGAAGGCCATGCCGCGTTCGCCGTCCTCGAACGCGCCCGCGCGTTTGCCGCGCTCACCGGATGCGCGTTCGACGAAGCGCTCCGCGCGACGCGCGGGGGCAATCTCTTCACCACGCATACCGCGGTGGCGGCGGGCTTCGATCGCTTCGAGCCGCAATTGGTCTCGAAGTATTTCCGCGAGTACGCGCGTGAGGCGCGCGTCACAATCGGGGATCTGCTCGCGCTCGGTCGCGAGGGCGCCGGCGCAAACGCGCCGTTCAACATGGCGTATCTGGCCGTCGAAGGCTCTGCTGCCGTCAACGCCGTTAGCGCGCTGCACGAACAGGTCAGCCGGACGATCTTTACGGACGTTGCGATCTCGCACGTAACGAACGGCGTTCACGTGCCGTCGTGGAGCGCGTTCGCCTGCGATGAGGACGGCGACCTGGATTCAAAGATCGCGGCGATGAGTGACGCGGAACTCTGGAGCGCGCGCGAGCGGCTTCGCGCGGGGCTCACACAGCGCTTCGGCTTCGAGGCGAACGCGATGGTCGCGTGCCTCTCGCGTCGATTTACGGAATATAAGCGCGTCACGCTGTTGCTGAGCGATCCCGATCGCCTGGCGCTGCTGCTGAACGATTCCAAGCGTCCCCTGCGGCTGCTCATCGCCGGCAAGGCGCATCCGCGCGATACGCAGGGCCGCGCGGCGATACGCCGGTGGGTTGAATTCACGCAGCGCCCGGACGTGTCGGGCCGAGCGCTCTTCGTACCGGATTACGATCTCGGCATCGCGTCCGCGTTCACGCAAGGTGCGGATCTCTGGCTCAACACGCCGCGCCGCCCGTGGGAAGCCTGCGGCACGAGCGGCATGAAAGCGCTGATGAACGGCGGCTTGAACCTCTCGACGCTGGACGGCTGGTGGGACGAAGCCTATGCGCCGCAGTTCGGCTGGGCGCTCGGCGATCGCGATCCCGATGCGGCGGACGACGAAGCCGACGCGCAGCGGCTTTACGAGATACTGGAGCGCGACGTCGTTCCGGCGTTTTTCGATCGCGACGAACGCGGCATTCCCACGGCGTGGGTCGCCAAGATCCGCGCCGGCCTCTCGCAGCTCGCTCCGAGATTTTCGGCAAGCCGCATGGTGCGTGACTACGTCGAGCAGTATTACGTTACGGCCGCACGGCGGCAATCGCCGCTTGACCCAGACAAATCCCGCTCGATGCCGAATTGCACGGCGGCATCCTAAGGAAGATCCTGCGGCCGGCACTCGGGATGGTGAAGTGTAGCGCGCACGTGTATCCGATCGGCGTGCTGTTCGGTCTGGGATTCGACAACGCGACGGAGATCGCGCTGCGATGAAGAAAGAACCCGGCCCTAAGAGCCGGGTTCCTCGTACATTCGGAGAGGGAGAGATTCGAACTCTCGAGACGCTCATCACGTCTGCCCGCTTTCGAGGCGGGTGCCTTCAACCACTCGACCACCTCTCCAGGCGCAGTACGGCTGACAAAAGACCGCTGATTCGCGCGGGCGAGCAAAACTCTTGCTAGCGGCGCTTCCGAAAGAACTCTTGGAGCTGCGCGGCCGTTTCGGCGGCCAGCACTCCGGCGGTGACCTCCATGCGGTGATTCAGCGACGGATGCCGCACGACGTCCAAGACGCTGCCCGCGGCGCCGCCCTTCGGGTCGGGGCAACCGTAGACGAGGCGCTTGATACGCGCCGCGACCATCGCACCGGCACACATCACGCAGGGCTCCTTCGTCACGTACACCGTCGCATCCGAGAGCCGCCAAGCGTTCAGCGTGCGCGCCGCCTGCTGCAGCAGCAGCATTTCGGCGTGCGCCGTCGCGTCCGGCCGGCTTTCTTTCTCGTTCTTTGCCTCGACTAGGACGTCACCGCTTACGAGCACCGCGCCTATGGGAACGTCGCCGGCTTCTTCCGCACGCGCTG
Source organism: Vulcanimicrobiaceae bacterium (assembly GCA_035279385.1). GTDB lineage: Bacteria > Vulcanimicrobiota > Vulcanimicrobiia > Vulcanimicrobiales > Vulcanimicrobiaceae > DATGJX01. The sequence continues at coordinate 8,066 of DATEHZ010000061.1, read as the reverse complement.
CCAGATCCATGGCGCGGCGGATGTAGTATTCATCCACTCAATCGATACCGAATCCAGTTTGCACGTTTCGCCGTTACCCGGCGATGACAATTCGCGCAACGAACTTCGCACTTTGCGATTTCGCGTAAGATCGCGCGCCAAGAATGGCCTCTTCCGACCATGCCTGCAATGTCGTTTGATTTCTCTGCTACGTGGTCGAACTCCAATACCACGGGATCCGGTTCACCGCAGTCAACGCACGGATGCGAATCGAGATATTCGCAGAGCCGCAGATTCAAATCAAGAAGAACTTGCATCTTTCTTGCGGCAGCGCGTGCCACGTATGCCGCCTTGTTCGCCTCGTAGTGCTGCCTATTGTAGTCACTCTTGCACTTCGGGCACCGGTAACTTTTATCGCGATTTGGTTCGTACAACACACCGCATGCACAACAGGGTCGCATGGAGCAACTGTACGGTCGCTCCATGACAACCCTATGGCACTTTCACGCGCTCGGCGAGATTTGAACTCGCAGACCTCTGCCTTCGGAGGGCAGCGCTCTATCCAATTGAGCTACGAGCGCATATGGATCAGCGCTGGCCTTCTTGCGTATTGCCGGCGCTGGGGATGTGCTTGAACAGATCAAGCTTGTGGTCGACCAGTCCGCGGTAGAATTTCCGCACGCAGTCCGGATGCCCGAAGAAGTACGTCCGGGCGTACGCCAAATCATCTCCGGAGCTGTCCGGGACGTAATGGGAGATTTCGATCTCTTCCATCTGATTGCGATCGACGGGATGGGGACAAAAGTCGCACGGAATTGTAGACATAGTCGTAGGCCTGCCTTCATCCTACCGGACCCCGGCTATTCCCTTCAGGTTTCGATCCGGCATGAATCGAGAAGTCCGGAGCACTGCAAGCGCTCCGGACTTCGAAATCTGACTCGGGTAGGATTTGAACCTACGACCTAGGGCTTATGAGTCCCCCGCTCTACCGCTGAGCTACCGAGCCGTACGACGTCCGCCGTTCGACGCTCTACTCTAGCAAACCCGGCCACCAGGTTTCAAGGGTTCCCGTCGGAAAGTCCTCCGCACGCTCGGCCGCCGCTTTAGGCGACCGGGGAGCGCATATTGATAGGGGTGTGTTGATGCCTATTCCGATGTCTGCACCGGCTCTGCGCCACTTGGTGTACAACTACACGTCGAACGTTCGCAGCGATTCCGAATTCCACTACGGCGGCATAGGAACGGGTGCGCCGGGCGTTGGGACGTCTTGGAGCGCCGGCACCGACAAAGGCACGATTACCGTGGACGTCGTGGCGGTTGCGAACGACGGCGGTCTGGTCATTCGCATTTCCGAGAAATCGTCCACGGATCGCGCGCGTTTCGTGGATCCGGTCATGTGCGCCGTGTACGGAAACACGCACGTCGAGTGCTCGGCAAACTCATCGATCGATCCGGAAATGTACCAACTGCTCCGGATACTCGGGCGCAATTTCGTGGATACCGGCAATCTGGATCAGAAGAATCACTGGCAACTGCAAACCGGCGGCAAGCGCGGTTTGAAAGAAACGACGGACTTCACGATCGTAAGCAACCAGAACGGCCTTGCAAGAATTACCGAAAACATCGAGGTTCGCGACCAGGACGCGGCCTCGGGCAACGAACATACCGAGGGCACCATCGTCTACGACACGGCGATGAGCGTTCCAAAATCGCTGCACGAAGAGACGATGCTGCATCCCTCGACGAGCCAAACCGTGGAACGTACGATCGACGTTCAATTACAAACGGATTCGTTCGCGCACTAAGGAGTACAAATCGAAAGAGCCCGGCGTGATCGCCGGGCTCTTTTCACATGGCGCGGTCGGAGGGACTCGAACCCCCAACCTACAAGTTCGTAGCCTGTTGCTCTATCCAATTGAGCTACGACCGCACACAGCCGCGACTGCTACGTCGCGTTTTTTCTTTTCCCCTCTACGATAAATATCGCTAGTTATCGTGGCGGAGAGGGAGGGATTCGAACCCTCGGACGGTTTTTGACCGTCGGTCATTTAGCAAACGACTGGTTTCAGCCACTCACCCACCTCTCCGTGGCGGACCGGACCACTATACCACACCGACGCAAGTGGAGCCTGCGCGGGCCCGCTCAGGTCGAGCTGGAGTCGACCGGTCGTGTCGGCGGCTCTTCGACGAGCTCCGGAATAACGAGGTCTTTACGAACGCGCGGGCGCCGCACCAGCATCGCATCGACGCCGGCGACGCGTCCGGCCGGAATGGCGAGCATCGAGAACGAGAGTACGAACGCAGCGGCCTCGAGCGATCCGATCGTCGTCCAAGTCGAGAATTCGCCGTTCACCGCCATATAGTTGAGAGCCAAGAAGCATCCGGCCAAACCGCCGAAGCGTGTGAAGACGCCCAAAATTAAACTGCACCCGACGAGCACTTCGCCCACGCGCACCAATTCCGCGAAAACGTTGATGTTCGGGGTGACGACGTTCAGCAGAAAGTCGTGATAAAAGCCGGCCTGCGACATCACGGCTTTCTGCACGATTTGCGGCATGTACCCGGACGGCGGCATATAGGCGGCGGAGTCCAAGAATTTTGGAATGCCGTGTGAGAGCCAGAACGCGCCGACGTATAAGCGGAGCACGGTAAACCATCCCGCGTACGTCCAGTGTGAAGCCATCCTCATGCGATCTCTTCTCCTTGCGCGCCTCCGGCTGCCAGCGCGCGAATAGCGGCGGCCACCTGCGCCGCGGCGTCGGGTTTGCCGAGCTTTGCCATTGCGGCACGCATCGTGTCGCGTTTCTCGCCCGACTCGAGCAGCGATTCGACGGTGCGCGTCAAATCGGCCGTGGATTTTGCACGAAGCGCGGCGCGCCGCTGCACCAAATAGCGCGTATTGCGTTCCTCTTGGCCCGGAAGCGGTTTGAAGAGCACCATCGGCACTTGCGCGACGAGCGCTTCCGCAGAGGTAAGACCGCCGGGCTTGGTGATGAGCAGGTCGCTCGCGTGCATGTAATCGTGCACGTTGTTTACGAACCGCACGACGCGCACGGGATACCCGACGCGATGCGCGTATTCGAGCACGCGCTGCTCGCTGCGCGCGCTGCGGCCGACGATTGCCAGCGCGCAGAGCGGCGTTCGAACGCGGTCGAGCGCGTGCATCATGGCCTCGAGCGGGCCGATGCCCAGGCCTCCGCCCATCAGCAGCACGGTGCTGCGATCCAGCGGCAAACCCAGACGCTCGCGAAGGGTATTGCGATCGCTTTGCTGCTGCGAGAACTCCGCGTGAACGGGAATGCCGGAAACCAGGATGCGATCGCGCGGAACGCCGCGCGCGATCAGCGTCGCGCGCATCTCCGGCGTAGCGACCGCGTAGCCTTCGATGTTGTTGTGAATCCAGAAGGCGTGGACGACGAAATCGGTGACGACGCCCATGACCGGCGGCGCGTCGGCGAACTGCTTTTTATATTCCGCCATGACGCCGCACGGAAACGCGTGCGTGCAGATGACGACGTCCGGGCGCAATTCTTGCAGCAGCGGCCGCAGATTGGTAGCCGTGAACTGATGCACCCACGCGCGGAACGGGCCGACCTCCGTTGCGAGTTCCGCGCGATTGTACAGAAAACGGTACATCTGCGGAATCGTCTTGACCATCCGCAGGTAGCCTTCGGACACGACGCGCGAAACGACCGAAGCCGCGTACTTGTACGAGTCGACGACGGTCGCTTCGAACGGCGGATCGCCGTGCGCGAGTGCAGCACGCAGCGCGTTTGCCGCGGACGTGTGTCCGACGCCGACGTTCGCAGAGAGAAAGAGCGCGCGAATTACTCGGCGGCCCCCTCTCCGCCCGACTCTTCCGCGAGCACGAAAAAGTCGTCGAGTATCTCTTGCGCGAGATCGTCGTCCTCGAGCAGGTTGCCGCCTTCGTCGGTCACGACGAACTCGTCTTCCTGTTCGCAGTAGAGCACCGCGTACGCGTTATTCTCCTCGTCCTCGACTAAACCGACGACTTCGAACTCGAGCTGCTTTTCGTCGGTGGTTTGAATGACGAGAACGTCTCGCAGTTCGAGTGCCTGCGGTTTGCCGCCGTCGCCGTTGCTTGACATTGAGACTCTCCCTACTTCAAATACTTTGCGATGTTCGCGTTCTGCTCGGCGAGCGTTCGCGCGAAGGCGTGATGGCCGTTGCCCTTGTACACGTAATACAGATACGGCGAGGGCTTGGGATTGAATGCCGCCTGCAGTGAGGCTTGGCCGGGATTCGCGATGGGGGTCGGCGGCAGGCCCGTGTGCAGATAACTGTTGTACGGCGAATCGATTTTCAAGTCCCCGTACGTGATGACGTCGTGGTGCTCAGGTAGAGCGTACTCTATCGTCGCGTCGACTTCCAGCGGCATGCCCAGCCGCAAGCGGTTATAGTAGACGCCGGCCATCAGCGGGCGCTCGTCGTCCGCCTTGGCTTCCCGCTCGATGAGCGAGGCAAGTGTGACGACCTGCGGAACCGTCAGCCCGCGGGCGTGCGCCTTGCGCGCCGCATCGGCCGGAAGTTCTTTGCGCATCTGCGCCGTGAGCATCTCCTCGACGTTCTTCGCCGATGCGCCGTTCGGAATCAGATAGGTGCTCGGGAAGAGAAAGCCTTCGAGATTCTTCGTGCGCGTGCCGCCGACGACGATCGAATCGTGCAAAAATGCCTGCGTAAACGTGCGCGCGTCGCCGAAACCTTGCTCTTGCAGCCGCTGCGCGATTTGCTTTGCCGTGAAGCCTTCGGGAATCGTCACCCACTTCGCGACTTGCGCGCCGCCGCTTTCGAGCTGTGCGAGCACTTGCGCCGGCGTTTGGTGTGCCGAGAAGCGGAATTCCCCCGCGTGCGCCGCCGTATCGGCGCGTTTCATCTTTGCGTAGACGCGGAAGGCCGTTTCATTGCCGATGATGCCGGCACCGGCGAGCTGCGCGGCGATGTCGTGAAAGGTCGAACCGCGTGCGATAATGACGTCCTTCGTCGCTTCGGGATGCGAGGTGTCGACGAGCATCGCATATGCGAACCAGCCCGCACCGGCGAGAATCGCCAGCGCGACGAGCGCGGCGATAGCTTTCACTGCTCGGATCATGCGGACGCACCGCTGCGCCGGCGTGCAAGATACGTTTCGAGGATCAGCGCGGCCGCCATCTTGTCGACGACCGTTTTGCGCTTGGAGCGGCTCACGTCGGCAGCGATGAGGCTCTTCGTCGCCTGCGCCGTCGTCATGCGCTCGTCGACGCGATGAATCCGTCCGGTGAAGACGCGCGCGAGCTGCTCGACGAACCGGTCGATCTTCTCCGCGGCGGGCCCGCGCTGACCCGAAAGCGTGACGGGATCTCCGACAACCATCTCTTTGGCTGTATACTCCGCGGCCAGCTGCGAGATTCGTTCGAGGTCGGCTTTGAGGTTCGTGCGCTCGATGACGGTGACGGGGAGCGCGAAAGTGCCGGTGGGGTCGGCGACGGCGACGCCGATGCGCTTGCTGCCGACGTCGAGGGCCAAGAGAGACATTAGGCGCCCCTTACGAACTCGAGCGCGTGCACTCCCGCTTTCGGCCGGCGGCCGAGGTGATGGTTTACCAGCGTTTCGATTGCTTGCGCGACGCGCCGGGTCGCCCGCAGCGCCGGCGTCACGGCGCCCCCGGGCGGTGCGGCGACGGCCTGCAAATTGCGCACGTCGTCCGCTTCGAGGCAGAGCGCGTCGCGCCAATTCACGCGGCACGCCTCGCACCCGAAGCCGCCCTGCTCGGCGTCGAGCCATGCGCTCGCGCCCTCGAGCGATTTGCCGCAATGAATGCAAACGTGAACGGGCGGCGCGAGACCGAGCGCTTCGAGCAGACGCATGGAAAAACGCGGCAGCAGCGCGAGCGGATCGTCGCTTCGTCCGGCGGCGCCCAGCGCTGCAGTCAACAACTCGTAAATCTCCGGCTGCGCCAAATCCGGCTCGCAGAACGCATCGATCAGTTCGACGATAATGTTTGCCGCGGCAAACCGCTCGGGCTGAACGAGGCGCTGCCAATGCGGCTCGATGATGTCGGCGGAGACGACCACGTCGAGATTGCGGCCGCGATGCATGCCGAGTTCGACCTCGTTGCCGAACTCCAAGCGCCCCGCCAGATGACTTTTGGTGCGGCGCGCGCCCTTGGCGATCGCATCGATCTTTCCGCATTCTTTGGTATAGAGCGTGAGAATGCGATCGGCTTCGCCGTACGTGCGCCCGCGCAGAATCACCGCGGAGGCTTTGTACGAGCGCTGCGGCGCGCTCATTGCAGATTCTTCGGTCCGAATGCGTCCGCAAGCAGGTTGTCGAGCGTCGTCACCTTTACGCCGCCCGGTGTCGTGTATGCAACTTCGAGCCGCGGATTGAACTCGTTGAGAAACTGCCGGCATGCGCCGCACGGTGCGGTGACGGTGGATTGCGGTCCCGCGATCGCGATGGCGCGGAACGAACGATGGCCCGCCGCCACCGCGGCAACCGCCGCGGTGCGCTCGGCGCAAATCGCGAGACCGTAACTCGCGTTCTCGACGTTCACGCCGCCGAAAACCGACCCGTCCTCCGTAAGCAGCGCCGCACCGACGGCGAACTGCGAATACGGAGCGTACGCGTTCTCGCGCATCGCAATCGCGTGCGCGATCAAGTCCTCAGTCTTCATCTTCCTCCGGCGGATGCGCGCCGTTCTGCGCACCGAGTTTGCCGTTGCTGAAGACGCGCACCGCCATGATGCGCCGGCCGCGCATGCGATCGACTTTCAACCGCGTGTGCTCGTCGGCCTCGACCTCTTCGCCTTCCGTCGGCAAACGGCCGAACAGCCCCACCGTGTACCCGCCGATCGTTTCGAATTCTTCGTGCGGAAGGTGCGTGCCGAGCTTCGCATTCACGTCCTCGATGTTCACACCGGAGTCGACGACCGCTTCCTGGTCGTTGACCAGCCGTACCGGTTCTTCTTCCTCTTCATCGTGCTCGTCGCGAATCTCGCCGACGATCTCTTCGAGCAAGTCTTCCATCGTTACGAGGCCCGCCGTGCCGCCGTATTCGTCGACGACGATCGCCATCGTGAATTTGTCGCGCTGCATCTCGCGCAACAGTTCCGCGATCTTCTTGTTTTCCGGCACGTGCACGACGGGGCGCATCAGTTGGCGCAGCGGCATCGAGCTGAGCGAGCCGTTCGCCAAACTGATGAGCAGTTCGCGATCGTGCACCATGCCGACGATGTCGTCTTTCGATTCCTGGTAGATGGGCAGCTTCGAGTAGCCTTCGGCGATGACGATATCCAGCGCTTTGCGCGGCGACTCGTCCGCGGACACCGCCACGATGTTGGGACGCGGGGTCATGACTTCGCGCACGATCGTATCCCCGAACTCGATGACCGAATGAATCATCTCGCGCTCTTGCTCTTCGAGCACGTTCTGTTCGGCGCCGACGTTGACGATAGCCCGAATGTCTTCTTCCGTCACGAAGATCTGATGCGCGTGTTTGAGGCCGAACGGGCGCAGAATCAGGTTCGTGAGCGTTTGGAACAGATACACGAGCGGCGTGAGAATCCACGCCGCGCGCCGCATCGTCGGTGCCAGACGCAGCGCCCATCGTTCGTTGTCCGAGACCGCGACCGTCTTCGGAATAATCTCGCCGAAGAGCAGCAGCGCGAACGTCATCACGATCGTCGCGATCACCGCGCCGTTGGGAATGCGGGCATCGATGAATACGTACGTCGCGAGCGAGTCCGCGATCAGCAGCACGATCGTGTTGCCGATGAGGATTGAGGTCAGGAAGCGGTTCTTGTTCTCGACCAGGCGCAGCACGGCGTTCGCCCGCTTTATGCCGCGCTCCATCATGGCGCGGGCACGCAAGCGGGACACCCCGACCAGGGCGGCCTCCGAGGCTGCGAAAAAGGCCGCCAGCAGCACGAGCACCACCAAAGCGGCGATTTCGTACGAGGGGATGGCGTGTGCGGCGGGCTGGCTACTTAGTGGTTCCAATTGCAAGGCGCATTATAGCATAAGGTGCGGCCGCACCAAGAGGAACACGGCAAGCGCCGCCAGGGTACCCAGAACGGCGCCCCAGGTCAC
>DATEHZ010000060.1:0-10243 GCA_035279385.1 Vulcanimicrobiaceae bacterium | reverse complement strand
TGGATACTCTTCGCCGTAGCGGTGGTGCTGCTGTTCGTCAACTTGCTCACGGGACGAGGCGCCACAGTCTAAAAACGCGAAAAGCGCTGCGACGTGAAAATCGCGGCGCTTTTTTTTGCCCTGATAGCATTCGTGCCCTTGGACGATAGGCCGGTGACGCGGCAGCTGCCGCAGATGCTCGGCCGAATCGCGGGCGCGCGCGTCGTCGAGCCGCCGCGGCCGCTGCTCGGAAACTATTTGACGTTCGGACAACCCGATGCCATCGTCGCCTGGCTCAACGGACCGCAAGCACGCGCCGCGGACAGCGTCGTCGTCTCGACGGACATGCTCGCATACGGCGGACTGGTTGCCTCGCGCGTTCCCGGCGTTTCCTATGCGGACGCGTATTTCCGTTTACAGGAGCTGCGCGCGCTTCGCCGCCTGCATCCGCATGCATGGATCGGCGCGTTCGGCACGATCATGCGTCTCGCACCGACCGGCGTGCCGGCGCTCGGCTCGGCGGCGCACTTCTTTGCCGCCTATCCCGCGTGGACGTATCTGCAGGAGTACGCGAACCTGCACGATCCGCCGCTGCCGAGCGAAGCGGCAAGAGCCGCACACCTGCGCGAACTCATCGGAGAGCAGACGCTGCAAGCCTATCTCGATACCCGCGCGCGCAACCTCGCCGTCGATCTGCTCGCGGTCAAACTGACCGGCGAAGACGCCGTGAACAACCTGGTGCTCGGTCAAGACGACGCGGGACCGGTCGGCCTGCATCTGAAGGAAGTCGCCGCGCTCAAAGCCGACGTCGCCGATCGCGGACTCGGCGATCGCGTTGCGATCGAGCCGGGAGCCGACGAACTCGGCATGGCGATGGTCTCGCAGGCGATCGCGCGCGGCGCTCACTGGACCCCGCGCGTCGAAGTTCGCTACTCACGCGCCGGCGGCGGTTCGACGAACGATCCGCTGGAGTATGCGCCAATCGACGTCGCGATCGGCTCGCTCATCGCGCTGTGCGGCGCGCAGCGCGTCGACGCGCAGCCCGATATCGTGCTCTACGTGCGCGTTCCGCACCCGACCGCTGCGGAAGATGCCGCGCTTCTGAATTCGATGCAGGCCGACGAGAAGGCAGGCGTCTCGGTAGCGTTTGCCGATCTGACGTTTCTTGCCGACACGTTCGTCGATCAGGCGCGCTTCGCGGAACAATTGCTCGGCACGGGCGTTGCGTCGGGCCTTGACGCGTATTCATCCTGGAATACCAACGCGAACACCGTGGGAACAGCCATCGCCGAAGCCGTCGCCGCAGGTGCGGGACGGCGCACCCGCACCTACGACGCGCTCGCGCATAAAGAGTTCACGTTCAACCGCATCCTGGACGACTACGCGTTTCACGACTACGTGCGCCCGCAGCTCAACGACGCGCTCACCGCCGAAGGCATCGCCGATCATACGTACGTGCTGCCGGATCAAGCTGCGCCTATCGCGCAACTCAACCGCGCCGCCCTCTGGAACCGCGGAACGCAGATCCTCGCCCAACTCGATCCGGCCTACCACATCGCCGCGATGAACGTCACGCTCCCCTGGAACCGAACCTTCGAAACCGAGATCGAAGCCGCCCTAGCCCCCAACCTGTAGCACGAGCACCCGAGGCATCCTCGTCATCCTGAGCCGCTCGAAGGGGCGGCCGAGCGCAGTCGAGGCGCTAGATGCGATGTATCGCAGCAAACGCCAAGCGCGGCATCAACATGCCTCGGCTTCGCTCGGCTCGTCCTTCGACAGGCTCAGGATGACGAGGATGTCCTTCGACAGGCTCAGGATGACGAGGATGACGAGAAGCCGTGCGGGGTGATGCGTCGCGTTGAGGAATTGCTAACGAACTAAGCTCTGTGCGAGGACGAACGTTACGCCTTCGGCTTGCATCTTTGGATAGAGATCGCGAATTGCGGCGAGCGTCGTGGGTTTGGGGTGGCCGATCGCGATGGCGGAACCGTTGCGTTTGGCAACTTCGACGGCGCGTTCCAGCATCGACTCCGTGTAGGCAACGCTGGCCTGGTTGTCGAGGAAGACGTCGCGCTTGGCGCTCGGAACGCCGTCGTCTTGCGCGACCGCTTGCCCGACGCTTCGCGCGTTCGTGCGTGAGTCGACGAAGAATAAGTCGTGCGCTTTGAGCACGGCGACGACGTCTTTCATCACGCGGTCGTCGGCGCTGGCTTCGCTGCCTTCGTGATTGTTGGCACCCTTCGCAAGCGGCACTTGTGCGACGTCGTCCTCGGTCTGCTGCCTCACCTGCTCGTCCGTCATCGCGTCCTTGATCTCGCCGGGACCGGGATACGCGTGCGAGAGCGGCTCCATCGGAATATGCAGCATCACGCCCTTGCCGGCGCCGGCGGCTTCTTGGGCGATTTGTGCCGTGTAGTGCACGTGCGGCAGCACCGATAGCGTGATCGGAATCGGCAAACCGATGAGCGCGCGCTCGGTGTCGAGCCACTGTCCGCAATCGTCGATGATGATCGCGACTTGCGCATTGCCGGCTGCGGGCGATGCCGGTGCGGCCGGGGACGCCGACGGCGAGAGCGCCGGCGATGCCGCGGGCGACGGCGGCGCAGACGTTGTCGCGGCAACGATCGGTGCGGGCGACGGCGACGCCGTTACCAATGCAACCGATCGATGCGGCGCGGTCTGCGGCCGATGCCCGCGAGGATAGATTGCCCATCCGACGATCGCCGCGATGACGAGTGCAACGAGAAGAAGCGGCGCCGGATTAGCGGTGCGGCGGCGAGAGCGTTTGCGGGCCATGGAGCGTAATTTCGCGCAGCACGGTGAAGCGTGCCTTCATGCAGATGTCCGCGCCGTCATCAGCGCTCAGGCTGGCATAATTCAATCAGCACGCCCGCCGTGCTCTTGGGATGCAAGAACGCGATGAGATTTCCGTGCGCGCCTTTGCGCGGGTGCTCGTCGATGAGCCGTATCCCCGCAGCCTTTAAGCGCGCGAGCTCCGCTTCCAAGTTCGCGACGCGATACGCGGTGTGATGCAGCTTCGTCTCGGCGTCGCCGCGGTATGCGGCGATGGGAGACGATTCGTCGAGCGGCCGGAGCAGTTCGATCACCGACTCGCCCGCCTGTAATCCGACGGCTTCGATGCCCTGATCCGCAACCGTTTCACGGTAGACCTGCACGAAGCCCAGCGTGTTGACGTACAAATCGACGGTCCGCTCCAGATCTTTGACGACGATCGCGATATGGTCGATGCGCACTATGCAACGACCTCCGGCGCGCGATAGACGCCGAAGACCTCGCGCAGCACGTTGCACACTTCGCCGAGCGTGGCGCCCGCGTCGACCGCATCCACGAAGAGCGGCATGAGATTCTCGCGTCCGGCGGCGGCGCGGCGCACTCCCTCCAGGCGTTCGGAGACGAGCGATTGGTCGCGCGATGCGCGGAACGCATTCAGGCGCGCGACCTGATCGTGTTCGACTGCGTCGTCTATGCGCTGCAGCGGTATCGTGACGCTCTCGCTGCCCGGTTCTGCGAATCTGTTCACGCCCACGACGACCTGCTCGCCGCTCTCGATGGCCTGCTGCGCCTGGTACGCCGACTCGGCGATCCGCGACTGCATCCAGCCGCTCTCGATGGCGGCGATGCTGCCGCCGAGCTCGTCGACTTCGCCAATCAGCGCCTGCGCGCGCTCGATCAGTTCGTTCGTCAGCGTTTCGACGTAATAGGAACCGGCAAGCGGATCCACGACGTCCGCGGCGCCGCTTTCGTAGCCGATGATCTGCTGCGTGCGCAGCGCGAGTTTCGCGGCCTGCGCCGTCGGCAGCGCCAGCGCCTCGTCTTTGCCGTTGGTGTGCAGAGACTGCGTTCCGCCCAGGACCGCCGCCAGCGCCTGCAGCGTCACGCGCACGACGTTGTTTTCCGGCTCCTGCGCGGTCAGCGTCGAGCCGGCGGTCTGCGTATGAAAACGCAGCATCTGCGATCGCGGATCTTTGCATCCGAACTCATCGCGCGTGATATGGGCCCACAGATAACGTGCTGCGCGGAACTTCGCGATCTCCTCGAACAGATCGTTGTGCGCGTTCCAGAAGAAGGAGAGCCGCGGCGCGATGGTATCGAGATCGATGCCCGCGTCTCGCGCCGCCCGCAGATACGCTTTGCCGTTGGAAAGCGTGAATGCGATCTCTTCGAGCGCCGTCGAACCGGCTTCCCGAATGTGGTAGCCCGAGATCGAGATGGTGTTCCACTGCGGCACCTCTCGCGCGCAGTACGACATCACGTCGGTCACCAGGCGCATCGAAGGCCCGGGCGGGTAGATGTACGTACCCCGCGCGACGTATTCTTTGAGAACGTCGTTTTGAATCGTTCCGCCGAGGTTTTCGAACGCGATGCCGCGCCGGCGCGCGAGCGCGAGCAGCATCGCAAGGATGATCGAAGCGGGTGCGTTGATCGTCATCGAAACGGTGACGCGATCGAGCGGAATGCCCTCGAAAAGCGCTTCCATGTCCGCGACGCCGTCGATGGCGACGCCGACCTTGCCGACCTCGCCGCGCGCTTGCGGCGCATCGGAATCGTATCCGAGCTGCGTCGGCAGATCGAAGGCGACGGACAGTCCGGTCGTGCCGCGCTCGAGCAAATAGCGGTACCGCGCATTCGACTGCGCCGCGGTCGCAAAGCCGGCGTACTGACGCATCGTCCAGAGGCGCCCGCGGTACATATCTTTGCGCACGCCCCGCGTGTAGGGAAAACCGCCGGGCTCTCCCGGTTCGTGAATGCGGCCTTCCGCCCGGTCGTAAACGCTCCGGATAGGAATCCCGCTGCTATTTTCGCTGCGAGCCATTACGCCTACCCAATTCGACGCACGTGGCCGCTCATCCGTGGGTGGCCCAGTTTGGGTAAGACACACCGCGGGTGGCTTGCCCTCGAGCGCTATGAGCAACACGCATCGGGCGAAAACCTCTTACGGTCAAACGGCGGGCGCCAACCGGCGCGGCGATCTCGTCTCCAATGTGGTGCAGCACGCGCCCGACGCGATTTGGGTGCTCGAGGCCGCGTCGCCGGATCCCGCAGCGTGGCGCATTCTCTATGCGAACGGTGCCTTCGAACGAGCCTACGGCGTTTCGGGCGCGCAGGTCGTCGGCCGAGGCGCGCTCGAGTTTTTTCGCGGCCGCGCGCGTGCGTACGATATCGAACAAGTCATCGAGGGCGTAAAACGGGGATTGCCGTTTCGCGTCCTGCACGTTCGGGAGCGCGCACATGAGACACCGGTGTGGCTCGAGGGCAACTATCACCCGAAAGTCGAGCGCGATCGCGTTCTCTGGTTTGCGGTCTCTCGCGACATGACCGAAAGCATTCTCGCGCAGCGTCACGCCAAGCAGCTCGCTCGCGCGCTCGATGAAGTGCATGAAGCAATCGCCGTCTCGATTGCGCGCGAGGACACGTGGTGCTTCGAATACGTGAACCGCGCACTCACCCAGATGCTCGGATACGAGTCCCAAGAACTCATCGGCCGAGGCTGGGACCCGCTTTTCGCTCGAGCTTCCGATGCAAAGCGCGCGGAGGACTTGCGCGCCGGGCTTCTTACCGGACAGCGCGTAAACGGCGAGCTGCTCTTCCGGCGAAAGGACGGCTCGACCGTCTCGCTTGCCGTCTCGGCCACGCCGTTCCATGAAAACGGCGACCAGCGGCGCTCCTACGCCGTCACGGTGCTGCGCGACGTGACCGACGCGCGCCGCGAAGAACGATTGCTGCGCGAAGCGGCCATGCGCGATTCGCTCACAGGCCTACTCAACCGCCGCGAGTTCGAACGCCTGCTGCAAAACGCCGTCGACATGACGCCGAGCGGGGCGCGTGCGCACGTGCTGATGTTTCTTGACTTGGACGGCTTCAAACGAATCAACGATACGTTCGGACACGATGAAGGCGATCGCGTGTTGATTGCGGTTGGAGAAACCGTGCGCAGATCGCTGCTCCCTTCCGACGACGTCGCGCGCTGGGGCGGGGATGAATTTGCGGCGATTCTGTATTTTTGCGCGACCGAACAAGCGGCGGCGCGTGCGCAGGCGCTCATTCAAACGCTTGCAGCGCAGCCGTCGTGCCGCGGCGTCGGCGCGAGCATCGGCATCGTGCGTATAAACGCCGATTCCAAGCCCGCCGAAGCCGTGCGGCGCGCCGACGTTCTCGTCTACGAAGCAAAAGCTGCCGGGCGCAACCGCGTTGCCGCGGACGACGCAGCGAGCTAGCAAGTCCAAAAGACTCATTTTTCGCGCTTGCACTAGGAGTCAATGCAGCAGGACAGAATCGGCCATGTTCGCGCTGTGTTTGCGCGTGAAAGGGGTTCCTATGAGCAACGATAAGGACCTCAAGGATGAAAAACCCATCAAGGACGAGGATCTCGATAAGGTGAGCGGCGGCACCGGCGGCACCGGCCCTCGGCCCACGAAGTAACACCTTAGAAAAAGCGGCGCTACATCGATTGGCGCCGCGCGAGATCGCAGAAGGGGCCGGGCGTACCGGCCAACTCCTCATACCTACCATCCTGCACGATCCGGCCTCCCTCGATCACGACTATCCGGTCCGCGTTTTGAATCGTGGACAGCCGATGCGCGATCACTACGCGCGTCGCATCCAACCGCTCCAGCGTTTTCATGACGATCGCTTGCGTTTCGTTGTCCAGCGCGCTCGTGGCTTCGTCGAGCAGCAGTATCCGCGGCGACGTCGCAATCGCGCGCGCGATTGCGATGCGCTGACGCTGTCCGGTCGAAAGCCCGCCGCCGTCGGATCCCAAGTAGGTTTCGAGCTGCATCGGCAACTGTTTGATGTCGTCGGCAATTCCGACGCGGCGTAATGCCTCCCACGCCTGATCGTGCGTGATGTACCGCGCACCCGCGATGTTCTCGAAGATCGTGCCTTGCAGTGCGCCCGTGGATTGCAGCACCGAGCCGATCTGTCTTCGCACGGCTGCCAAATCGACTGAATTCAGATCGTGTGAGTCGTACAGCACCGATCCGTGATTCGGTTTTTCAAAACCCAGCAGCAGCCGGAAGAGCGTAGATTTACCGGATCCTGAGGGCCCGACGATCGCGACGAACGCACCGGGTTCGATCTTGAGATCCAACCGGTCGAGCGTGCGGCCCGGCGCGTTTTCGTAGCGGAAACTCAAATCGCGCAGTTCGATCGCGCCGGAGAGTGTGCCCGGATCGCCGTGCGCCTCCAGAATTTCGGGAAGCTCTTGCAGCAGCGGCCGCGCGCGCGCGTAGATCGGTACGACGCCGGCCATGTCGACGAAGGCCTCGCTCAGGCCCAGCAGTGCGGTCAGCAATTGCGTGAAGGCGGCCAGCGCGGCGATGAACGTGCTCGCGGCAAAGTCACCGTGCCGGAAAACGAAGATATACCAAATGATCGTCAGAATCGCCGCCGCGGGCCAAATCTGCCCGAACATCAGAAAGCGGTATTCGACGGTGCCCCAGCGCGTGATGATGCGCCGCATGGCGGTGAAGCGATGCAGCCACCCGACGAATGCCCGCGTTTCGGCGCGCGCCACGCGCAGCTTCGCCACGCCGTTGAACACCTGCAGAACGAAGCCGGCGATGCTGCCCGTGCGATCGTACACCTGCTGCCGCAGCGGAACCGTCACGACCGCTTGCAGCACCGCGGCCGCCACGGCGATCGCGGCGAGGACGCCGCACACGAGCGCGAGCCCCACGTCGTACACGAACAGCAGCACGAAACTGACGAGTGAGAAGACGCCGCTGAGCGCCGCCGAAATCGTGACGTCGCTGACGTACTGCTCGATGCGGTCGATCCCCATGAGCCGATCGACCAGGTCGCCGGTCTCGTACCTGCGGAAAAACGAGGCCGGCAGCGCCAACAGGCGTTCCATCACGCCGGTTTGGACGTTGCTGCCGACGCGCGCTTGCAGACGGACCACCATCAGGCCGCGCACGATTTCCGTCGTTGCGGCTGAGAGCGCGACGACGAGCAGCGCGAAACCCATAGTCAGCAGCTGCGGGCGCATCGCGCCCGGAATGATCGAGCCGTACAAGATCGCACTTGCGAGCGGAATCGTGCTCGCGAGAATCCCGCCCGTTAGCCCGAGCGCCAGCAGTTGGAGCCCGTCGACGCCGCTGTGCCGTACTCCGAAGCGCAGCAGATCCCATGCGCGGATCGGGCGTTCGGGCAGCGGACGGAGAAAGACGTAGGCGGAGCTGTCGATCTCCGCTGCCAGCGCCGCGTCCACGTTCACCGGCTCCCCTTCGTGCGCGGGGTCGACGAGCGTGTAATGCTTTCGTCCGTGATGCGGAAGAAGCGCGACCGGTTCGCGATTCGCTCCGCGAAACGCCAGCAGCGGCCCGTGCTCGCGTTTGTGCCAGCCCGTGCGCAAGCGCACCCGCCGGAACGAGAGGTGCGACTCGATGCAGATAGATTGCACCGCGGCCTGCGGGTCGGCGTGCGGCTCGCGCGGCGCAACGATTTGGATTCCGTCGGCCTGTGCGACGATGCGCGCCGCTGCGACGATGGGATCGTCGCCGGGCTCCTTGGCAATGACGTGCCGCTCGAAAAGATGCGTCGCTTCCTCGAGCGTGCCGCGCAGGGCGCGCGCGTCGAACGCTTGCGTCGCGCGGCGCATGCGCTCGCGGCGCTCGTCTTCCTCCGCCGCCTGCTCTTGCCAGCGCTTCCAGAACGCGGCGTGAATCGTGGTGATGCCGCGAAGGACCTGATGCACGTGCACGTCCGACCCGCTCACCGGTTCGATGTCCACGACGTCGTGCGCGCGCAGCGTGACGTGGCCGCTGACGGGGACGATGCCGGTTTCGGCGTCACATTCGTGCGTGTCGAGAAGCCTGGCCATACCGCGCGTAATGCGCACGTACGTGAGACGGCGCGGCGAGTGCGCGTGCTGCCCCGGCTCGAGTTGGAGCGGCTGCGGCTGCGCGAGCGGACGGGTGAGCCGGGAATCCAGGTCTACCGAATCGCTTCCGACGAGCGTTGCCAGGTAACGGTGCAGCGCTTCATCGCGGTGCGTGGGCTCGGTCTCCGAGAGATCCCATCGCTCGACGAGCGTCGGCACGACGCCGACGGCGATCAACGTGAACGTTTTACCGTTGGAGGTGAATGACGTGCCGATGAGCACGTCGCCGGGTTGCGATCCGCCCAGAAACGCGCGCCGGCCTGCGGGATTCCCAGATTCGTCGAGCTGCACGACGAACAGTGCCGCTTCACCGGAACGCACGCGGTACGTGTGCTCCGTGGTCGCGAGAATCAGAATTTCGTCGCCGACGATGCGCAGCGGCGTCTCTTCGGTATGCATTACTGCGATCTCACCAGCGAAAGGTACCGCCCGTTCTGCGCCACGAGTTCGTCGTGCGTCCCGCGCTCGGCGATCGTGCCGCCATCCAAAACGAGAATTTCATCCGCGTCGCGGATGGTGCTCAGCCGGTGCGCCACGACCAGGCACGCGCAGCCGCGGCGGCGCAGGCTCTCGTCAATCAAAAACTCCGAGAGCGGATCCAGCGCGCTCGTCGCTTCGTCGAGAACGACCAAAGCGGGATCGCGCACCAGGGCGCGCGCGATTTCCAGCCGCTGGCGCTGACCGCCGCTGAAGTTGATGCCGCCCTCCTGCATCGTGGCGTCATACCCCTCCGGGCGGGACGCGATGTCGGTATGAATGCAGGCGTCGCGCGCCGCGCGTTCGATCGCGCCGTCGGTCACCGCCGGATCCCAGAGCGTCAGGTTGCTGCGCACGGTGCCGGGATAGAGCGAGATCTCTTGATCGACGAACGCGACGTCGGTGGCGAGCAGCGCCGGATCGATCGCGTCGCGTTCGATGCCGTCGAACAAGATCGAGCCGGACCACGGTTTGAACAGACCCGAAACGATCTTCGAGATCGTGGACTTCCCGCTTCCGGACGGACCGACCAGCGCGACGCGGCGCCCCGGTGCGATGACGAACGAGATATCGTGAATGGCGGGCGGCGCGTGCCGGTTGTAACCGAACGAGATCTCGCGCAGTTCGAGCGCGCCGGCAAGGCGTATACGCTCGACGCGCTGCACCGGACGCACCGGCTCGGGCGGATAGCGCAGCACGTCTTCGATGCGGCGAACGTCGCCGTCCATCTCCTGAACTTCGGCGCCGAGCTGTACGAAGGTCGTGAACGGCGCGATGAAGAGTTCCATCAGCAGCACGTAGGCGAACAGCGTGCCGATGGAAATCGCATCGTCGATGACGCGCAGGCCGCCCAGCGTCAAGATCGCCGCCACGTTGAGGGGG
>DATEHZ010000059.1:0-35667 GCA_035279385.1 Vulcanimicrobiaceae bacterium | reverse complement strand
CGCCGTACGTGCCGGCGATGACGAAGGCGATGCGGCGCACGCCCCGGTTTGCAACGTCCGCAATCGCGCGGCTGAGCTGCTCGCTCGAGAGCTCGTCGCCGCCGCGGTCGAGCAGCCACACGCAGTCGTCGTTATGCAGCTGCTTGGTGATGCGCTCGGCCTCTTCGTCCATTGCGGCGTCCGGCTGGCTCCCGTCGGAGGCCTTAACCTCGACGATTTCCAGCGGGTAGTACGGACGCAGACGCTTCGCGAACTCGGCGCACGCCTGCGCGGCGTACGGTGCTTTGAGTTTTCCGACGGCAATGACGCGCATCTGCACGCTTGCCCTGTTCGCAACACCTCGACGGGTATCCGGGTTTTTGCGTATGTGGCGCAGCAGATCGGGCTATTCGGTACGGCCCCGCAGGTCTTCGTGAAGGACGAGAGCAGCATCGTCTATTATCCCGCGCTGCTGGATGCCGCCGAAAGCGAAGCGCTCTTCACGCATTTGCATGCGACGCTGTCGTGGACGCAAGAAACGATGTGGATGTACGATCGCACCGTTGCGGTGCCGCGGCTGCTCGCTCGCTTTTCGGCGGACGAACCGCTGCCGCGCGAGCTTGCCGAAGTGAAAGCGCGCGCGCAAGCGCAGGTGCAGGTGGAGTTCAATGCCGTTTCCGTGCAGTATTACCGCGACGGCTCCGACAGCGTCGCGTGGCACAGCGATCACACCGAAGATCTCATCGATCGGCCGTACGTCGCACTCGTGAGTCTGGGCGCGGTTCGCGAAATGCAGATTCGCAGCAAAGCTCGGCCGCGCCGCGCGTTTTCAGTCGATCTGGAACCGGGGAGCCTGCTCGTGATGGGCGGTCTCGCGCAGGAGCAGTGGGAGCATCACATTCCCAAAGTCTCGCGGCCGATCGCACCGCGCATCAGCATCGCTCTGCGTCAGCGTCGCCGCACCGCATAACGCCCGCCCGCGAGCGCTTCGACCGCACCGCTCAATTCCAGCATTGAGAGCGCGGCGAGTACGGACGCGGGCGATGCGCAGATCTCGCCGAGCAGCTCGTCGAGCGATCGTTCACCCGCGCCCAAGAGACCCAGCAACTGCGCCTGCAGCGGATCGCTGGGAGAATCGCTGCTCGCCCGCGACTCGCGCACGTCGGACGGTGAAGTGCACAGCCGCAGATCGTCGGCAACGTCCTGCGCACTGCGCGCGAGAATCGCGCCGTCACGTATGAGCGCGTGACACCCGGCGACGTGGGCGCGATCGACGTCGCCCGGGACCGCGAACACGGGAATCCGGCCGGCGGCCCAGCCGGCGGTATTGAGCGCGCCGCTGCGCGCGGGCGCTTCGATGACGAGCACGGCATCCGCCAGCGCCGCCACGATGCCGTTGCGCTGCAAAAACTGCGAGGGAAACGCCGGATGGTCCGGCGGGAACGGCGAGAGGACGGCGCCGCCGTGCGCGATCATCCGCTCCGCCAAGCCGCGATTGCGCGGCGGAAAGAAGCACTCGTGCCCGCCGCCCAGCACCCCGATCGTCGGCGCCCCCACCTCGAGCGCGCCCTCGTGTGCGGCCGCATCGATGCCCAGCGCCAAGCCGGAGAGAATGCAGCATCCCGCCGACCCGAGATCGGCCGCGAACCGGCGCGCCAGCGCCTTCCCGTACGCGCTGGCCGCGCGCGTGCCGACCACCGCAATGGTGGGCCGCCGCAGGCCTTCCAGGCTTCCGGTGCACCAAATGCTCTCGCTCACTACGGGGAGGCTTGGGGACGGCCGCAGGGCGGCAAGGCCGGCAAAGGGCAGGCACGTGGGACGTTCCATCGCGCTCCGTTCACGCGGCGCCCGCTTGGCAGCAAGGGCCGCCTGGCGGCCACGAGGCAGTCCGCAAGGGGGAAACGCTGGGGCGCCTGGGAATAAGCGCGCCAAATCGCCCCGCCCGTGTGGGAACCCGCGCCGGCATTCGGAGGAGTTAACGTGGCAGCAGAAGCCTACTGTGTGAAGTGCAAGACCAAGCGTCAAATCAAAGACGCGGTCCAAATCACGATGAAGAACGGCCGTCCCGCAACTGAGGGCAAATGCCCCGAATGCGGGACGAAGATGTTCAAGATCGGCGCGGCGAGCTAAGGCTCGCCGCCCTCTTTTTTGCCAGGGTACGCGTAGTGCCTTATAATGGGGTGACCCACAATATGTGGGGCTAGCCGTTCAAAGGGGTCACTTCACTGCTCTGTCCTACCTGCCGCAAGAGTGAGACGCGCGTCGTCGATTCCAGAGACGACGAAAACGTCGTCCGCCGCCGGCGCGAATGTCTGGACCTGCGCTGCAAGCACCGCTTCACCACGTACGAGCGGATGGAAGCGCCGCGTCTCTTCGTCGTGAAGAAGGACGGCCGCCGCGAGCAGTTCAGCCGCGAGAAGATTCTTGCGGGCCTGCGGCGCGCGTGCGAGAAGCGCCCCGTCTCCGAGAGTCAGATGGAGGCCGTCGCCGCCGATCTCGAACGCGACTTGTTCGCGCGCGGCGAGAGCGAAGTTCCCTCGACGACCATCGGTGAAAAACTCATGGAAGCGCTGCGCAATCTGGACAAGGTCGCGTACATCCGCTTCGCCAGCGTCTACCGGCAATTCCGGGACGTCGAGAGCTTCCAAGAAGAGTTGGCAACGCTGCTCTCCAAGTAGCGGCGTCTGCCATGCCCGAACATCAGCGCGTACGCATCAAGCGTCTGCCCGAAGGCGAAGGCCTTCCGCTTCCTTCCTACATGAGTCTGCACGCCGCGGGGGCCGACTTATGCGCAGCCGTGCAGCACGATACGATTATCGAACCGGGCGCGCGGGCGATGATTCCGACCGGCTTTGCCATCGCGCTTCCGGACGGGTACGAGGCACAAGTGCGCCCACGCAGCGGCCTCGCGCTCAAGAACGGCGTGACGTGCCTGAACTCGCCCGGCACCATCGACGCGGACTATCGCGGTCCCGTAAACGTCATTCTCGCGAACCTGGGAAGCGAGCCGTTTACCGTGCGCCGCGGCGACCGCATCGCGCAGATCGTCGTCGCGCCGGTGACGCGCGCGCTCTTCGAGCTCGAGGCCGAACTGGATGAAACGCAGCGTGCGGCAAACGGCTTCGGAAGCACGGGTGTAGCGTGAAAGTCTATATCGTCGGCGCCGGCGCGGTGGGCACGTACCTGGGCGATCTGCTGCAGTCGATCAACGTCGAGGTGACGTATGCGCCGCGCGATCCCGCGCAGGTGACCCCGGTCGACGCGGACGTGGCGATCGTCGCCGTGAAGGCCTACGACACGGACAGCGCGGTGCAAACGCTGCGCAAAGCCATCGCGTATCCGGAGAAATGCGTATTCGTCAGCCCGCAGAACGGCGTCGGCAACGAAGAAAAACTCGCCGCAGCGTTCGGCGAGAACAACGTCGTCGC
The DNA here is from genome assembly GCA_035279385.1 of Vulcanimicrobiaceae bacterium. Classification (GTDB taxonomy): domain Bacteria; phylum Vulcanimicrobiota; class Vulcanimicrobiia; order Vulcanimicrobiales; family Vulcanimicrobiaceae; genus DATGJX01. Next base: position 32,260 of record DATEHZ010000059.1, on the reverse strand, counting down.
GGCGGCGCTCACGACGCCCGTCGAAAGCGGACGCGACAACGGTCACGGGCGCGCCACGAAGGAAGGCGGCTTCGCGCTCTCGCCGATGGGCAGCAATGCGTACAATTGGCTGGTCGCGACGTTTACGAGTGCCGGCATCAAAGTGCAAGTCGTCGACGACTGGCGCGCGCTCAAGTGGTCGAAACTGGTGTTGAACATCATCGCGAACGCGAGCTGCGCGATCTTGAACGTGCTGCCGAACCGCCTGGTGCATTTCGAGGAGATCTTCACGCTCGAGATTCGCGCGATTCGCGAAGTGCGCGCGGTGATGCAGGCCATGAACATCACGCCCATCGATCTGCCGCGCTATCCCGTGCGCGCGCTCCAAGGCATCGCGACGCTGCCCAGCCCCATCGCGAAACGCCTGCTCGCCGGCCGCGTTGCCGGCGCACGCGGGACCAAACCCCCTTCGCTGCTGCTCGACCTGCGTGCGGGCAAAGCGCAGACCGAGGTCGATTTTCTCAACGGCGCGGTCGCCTGCGCGGGCCGCGACCAGGGTCTAGCGACCCCGGTCAACGCGGTGTACGCGCGCGTGCTCGAGGACATCGCGCACATGCCGCAATTGTGGGCGAAATATCGCGAGCGCCCTGATACGCTGGCTGCAGAGGTCGAAGCCGAGGTCAAGCGCGTCAAGGCGCTGGCCCGCAGTTAGGAGTCCATGTGCGCCACCCGGACGTCAATGAAACCATCGAAGGCTGGTGGATTCTCCACCGCATGTTCGCGTTCGATCGCCGCCGTTTCGCCGCGCTGCCGCAGGACGAGCAAACGCGCGCAGCGCGGGAAGCGGTCGAAGCCCTGACGCCGTTTGCCAACGGTGAAGAGAGCGATGCAGGCGTGGCGCAAATGCTCGGGCACAAAGCCGACGTCATGTTCACGCACTACGCGCGAAACTTTGCGGAACTCGCGGTCGCGCAAACCGCGATGGATCGCTGCGAGCTCTTCGAGTATCTGGAACCGAGGGATTCGTACGTATCGGTTTTGGAGCTCGGTCTCTATGACGCGACGGCGAAGATACACGCAACGCTCAAAGAACGCGCGCTCAAACCGTTCTCCTCCGAATGGAACGCGGCGTTCGACGAACTGCTGCAAGAACAGGCGAATCAGCCGCGCAACGCGGGCCGGCTGTGGGCGCGCATTCCGCAGCGGCGCTACGTCTGCTTCTATCCGATGGACAAAAAACGCGAAGGCGCGGACAACTGGTATATGCTGCCGTTCGAAGAGCGCGCGAAACTCATGATGGAGCACGGCAAGATCGGCCGGTCGTTTCACGGGCTGGTAACGCAAGTGATTTCGGGTTCGGTCGGCTACGACGATTACGAGTGGGGCGTGGACTTGTACGCAGACGATCCGATCGTGTTCAAAAAACTCATTTACGAGATGCGGTTCGACGAGGCGAGCGCGCGATACGCCGCCTTCGGCCCGTTCTTCACGGGTATTCAGTTCTCGGTCGACGACCTTGCGGCGTTCCTGGACGGCCGAGCCATCCCGGAACTGCGCGCCCGCGAAACCGTACACGCATAATGGCGCACGTCGATTTGATCTACTACGTCGACGTGCTCTCGTCGTGGTGCCATATCGCGGACCGCGCGGTCGAGCAAATCGAACAGAAATACGGCGAGAGCGTACGCGTGGATTGGCGCATCGCGCAGCTCTTCGACTACGGCCCGCTTCCGTACACGCGTGAAGCGCTCGTGTGGTACTACGCGCGCACGGCAAAGATGACCGGCGTACAGCTGAACGACGCGTGGCATGCGTCGCCCGACACCACGACCAAGTACGCGAATCAGGCGGCGGAGGCGGCGCGCGCGTTAGGCGCGGCGGATTCTCGCGTGCGCCGCGGTCTTTCCCGTGCGGCGCTCATCGAGGGCAAACCGCTCGGCAAGCGCGATACGGCGATTGCAGAAGCGGCGCGGCTGAGCGGCTTGCCGGCGGATCGCATTGCGGAGATGATGGAATCTGCGCAGGTCGCGCAGCGCATCGCGCAGACCACGCAAGAGTTCAAGGACCTCGCTCTGCCGCAGCTGCCGTCCTTCGTGATGCGCAACACGAGCGGCGATCTCGCGGTATTCTCTGGACTCTACACCTTCGACGCGCTCGAAGGCACCATCGGCGAGATGCTGCACGCCTCGCGCGTAACCGACGACTTCGGCGCGGGACCGTAAGTTTTTCCGTTCGCGGTACGAGTGCGTCACTTCACGCTAGCCGCCGAATCGCGTCTCTCCAACCTGGGAAGCATCCAGCCGAGATCGTAGATGTTGGCAAGGTACCACGTTCCGTCGCGATAGGAAACTCTTGCCGTCGTGGGACTTGTAAGCGGTGCGAGAACCACACTGTGCGAGCGCAGCAGCGGATCGTTTGCCCATCCGGGTGACGTGCTCGGTGCCCACGAGAATTCGGCAACGTACGATTGCCGGCTGTCCGCAATCCTGAGCCAGTCGATGCGCTGCGGTACTATCGTGGAATAGCAGAGGTACGGAAGGCTGTCGCGGTTATTTTTGAATTGCGAAGAGCCGTAGTAATAGCGCAGCGCGCGCGTGGTCATGAAATAGCTGTAGCCCGCCGGATCGACAGCGCGCGTGAGGAGATGCTCTCGTGTCAAGCGATTCAACACCGCAAAGACGTCCCGTGCTTGAGACAGGCGAAGATCTTCACGGCTAATGCGTCCGCGCCACAGTGCATCAAGCCACTCCCCGTAGTTTTGAATTGATGCGGCGTAGCCGGGATAATAGGTGCCGCTGACGGGCACGGGCTCCCACCCGAGCGGAACGCAATCGTGATATGCGAAGCGCAAATCGTGACGGAGCGACGCGAGCAGTGCGCGCGTACTTTGGGGCGCCGGGGTCGAGAAGTACTCCGCGGCGATAAGGCCGAGCAATACAAGAGGTACGACGGCGAACACCCAAACTCGCATCACAAACGATCACGTTCGAACGTGCTACAGTGTGACCCCTCCGGATGATATTCCGGGGACGGAACTTTCCGCGACGGGGAAGAAAGCGCGCGCATGGGCGTGCTGATGCTTGGTGAGAGCGCCGTCCGGCGGCTGCTGCCCGTGGCGGACTGCATCGCGGCGATGGAACGCGCGTTCCGTGCTGCAAGCGCGGGCGACTTCGTTCAGCCGTTGCGCATCATCGCGTGGCAACCGGACCGGCGCGGAGCCGTTGCCGCGATGCCCGCGTATCTCGACGGAGCAGTCGGCGCAAAACTCATCACCGTTTTTCCGCAGAACCGCGCCGAGGGTTCGGAATCGCATCAAGGGCTCATCGCGCTCCATGAATCGCAAAATGGCCGTTTGCTTGCCATCGCGCACGCCGGCGCGATTACCGGCATCCGCACCGCTGCCGTAAGCGCGCTGGCGACGAAGCTCCTCGCGAATGAAGATGCGCGCGATCTCGCGCTGATCGGGTCCGGTCTGCAAGCCGAGGAGCATTTGCGCGCGATATCGGCGGTGCGCAATGTGACGCGCGTACGCGTCTGGAGCCGAACCGCGTCGCATGCGCAGCAGTTCGCGGAGCGCCACTCCACTGCCGTGGTTCCCGTGCTCGCATGCCGTTCGGCGCAGGAAGCCGTGGCTGGCGCCGACGTGATCTGCACGGTGACCGCCGCGACGGAGCCCGTGCTGCGCGGGGAATGGCTTGCGCCGGGCGCCCACGTCAACGCCGTCGGTTCGTCGGTCCCGCCGTTTCGCGAACTCGATACGGCCGTCGTCATGCGTTCGCGCATCTTCGTCGACATGCGAGACTGCGTGCTCCGCGAGAGCGATGATGTGCTCGTGCCGATCCGGGAAGGCGCAATAACCGAAAGTGACATCGCCGGCGAACTCACGCAGATGCTATCCGGCCAATGCGAACTGCGCACGAGCCGCGATCAGATTACCCTCTTCAAGTCCGTCGGCATGGCGATAGAAGATCTCGCGGCGGTGCGGCTCGTCTACGAGCGCGCAATGCAAAGCGGATCCGCCGAAGCCGTCGACTTTTAGGCCGCGCGGGTGTTATCCATCCGCTGAATCGCCATATCGCTGGAGTATAGCATCGGATGTTCGCCGCGCCAATAACGCGTCGCGCCCTGGTCCGGATATTTGTTTGCGAATCAAGCACGAGGATCGCGGCGAAACGTTCCGAGCGTTCCGCTCGCACGATGTCGTCGAGCGCTGCATTATCGCCGCGGAATTCCGTGCTGAGCGTGCCGCGGTAGCCGGCGCATCTCTTCGATCGCCGAGCGTGTGAACGTAGGCAATACGTCGAGAAAAAGCACGCCGTGGTGCTATAACGTGTGCGAACAATTTGGGCATTCCGGCCCTATGGCTGCGCGAAGAACCGCCTTATACTCTATGCGCTTCACGTAAAGGACGGGCATACATGATTGGCCATCCGTTCCTAAACCATTACCACCGCTGCTCAAGGCAGCACTTCATCCTGACCACGGCCGGAGCGGCGACTGCCGCGTTTCTTGCCGGATGCGGCGGCCGCTCGTTGATGCCGGGCGGCGGAACTCCGGGATTTGCGGATAGCGCGTCACGCGCTAGTAGCCTAGCCCCCGTACCGATTCCGCCGAATCCCGCCCTCGGCGGCCTGAATTTTCAGATTCCCAACGTGCCGGGTCTCGGCGATGAAGTATCAACCATTTACGACTTCAACGGTGAAGTGGGACGCGCTATACCTGCCGGTGTCGGCACAGGAAACGGCGCCGCACTGTTTTGGTCTGGCGATCTTGCGTTCATGGACGGTGAGTATCGTTCGGCAGCCGGTACGCCGGCGCACGGTACCTTTGCATTTTTTTGAATGGATGTCTTCACTGACGCGGCGCGTCAGCATGAAATTCACGATAACAGCCCCGGCAACGGCGGCACTCCGGGAAACGCGACCGGTCTTTTTTGGACTATCGCCGCCCCAGATGCCGTTCACCGTTCCGGCGACTCGGTTACGCTGCAAGTGCACGACGTGCCGATCGTCGATACGTTCCAATTGTTTAGTTCGCCGGTCGCGCCTGCGACGCTCTCGGTCATCGCAAGTTGGAGCACGCGCGGCACGAAAATGCGACTCAGCGAGACGTCGCTTGGCTCGACGTTCGCGTTCGACGGTATCACGACGACCGTTGACGTCCAATGGACCGCGCATTCTCAGGTCTCACTGACCGATGCGACGCCATTTACGTTCCAGTCGTCCGGACCCACGACGACGCTCTTTGCCAGACTCGGTCACGAACGCAACGGCGTTTTTGCACACTGAGTCGCTTCGCGCGGCACGCGTATTGCGATCCAAGCTATCACAAGTCTTTGTGCTCGCTACAGACCGCCTTGATCCGCGCTCCCGTGCTCGCTGCGCGCCCGGTAGAGGCGCAGAACGGCGCGACTGCGCGCGACCTCACTGCTCTCCATGCCGCCGTACTTGGCGTTCCAGGCGCTGATGGTGTTCGGGTGCACGCCATGCCGTCGGCCGAGCTCGATGAACGACGCACCAGCGTCATGCTCCTTGAGAATCGAGACGATCTGCGCCTCGGTAAACCGCGATTTGCGCATAGGGCTTCCTTTCGGCCTTTGGCCGGGAAACCCACGGTTTCAAGTGGCCCGGATTACCGGGGCAACGTCGGTTTGAATCGTTAGTATGACGCTTTCAGCTTCGACTTACTGCTATCTAAAGGCCTACTCAGTGAGCCGTTCATTCCACACCATGTTCGTCAGCGCGAGAACGTTGCCGTCAGGATCTTCGAAAAGGAAGCTGCATTTATCGTCTTCGTCCTCGTCTTGATGAAATTCGTGGATTGTTATCCCAAGTTCTAGCATTCGCTCGTGCATTTGCCTGACATGCTTACACGCCAGCGAAAAGGCGGCCATAAAACGACCGTTTTCGTCTACAAACCTTAAACGTTCAGCGCCGCCAGCCTTAACAATCGTAATGACAGGTCCACAATAACTCGAGAACTCGAGCGGGCATAACGTCTCCGTTGCGTAGTCGGAAGGCCGGGCATTTAGCAATTTCTGGTACCATGTGACAGCCCGCTGCACGTCAGCAACGGGAATTGTAACCGCGTCCATTCCTGTTATCCGCGACATACCTTGTTCCTCGCTTCAACCTATTGATTTGTAGTTTGTGCCGGGCTGCCGGTCACGATTTGCCCAACTTTTATTTTCTCTCGCTTCAGTCTCTGTAGTAGGCTCGTCATGCCCTGTTGTGTCATGTTCTTCGTGACGTTCTGGATATTCCAAAACTTCGTAGGAATCGCTGCGTTTACCAGTGCGGCTGCTGAACGGTTGTCCAGGATATATTTTACCCCTTTGACTTCCGCGACCCTTACGGGGACGGCAGAGGACTTCACTTGCCCATTGCAAGCTGCGCAGTTAATCCGTTTACCGATTGTTTCGGGCGGTCCCCTCCATCGGAAAAGTTTGGCCGTATCGTCCTTTGGGAGAAGCTTATGTTACGCCCTTGGATTTCGCCGTCAGGTGCGGCGTGTGTTCCTAGCTCAAGGAAGAGTATTACTAGTTCGGGATTATATCCGCTCGGATCACTGAATTGAAGTGCATTATCGCGGTTCCACATGAACGGCTTTTGCGACATCGGGTCGTGAACGTCGCCCGCATAGGCGTCCGGCGCCGTCCACTGACCGGTGTTTTCATCGTAGGCGCGTACACCCTGGAATGTGTTTCCGTAAGCGTCTCCGTATCCGTCTTCGCTCCCGGCGGATAGATTAGGCACCGTGGGCGCGTAATTGTCGTTATTTGAATTTATCGCGCCGCTAACGAAACTGCCTTCGTTCTGACAATGGCACAATGGCCCTATTGAGACTGTTTTGGTCGGCGGCGCGGACGACCAGGCGCTGAAGGCACTGGTGGTGTGTGTGGCGACCGCTGCGCCGGTCATGTCGCGGTCATAAACGGTAAAGCCGTTTATCGTGGATTCGTTCACGACGCCGAGCTTGCCGACCTCGACCTCGAAGCCGTAGTTGCTGTCCTCAAACAGCACATCATCGCCGTCCCAATGTACCGAAAACGGCGTAGTCTGGTACCCGTTTTGAAAGCCAAACATCATTGGGTGCCCGTTCGGACCATAGCTGTAACTGACGACGAATCCGGCTGATGCGCCCGGGTAATTGCCCACTGTCTGACTGCCGCACATCGAAAGGGTTCAATAGATATCCGATGGGTTGGTATTCCCCGCATTCGCCACCTAGGCTGCGCGTGTATCGAGGCGCTCCAAACTGCGGTATTGAATCGCCTCGGCAACGTGCGACGAATCGATGTGCTCGCTCTCTGCCAGGTCGGCAATCGTTCGTGCGGCGCGCGCGATGCGATCCAGTGCGCGGGCCGAGAACTGCCGCCGCGCGCTTGCGTGTGCGAGCAGTTCCATCGCTTGCGCATCGAGCCGGCAGTACGTGCGTACGGCGCTCCCGGGAATCTCCGCGTTGCATGAAATCGGCGTATCGGCGAAGCGCGCGCGCTGCCGTTCGCGCGCGGCAAGGACGCGTTCTCGTATAGCGGCGGAGCGTTCCGCGCGCTCGGCTCGCACCATGTCGTCGAACGGCACGCGCGCGATTTCGACCTGTAAGTCGATGCGGTCGAGCAGCGGCCCGGAAAGTTTCGCGACGTATTTTGCCACCGCAGCATCGTCGCATCGGCATTCCGCGCTGCGCGTTCCGCGATATCCGCACGGGCACGGATTCATAGATGCGACGAGCATGAAGCGCGCAGGATATGTAAAAGTGCCTGCAGCGCGCGCAATCGTCACCACGCCCTCTTCCAGCGGCTGGCGCATCACCTCGATTGCCGAACGCGTAAACTCCGGCAATTCGTCGAGAAACAGCACGCCGTGATGCGCGAGACTGATCTCGCCGGGTTTGATCGCGCTGCCGCCGCCGCCGACCAGCGCCGTCTGACTGATCGTGTGATGCGGAAAGCGAAACGGACGCGCCTTGACGACGCCCGGTTCACTGCCCAGCAAGCCGGCGACGCTGTAGATCTTCGTCACCTCGAGCGCTTCGTTCGGCGTCATCGGCGGCAGTATCGAAGGCAGCCGCCGCGCGAGCATGGTTTTGCCGCATCCGGGCGGACCGACGAAGAGCACGTTGTGGCCGCCCGCGGCCGCAATTTCGAGCGCGCGCTTCGCACCCGCTTGCCCGCGCACGTCCGCGAAGTCTCCGTATAAAAACTCTTCGCGCGAGGTCACTTGGGGCACGAGCGTTTTGGTGCGCCACTTTGCGCCGTTGCCGAGCAGCACGGCGACCGCGGATTGCAGCGAATCGACCGCGTAGAGTTCGATGCCTTCGACCAGCGCGGCTTCCTCCGCATTGCTTTCCGGCACGATCAGTTTGGCGAATCCGGCGTTGCGCGCCCCGAGCACCATCGGCAAAAGACCGTTGACCGGGCGCAGCGTCCCATCCAGCGCAAGTTCTCCAAGTGCCGCGTAACTCTGCAGCAAGAGCCGGTCGACTTGCTCGTCGATGCCGAGCAGTGCAAGCGCGATCGGCAGATCGAACGACGGCCCTTCTTTACGTACGTCCGCCGGAGAGAGATTGACCAAAAGCCGGCCCGCCGGATACGAAAAACCGGAGTTGAAAATCGCGGCGCGCACGCGTTCGCGTGCTTCCGCGAGCGCGCGGTCCGGAAGGCCGATGATGGACAGGTTCGGACTGCCGGGAGAACTGTCGGCCTCGACGCGCACGACGTATCCGTCGATGCCGAGCATTGCGGCGGAGAACGCTAGTGATAGCACGTGTTTCAATCCCGTCAAGACGCTCCGGCGGCAAGGGGACCGGACGGCGCCTTCGGAAAGCCACCGCATGCATTTAACCGCGCTCGATTGGGTTATCATCGTGGTTTCGGTCGGCATTATGTTCGTGCCGGCCATCGTGCTCGCGCGCCGCGCAGGCAAGAACACCTCGGAATTTTTTGCCGCAGGGCGACAGGCGCCGTGGTGGCTCATCGGCATCTCGCTGGTTGCGACGACGTTCAGCACCGATACGCCCAATCTCGTGACGGGATTCGTGCGGCAGGGCGGCGTCGCCGCGAACTGGCAGTGGTGGGCATTTCTGCTGAGCGGTCTGGCAACGGTGTTTTTCTTCGCGCGGCTCTGGCGCCGCAGCGGCGTGCTGACCGATCTCGAATTCTACGAAGAACGTTATTCGGGGAAAGCCGCGTCGTTCGTGCGCGGTTTTCGCGCGCTCTACCTCGGACTGTTTTTCAACTGCGTCATCATCGGCAGCGTGAGTTTGGCTGCGTCGAAGATCGCCGGCGTGCTGTTCGGCATCCCGGAGTGGGAGACGCTCGTCGTCGGCGCGATCTTCCCCGTAATTTTCGCGTCGATGTCCGGCCTGTGGGGCGTTATGGTGACGGACATGATTCAATTCTGCATCACGATGACGAGCGCGTTCGCGGCGGCGTACTTCGCGGTGAAACTGCCGCAAGTCGGCGGTCTGCACGGCCTTTGGCATTTCGTGCAGCAAACCCATCCGCAATACTTGAGCATTCTGCCGAACTTCTCGGACTGGAAGACGAGCGCGGCCATCTTCATCATCCCGCTCACGGTGGCGTGGTGGTCGGTGTGGTATCCCGGTTCCGAGCCCGGCGGCGGCAGCTACGTGGCGCAGCGCATGCTCTCGGCGCGCACCGAAAAAGATTCACTCTTTGGAACGCTGCTGTTCCAAGCCGCGCACTACGCGCTGCGTCCGTGGCCGTGGATCATCGTTGCGCTTGCGTCGATGATCGTCTACCCGCAGGTCGCGGATATCGGTCACGCATTTCCGCACGTGCAGCACAAACTGCTCGGCGACGACATCGCGTATCCCGCGATGCTGGTCTTCTTGCCGGCAGGCTTTGCCGGTTTCATGGTCGCGGGTCTTTTCGCCGCATACCGTTCGACGCTCGAAACGCAGCTCAACTGGGGCACGTCGTATCTCGTTCACGACTTCTATCAGCGCTTTATCGCTCCGGGCCGCAGCGAAAAGCATTATGTGGCGATCGCCCGCGTCGTGACGGTGCTGATCATGATCGTCGCCGGTCTCATCACGACCGTACTCGATACCGCGCAGCAGGCGTTCCACCTGATGCTCTCGATCGGTGCGGGCACGGGCCTCGTGTACTTGCTGCGCTGGTTCTGGTGGCGCATCAACGCGTGGACGGAAGTGAGCGCAATGGCCTCGTCGTTTCTGGTGGCATGCGTGTTCTTCGTGCTCGACAAGTACGGGCACGCGGTCGACGACAGCATTGCACTGCTCGTGACCGTCGCGGTAACGACCGTCGTCTGGATTGCGGCAACGTATCTCACGCCGCCGGTCGACGACGAAACGCTCGACGCGTTCTACCGGAAAGTTCGTCCGGCCGGACCGGGCTGGGAGCGAGTGCGGCAGCGTACCGGGGCGCCGGCATCCGCAGATAGCCTGCCCCAGTCGCTGCTTGGCTGGGTACTTGGGTTAGCATCTATCTATTCCGCACTGTTCGGCACGGGCGCGTACCTGTACGGACATTGGACGCAGGCGGTCGTTTATACGGGCGTGTTCATACTGAGCGTTGCCAGCCTGATACGACTTACGTCGCTTACGTGGGCTTCAAAGGGCGGAGCCGCCGAGGCTGCGGCATAAAAAGACCGCGACTTGTCCACATCCCTCACAGGCGCGCAGCCGGTTGTTGTGGATAGCCGCACGGCGTTGCGAACCAACGGAGGCGCTTGCACTGCCCATAGTTAACCCCCGTCGGAATGCTTTCGGAGGAGCAACTATCTTGAAACGTGTCCTCATTGCCGCACTCGCAGCGGGCGGATTGCTGGCCGCCTGCTCGTCGAACTCGGGCTCGAACGCGACCGCTACCTCGGCACCGGCCGGGGCCGGCGGGGGCGCCGCCGCAGCAAAAACTATCGGCGTTTCTATTCAGGATCTCGAGGCGCAGTTCTATCAGCAGATGGAAGCCGGCATGCAGTCGGAAGCCAAGAAGTACAACTATCGCGTCATTTTCGTCGACGCCAATCGCGACAGCGCCAAGCAGCAATCGCAAGTCGAAGACTTTATCTCGAAAAAGGTCGACGCGATCGTGCTCACTCCGTACGACTCGCAAGCGATCGGCAGTGCGATTGCGGAAGCGAACAACGCCAACATTCCCGTGTTCACGGCAGATATCGCCAACGCCAGCAAACAAGGCAAAGTCGTCGCGCACGTAGCGTCGGATAACGTGCAGGGCGGTCAGATGGCCGCGGGTCTGATGTGCAAAGCCGTCGGCGGCTCCGGCGAGATCGCGATTCTCGACGAACCGGAAGTCACCAGCGTGCAAGACCGCGTCAAAGGCTTCAAGATGGGCATCGCGCAGAAGTGTCCGAACGTGAAGATCGTCGCCGAGATCGATTCGGGCGGCACGCGCGACAAAGCCAACTCCGACATGAGCGACGTTCTGCAGGCGCACAAGAATCTCAAAGGCGTCTTCGGTATCAACGACGACACCGCACTCGGCGCCGTGACGGCGATTCGTGCGGCCGGCGCATCGAACATCGCGGTCGTCGGATATGACGCGCAAGCCGAGGCGCGCACGGCGATCAAGAACGGCCAGATGTACGGCGATGCGATTCAGTATCCCGACAAGATCGGATCGCTCACCGTCGACGCGATTCACGACTACTTCGCCGGGAAGAAAGTGCCGGCGAAGATCGCCGTCCAGACCGGCACCTTTACCAAGGCAGACGCAGCGAAGTAATTGGACGCCCCTCGCACACCCCTGCTCGAGATGCGCGACATCGGGAAATCGTTTCCCGGTGTCCGCGCGCTCGACGGCGTTACGCTCGACCTGTATCCCGGCGAAGTTCTCGCGCTCGTCGGTGAAAACGGCGCCGGCAAGTCCACGTTGATGAAGATTCTCGCCGGCGCGCAGCCCGCGGACTCCGGCGAGATTCTCATCGACGGCAAGACGGCGGCGATCGTCTCTCCGCGCAGCGCCGAAGAACTCGGCATCGGCATGATCTATCAAGAGTTCAATCTCGTGCCGTCCCTGAACGCGATCGACAATATCGTCCTCGGGTACGAGCCTAGGCGCGGACTCTTCATCGACGAACGCGCGGCACGCGAACGCGCGGCGAACGTCTTTACCGAGCTGGGCATTACGCTGCCGGCCAACGTGGAGACTTCGCGGCTCTCGGTCGCGCAGCAGCAGATGATCGAGATCGCGAAAGTGCTCTCGCGCCACGCGCGCATCATCGTGATGGACGAGCCGAGCGCCGCCCTGACCGATCGCGAAATCGATCGGCTCTTCGACATCATCAAGACGCTCAAAGCCAAGGGCGCCGGCATCATCTACATCTCGCACCGGCTGGAAGAATTGCCGCGCATCGCCGACCGTGTGACGGTGATGCGCGACGGACGCGTCATCGAGACGCGGGCGATAGCCGATTTTCCGCCCGACGATATCGTGCGTGCGATGGTCGGGCGCCGGCTCGAGTCCCATTTTCCGGAACTCCCCGCGGTCCCGGCGGACGCACCGGTGATGCTCGCGGTGCGCGATCTCACGCGCCCGCCGGCGGTCAACGGGGTCTCATTTCAAGTCCGCCGCGGTGAAATCGTCGGTTTGGCGGGCCTGGTCGGAGCGGGACGCACGGAAATCGTGCGCGCGATCGCCGGTGCGGATATCGCGAAATCCGGCGAGGTCGACATTGAAGGCAACGTGCTGCGCGCGCGCAAGCCGAGCGACGGCATCTCCGCGGGCATTGCGTTCATCACGGAAGATCGCAAGGCGCAAGGTCTGGTTCTGGGCATGAGCGTGCGCGAGAACGTTACGCTCGCGCATCTGGGGCAATTCGTGAACCGCGACTTGCTGATCAATCGCACGAAAGAAGAAGACGTCACCGAACAGTACATCGAGGAACTGCGCATTCGCACGCCCAGTCCCGAGCAAACCGTCGGCAATCTCTCCGGCGGCAATCAACAGAAGGTCGTGCTGGCGAAGTGGCTGCTGGGCAAAGCGAAAGTCTTTTTGTTCGACGAGCCCACACGCGGCATCGACATCGGTGCGAAGGCTGAAATTTACAACCTCATGGTCAAACTCGCGCAAGGCGGCGCGGCGATCGTCATGGTGAGCAGCGAATTGCCGGAAGTTCTCGGCATGTCGCATCGCATTCTGGTGATTCGCGGCGGGCGCATCGTGAAGGAACTCTCGCGCACCGAAGCCACGCCGGACGTGGTGATCGCAGCGGCCACCGGAGCAGCGGCATAATGCAAGAAGCACAAGTTCAAGCGGAACTCACGCAAAATCTCACGGAAGACAAGAAGAAGCAGACGCGGGCATATTGGACGCGCGTCGTCGCCGCAATTGCGCTGCTGGTCGTTATCGCGATTCTCGTGAACGTCGCGTCGAGGGGCTCGTTCCTCGAACCGCGCAACATCATCAACGTCCTGCGGCAAATTACCTACGGCTGCATTCTGGCCGTCGGGGAAACGTTCGTCATCATCACCGCGGGCATCGACCTCTCCGTCGGTTCGCTCGTGTCGCTCAGCGGCGTCGTCATGGCGATGTTCGCGAACGCGATGGGATTCGGCGGCATTCCGCTCATCATCGCGACGCTGTGCGTGGGGCTTGCGCTGGGTGCCGCGGCCGGTTTCGTGAACGCCGTGCCGGTCGTCAAACTCAATCTGCCGCCGTTCATCACGACGCTCGCGATGATGCTCATCGCCGAAGGCCTCTCGTTCAAACTCTCGCACGGGCGTCCCGTACCGCTCGACAGTCCGGACTTTCAGAGTACCGGCATCGGATTTTTCCTCGGACCGCTGTTTACCAGTCTGCACCTGCCCGGATTACCGAATCCCGTCATTTGGATGCTGGTCATCGTCGTCGGCTGCGCGATTTTGCTGATGCGCACCAAGTTCGGCCGCTACGTGTTCGCGCTGGGCGGGAATGAAGAAGCCGCTCGCCTCGCGGGCGTCAACGTCGCGCGCGTCAAGACGATGGTGTACGTCATCAGCGGCATGTGCGCTGCGGTAGCCGGTTTCTTGCTTATGGCGCTCTTCTCGTCGGGATCGCCGCAAACGGGCACGGGCGATGAAATGCTCGAGGCGATCGCGGCCGTCGTCGTCGGCGGCACCAGTCTGATGGGCGGGCGCGGCACCATCGTGGGTACGTTCTTCGGTGCATTGCTCATCGGCATGCTGTACAACGTGATGAACCTCATCGGTATCGAATCGTATACGCAGAAAATCGTCTTGGGCGCGGTTATTTTGCTGGCGGTCGTCATCGACGAACTGCGCAAGCGGTATCTGCGAAAAGCGTAAACCCGTATGGCAACACATGTAGGGGACGCGCAGCCGCACGAGCCGGTTCGCGCTCGCCGTCATCGGACGGAACCGCTCAGCGCTCTCTCACTGGCCGCGCTCGGCGTCGTCTTCGGCGACATCGGCACGAGCCCGCTGTACGCGTTCCAGCAGACCTTTACCGGTGAATTCCCCGCGGCCGTGACGCCGCAAAATATCCTGGGCATTCTCTCGCTGATCTTCTGGGCGCTCGTCGTCGTCGTCTGCGTCAAGTACGTGGGCTTTTTGCTGCGCGCCGACTACGACGGACAGGGCGGCACGCTCGCGCTTCTTGCGCAGCTCATGCCGCCCCGCGCCGCTACGCCCATGGGCCTGGGCACGCTTGCGTTGTTAGTGCTGTTCGGCTCGTCCATGCTGTACGGCGACGGCGCGATGACGCCCGCGATTTCGGTCGTGTCGGCCGTCGAGGGTTTGGACGTTTGGACAAAGGCGGCGCACCCGTTCATCGTACCGATCGCCGTCCTCATTTTGATCGGCCTGTTCATGGTGCAGCGCCGCGGCACGGGACGCATCGGCAATTTGTTCGGTCCGATCATGCTGGTGTGGTTCGCGGCGATAGCGCTGATCGGCGCGTTTTCCGTCGTTCAGTATCCCGCGATTTTCAAGGCGCTGGACCCCGCGTATGCCATTGCGTTCTTCATACACAACGGCTCCCGCAGCCTGCTCATTTTCGGTGCGGTCGTTTTGTGCGTGACGGGATGCGAAGCGCTCTATGCCGATCTCGCGCATTTCGGCCGCAAACCGATCACTGCCGCGTGGGCCTTCGCCGTTATGCCGGCGCTGCTGCTCAATTACTTCGGACAAGGCGCACTCGCTATGCGCGACCCGCATGCAATTCACGCGCCGTTCTTCACGCTGGTTCCGCGGTGGGGACTCGTGCCGATGGTGTTTCTCGCCACGATCGCCACGGTGATTGCGTCTCAGGCGCTCATTTCGGGTGTATTCTCACTGACCCAGCAAGCGATGCAACTGGGTTTTACACCGCGTTTTCGCATCGTGCATACGTCCAGACACTTCGCCGGGCAGATTTACATGCCGACGGTGAATACGCTGCTCGGCATCGCCTGCGTCGTATTGGTTATCGCATTCCGCTCTTCCGAGCGCATGGGCGCCGCGTACGGGTTGGCGGTTACGATTACCATGCTGATGGATACGATCGCGTTCTCGCAGCTGCTGCGCTGCGTGTGGAAGTGGCCGGCATGGCAATGGATGCCGCTGATTGCACTGTTCGGTGTGTGGGAAGTAGCGTTCCTCATCGGCAACGCCTCGAAGTTTCTCTCGGGCGGTTGGGTGCCGTTCGCGATGGCGCTGGTGCTCTTTACGCTCTTTACCACGTGGAATCGCGGACGCCGCCGCTTGATGGCGGGCGTCCTGGCGCACACGATGCCGGTGAAAGAGTTTCTCAAGGAGTCCAAAGCCCCGACCGTCGTGAGCGGTACGGCCTTCTTCCTGAGCCCGGATCCGCACGGAATCCCGTTCGTGCTGCACCATCAATGGCTGCGCCGGCATATTATTTACGATACGGTCGTGCTGCTCACGATTATGCACGCCTCACAGCCGTACGTGCACCCGGAGAACCGCGTCGAGATCGAGGATATTACGCCGCGGCTCATGCGCGTGAAAGCGTGGTACGGGTTCATGCAGGAGCCGCGCATTCACGACATCCTGTATCATCTGCGCAAGGCGCGCCCGGCGGCGGACTTCAGTCAGCCGACGTATTATCTCGCGCGTCCTGCGATACGCGAGGATCATTCGCCCGCGGGGTTGCCGAACTGGCAGCGCAATCTGTTCCGCTGGCTGAACCGCAATGCGCGGCCGATTACGGACTCGCTGGGGTTGCCGGCGAACAACGTGATTGAGTTCGGCATCGAAGTCAAGATCTAAGATTCTTGCGGCGGCGGGGCGACCGTGTGTCGTTTGCCCTTCGACCTCTTTGCGCTTTCCGGCGCCATCCATGGCTGAAAGTGCAAATTTACACGCGCGCAGACGACACGGTCGCCCCGCCGCCGCAAGAATCTTTGTTTAAGCCTTGTGAACTAGAATGGGAAGTCGGAGTCGGCTAGGCCGACGTTGGTTTTTAGATCGGAGAAGGTTTCGTCGGCGACGATTTTGTTGTCTTCCCAGCGGATTTGACGGACGGGGAAGTGCGTGGTTTTGCTCAGGTAGAGCGTTTCTCGCGCTATTCCGCCGTTTGCGTTTGGAGCGGCGACTTTCAGATCGATTTCGTCCGTGGGAACGCCATCCATCTCGGGGCCGCTGCGCTGGGTTAGATCGCCGGGAGTGTTTTTGTAACGAGCGACTTCGTTTTGCAGAAGGCCGTCGGGGATCGTATATCCCCGCAGCGATGTGGCGCGGCCGTCGTGGAGATCGACGCGTTTGCCTACGGTGAACGGGCCGATCTTGAGGTGGCCGTGCACTTGGTCGCCGCCGTTCCAGACGCCGCCGCTGCCGGCACCGTCTCCTGAGACGATTTCGGTCTTTGCGAAGTTCGGGCGTTTGAACCAGTAGTGATAGGTGCGATCTTGCACGCGATCGCCGCTCACTTCATGCGCGCGGACCGTGACGGTGTAATCGTTGACCTTTGCGAAGGCGTCATCGAACGCGGCGATCGCCGGCGTGCTTGCCGCCGGTGCGCGCAGCGGAACGAGCGTAAAGGCCAACGCCAGGACGGGAATGCTCAAGAGCAATCTGCGAGCGTGCATGGTGCCTCCGTGTCGTGAAATCCTATGAGGTAACGTTCTCCTGAACGCTTTCGTCTCCGCTCTGTGCGGATGCTGCGTCCACGAGCAGCGTGCCGTGTTTGCCTTCGACGCCCACGAGTACGTCGCACTTCGCGTTTGCCGCAATCTGCTCGATATCGCGCCCCAGCGGCGCGCCGGTGTATTTGCCTTCGCGGTAGGAGCCCATGATGATGAGGTCGGCGCGCTCGCGCTTGGCTACGTCGAGCACGGCTTGCGCCGTCTGCCGGTGGTGAACCACTTCCGTGCGAACCTCGACGCCGTTGCTCTTGCCGATGGCCTCCGCCGAGGCAAGCGCGTCAAGGGCGATGCGGTCCTCTTCATCCATGACGGCGTTGGTGGGCAGCGTAAACGGGACTTCGATGATGTAAATGGCGAGCAGTTCGGATTTTTGACCGCGCGCCAGGCGCGACGCCAGCACCATCATGTGCTCGGAACGAATCTCCGACGAGAACACGACGATGACGGTGCCGAGCTGCTCGCGCAGGGCGCGCTCCGCCTTTTTGGCCGCAATGTCGGCCTTGGTCTTGGGAGGATGGAGCATCCACCACAGCGTCGCCGTCACGGCGACGAAGGTGAGAAGCGCGGCGGAGAGCCCTTCCGTCGAGATATGAACGTTGCTCATTTACGCGACCGCAGGAACCCCATCGTACGGTAGAGTCCGAGCGCGATCAAGGCCAGCCCCAGCACGAAGCCGCTGAACGCCTCAAAGCGCAAACCAACCGTGCGGACGAGCTGAAAAATAATGAGCGCTCCGAGCACGATGAAGACGACGCCGTTGAAAGTTTTGAAGCCGGCAAACGCTTTAGAGGTTCGCATCTTACAAGACTCGCGCCGTGAAGTTCGGGTCGCGCTCTTTGAGTTTGCCGATGAGATCGTCCATCAGTTCCAATTCGCCTGCATTCTTCAGTATGTGCAGTTGTTCGCGATTCCAATCCCGCGGAACCGAGCCAAATGCCGGAAGACGCTTGTTGGCGCGGTACACCAAGTAGACGACGATGCCGGCGAGCAGCCACGACGGGCCGGCGATACGCCCGATGTGGTGCGTGAGCAGCACGAAGACGAGAATCGCGAAGATGCCGACGAAGCCGATGACGGCCACGAGCGGGAATTGCACCTCTTCCCCGCGGTAGCGCATCTTCACATTGAGCGGAATGAGGAACTTGCGCGGCGTGAGCGGGTCGTGCAAACGCAGCGAAATGAGCGCGATGAAGACGAGCGTGTAACTCGCCGCCGCCCCGAATGCGTACAGATCGCCCAAAAATTCGTAGCCGAAGGCGCCTTGCAGTGCGGCAAAAACAAGCTCGACCACGGCAAGGGCGCAGAAAACGATGATGGAGATCACCGGTGTCTTGAATTTTCGGTGCACGCGCTTGAACAGACTCGGCAGTAAGTTGAACTGACTCATCGAGTACGCGATGCGCGAACTGCCGAAAACTCCGGAGTTGCTCGAGATGAGTAAGAGAATTGCGCCGAACACCGGAACGTAGAACGAAGCCGCGAGTCCGAAATACGGAATGTTCGAAGCCATGACGGCGACCGCTTTATCTTGGTTCTCCGTCGATCCCAGAAATTGCCAGAACTGCTGCGCGTGGCCGGCGGCGTCGTGCGGCGTGGGATACCACGGCTGCATGCCCAAGGCGAGATTAGAGTACGCGAGCGCGAAGATGAGGATCGTGAGAATCAGCGCGATCGAGGTGCGCGGAATGATCGACGCCGGCCGGCTGGTTTCTTCCGCCGCGTGCGAGATCGACTCCAGTCCGACGAACGAGATAATCGCCAGCGAGATGCCGTTCATGAGCTGAAACGAGTTCGGCCAGCCGGTTTGCATGCTGTGCACGAGCAGCTCGGGGCGGAACGTAAACAGAAAGCCGAGGAAGAGGATCGTCGTTTCGCTGCAGACGTCGAACGCGCTCACGATGCCGTTGAATGCCGTGCTTTCCCGCACGCCGATGACGTTGAGAATGGCGAGGGCCGCAATAAACGCAAACACGGTCCAAAAATGCAGTATCGGATGGAACGTCGCGTCCAAGATGTGCAGGACGGGCAGGTGGCTCAAATAGCCGACGCAGCCCCACGCGAAGAGTGTAATGTCGATCGTGAAGTCGAGCAGCACGGCCCAGCCGGCGATAAAACCCCAAAAATCCCCCAGGCCGCGCATGACGAAGTACTGCCCCCCTCCGGCGACGGGGTATGCCGCGGCAAGTTCCGTGTACGCCAAACCGACGCAGACGTAGACCAGGCCGGCAAAGAGAAACGCGACGTTGGACGCGCCGCCTGCAACTCCGAAGACCAGGCCGAGCGCGACGAAAATATCCGCGCCCACGTCCGCATAACCCCAGGAGTATGAACCCCACGGCGTGACGGAGCGGCGGAGTTCCTGGCGGCGATCTTGCTGCATAGTTTGCGGCTTAGTAGCCGATGGCGGTTCGCTCCAGTGCGTTGATCAGATATTCGGTCTCGCTCATTTGCTCGGCAAGATCGTAATCGCGAAAGACTTCCAACGCCTCGTTGAGTTTGTTCACGCCGTCGCGCAGTTCTTCGCGCTCGCGCAATCCGTCCGAGGCTTTTTGCAGAATCATCGTGCCGTATTTGAGCGCCGTCTTGGCGTACTCCAGGCGGTTGTCGATTGCCGAGAGTTCGTGCAGCGCGGCAAGAAAGTTCGTTTTCGCTTCGTCGTAGCGGCGGCGGCGCGTCGCAAGCATCCCCTTGAGCACCGCCTCGTACGCGTCGTTGCGGTTACGCGAAGGCGCGAGCGCGCGATCGAGTTGCTGCCGCAGGCCCGGGTCGCCGATGTGGATGCGGCTGCTGCTCGGGCGGCGCTCCGCGGTAGGCTGCTTCTTGGCGGGCGTCGGCGAGAGCAGCACTTGGAGGTCGTTGATAAAATCGTGCGCGTTCTGATAGCGCTTTCCCGGATCTTTGTCGATGCCGCGCATGATGACGCGCTCGAGCGGCTCGGGAATGTTGCGGTTGATTTCGTGCGGCGGCGTCGGCGCGTCGTGCACGTGCGAGAAGATCGTTGCGACGAGATCGTCTTTGTCGTTGCGGAACGGCACCGTGCCCGTGAAAATCTCGTACATCACGATGCCGACCGAATACAGGTCGCTGCGGATGTCCGCGGGTTTGCTCAAAAAACGCTCGGGCGCGAGATACCCGATGGTGCCGACGATTTGCCCCGTGCGCGTGGTTTGCGTCATGTCGCTGGTGCGTCGCGCGAGACCGAAGTCCATGACCTTGACGTGCTTTCCGTCTTCCACGGTCATGATGTTGGAGGGCTTGATGTCGCGGTGAATCGTGCCTTGGTTGTGCGCGTACTCGAGCGCCTCCAAGATGTCGATGAGATACGTGAGCGCCTGGCGATACGAGATGGACCCGCCTTCGAGATCGCGCAGCGTCTTGCCGCGCACCAGTTCCATCACGATATAGGAAATGCCCGATTCTTCGCCGACGTCGAACACCTGCACGATGCACGGATGGTTGAGTTTGGCCATCGCTTGCGCTTCGCGCAAAAACCGTTTGTTGACGTCGTCGGAGCGGTCGATGAGGACCTTGATCGCGACTTCACGCTCGAGCACTTTGTCGAGCGCGCGGTACGTGTCCGCCGTTCCGCCGCGCCCGATGAGCTCCAGCACCTCATAACGCCCGCTCAGCGTGCGGCCGATGAACGTGTCCAAGGCTAGAAGGCGTTCCTATGCAGGGTCATTCGATCTCCATCCACGGCCACCACGTCGAAGCGGAAGTGGGCGTTTGGAGCAACGATTTGCACGAAATCCTCCGCGAGCCTGCGAAGGGTCTGCCGTTTTGCCGCGTTGACCCCCGAGAGCGCGGTGCCGAAGCGGGCGTTGGTACGCAGTTTGACCTCCACGAACACGATGGTGTCGCGGTCGCGGCAGACGAGGTCGATCTCACCGCCCGGCAGGCGCAGATTCCGCCGCACGATGCGGTAGCCGGCCTGCTCGAGGAACGCCGCGGCGCGCTCCTCTCCCGCGCGGCCTTTCGCGCCGTTACTCCGCGGCGGCGACATCGAACCCGAACGCAAGCTGGGCTTCGCGCACGCGCCACCAGCCGGAGCGGTGATGCGGCGATGGCCCGTACTCTTTGAGCGCACGCAGATGTTCCGGCGTCGCGTAGCCTTTGTGGTCGGCGAAGCCGTACCGCGGGTCCGCTGCGTGCAGTTCGACCAGCAAATTGTCCCGGTAGACCTTGGCGACGATCGATGCTGCGGCCACGGTTGCGCTGCGGGCGTCGCCTTTAATCAGCGGCTCCTGCGGCCCCGAAAACGATTTGATGCGCACGGCGTCGGTGATGAGGTATTGCGGCGCGACGCTCAGCGCGCCGATGGCGCGTTCCATCGCGAGCACGCTCGCCCAATAAATGTTGAGCCGGTCGATCTCCTCGACGCTCGCTTCGCCCACGCCCCACGCGGCGCACAGACCCTTGATCTTCTCGGCGATCTCGACGCGCTGCTGCGGGAGCACCTGTTTGGAGTCGTTGAGACCGCGAATCATCAGCGGCTCCGCCGCGACCACACAGGCTGCAACGACCGGTCCGGCGAGCGGTCCGCGGCCGACTTCGTCGACGCCGCCGATGTAGACGAAGCCCTTCTCGCGTGCCGCGTTTTCGAACGCGTGAATCCGGTGCAAACGGCGCCGTTCGCGCTCGTAGGCGTTCTTCGCTTTACGCTGTTTGGACGTCATCGTGCGGAGCCGTCTCCAGAGTGATGCGGCCGAATTTGCCGTCGTTGAAGTCTTTGATGTACGACTGCGCCGCGTTGTGGTATTCCACCTCGCCGCCCTTGCGCATAAAGCCGCGCGCCCGCGCGAACGTTTCCAGGTCCGGAACCTTCGTGCGTCCCTTGCTCGCATCGGCGAGCCAGCGGTGAAAACGAATCGCAATGTCTTCGGGATCGTAGCGCTCGCGCGGAACGGCTCCGACCAGCGCCAGCTTCCACTGGGCTTCGGGAGAGGCGATCTTCGGAACCAGGATTCCCGGCGTGTCCATCAGCTCCAGATTAGCACCGACCCGGAACCATTGCAGCGAACGGGTTACGCCGGCCCGATCCTCCGTGCGCGCCGCGGCACGCCGCAGCAAACCGTTGATGATCGAGGATTTTCCCGAGTTCGGAAGTCCGACGACCATGATGCGCTGCGTTCCCCGCGCTCCCGCGGCCAGCTGACCGAGGAAATAATTCGCTTTGCCGACGCTCGATTGCTCGCGACCGTTGACGGCGATCGCTTTACGCCTGTTCCGCTCGAAATGGGCGAGCCAGCGCGCAGTCTGCGCGGGATCCGCCAAATCTTCGCGATTGAGCACGAGCAATCGCGGACGCTTCCCGGTTAGGGACGCCAAGTACGGATTGGCGCCGCTCTGCGGCACGCGCGCGTCGACGACTTCGACGACGATGTCGATGAGTTTCATGTAGTCGTCGATGCGGCGCATCGCCGCAGCCATATGGCCGGGATACCATTGAACGACTTGTTCGAAGTCGGCGTCGGCTTTCACGGTCATAATGCGCCTACATGTCCGAGCGGCCAAATTCCCGCAATCGCCTTGCCCAGCACGTCCCGCTGCGGCACGAATCCCCAGAACCGCGAGTCGTCGCTGTCGGCGCGGTTGTCGCCCAGTACGTAGAGGGCATCCGGCGGTACGATGACTTCGGGAAAACTGCGGCCGTCGGGATAGCGCACGTAGCGCTCGTCGAGCGGCGCGCCGTTGACGTACACGGTTCCGCGGTCGATGCGCACGCGGTCGCCCGGCAAGCCGATGACGCGTTTGATGTAGGTTTCGGGCGTAGGGCCGTCGTGATGAAACGCGATGATGTCGCCGCGTGCCGGCGCGTGCATGCGATAGACGATGGTGTTGATGAGCACGAATTCGCCGGAGGCGATGTGCGGCGCCATCGAGAGTCCCGCCACTTGCGGCGTTCGCATGAAGAACGCCAACGCCAGGAGAGCGAGGAGTGCGAGCTGCGCGCTAGCGCTTGCGACCGAACGCCAATGCAATTGCCGGAGCACGCAGCCTTGTTCTAGGCTATCGCCACAAAATCCGCGCGCGGCTCAGCGGCCAGAAAATCAAGAATGCGTGTCCCGTGAAGTGCGCCGGCGCGCCTTCACGCGGTCCGCTCCGGAACGTTCCGCTGAGCTGGGCGAAACCCCACACGTGCGAGTCTTCCGAATCGTTGCGATTATCGCCCATCATGAAGTAGCAATTCGCCGGGATGCGATCGGGTGCGGTCCAGTCCTTGCGCGGCGGGATGTTGCCTTGCGAGGGATCGATGCGTTCGTAGGCGCCGCCCGGCTCCTGGACGTAGATGCCGTAGTTTCTGATCGCCAGGTTGTACGCCGGCGGATCGTTGATGTACGGCTCGCCGAGGCGTTTACCGTTCAGGTAGACGACGCCGCTTTGAATGCGCAGCGTGTCGCCCGGGCGGCCGATGACGCGCTTGATGAAATCGTCGCTGGTCGGAATCGGCGGCGGAAAGACGACGACGTCGCCTTCGCTCGGCTTGTGAAAGCGGTACTCGAATTTGTTCACGAGCAGCACGTCGCCGATCTGCAGCGTCGGAATCATGGAACCCGACGGAATGTAGTACGTGCGCGCGACGAACGTTATCAGCAAGAACGCCGCGATACCGGCATAGATGAACGGGTCCAGGTATTCACGCGCGAAGGTCGTCGCTCGGCCCTGCGTATTCGTGCGAACGGCGCGCACCGTCAAGACCGCGCGTGCCACGATGAAGACCCCAACCAGACCAAGCAGCATGCCGGGCGTCAACGCAAATGTCCCCACGGTTAATCCAGGATCCGCAAGCGGTTGAAGGGCCAGAGCAGCAGAAACGCGCGTCCGGTAAACTGCGCCGTCGCCGTTTCTTTCGCCAGCGGTCCGGCGGCGAAGCGCCCGTGCATCTGCGCGAATCCCCACACGTGCGAGTCGTCGGAGTCGTTTCGATTGTCGCCCATCACGAAATAGAATCCCTTCGGCACGCGGCCCGGAGCTTGCCAGAGCGAGCGCGGCGGAACGTTCGCGCTCGTGCGGCTCAGCGGTTGGAAGCCGTATCCATCGTCCACGTAGATGTCGTAGTTCTTGACTTCAAGATTGTACTGCGGCGGCTGCGCGATATACGGCTCGGCCAGGACTTTGCCGTTCACGTACACCTTACCGCCGCTGATGCGAAGTGTGTCACCCGGAACCGCAATGATGCGCTTGATGAAGTTGTCCGTCGACGCGATGGGCGGCTTGAAGACGACGATGTCGCCGCGGTGCGGCGATGAAAAGCGGTACGCGAATTCATTGACGAGCAGCACGTCGCGCTGCTGCAGGGTCGGCACCATCGACTCGGACGGAATATAGAACGTCCGCACGACGAACGTAATAAGGAAGAGTGCGACGAGCCCCGCCACGATGAACGCATCGAGATACTCCCGAACGAGCGCGGCCGCATGTCCCGAGTTGCCGGCAGCAACCGGTTTTAGAGTGAGGGCGATGCGGGCTGCGGCAAAGACGCCGATCAGCCCGAGCAACTCTAGCGGAGACAGGGCCGTTTAGCGCGCTTTTTTCTCTTTGATGCGCGCCGCCTTGCCGATCTTCTCGGTCAGGTAGTACAGACGGCTGCGGCGCACGATGCCGCGCTTGCTGACCTCGATGCGATCGACGCGCGGGCTGTGCAGGAGAAACGTCTTTTCCACGCCGACGCCGTGCGCGACGCGGCGAACCGTCACGGATTCCTGCGCACCGCCGCCTTTGCGGACGGTGACGACGCCTTCGAACATCTGGATGCGCTCTTTGCCGCCTTCGACGACTTTCGAGTAGACTTTGACCGTGTCGCCGGGACGAAAGTCCGGCACGGACTCCTTGCGCTGTTCTTGATTCAAGACATCGATGACGTTCATTGCGGTTCTCTTCTCGGGGCGCGAATCTAAAAAGGCCTTGGGGCTGGCCCCACGGCAACCTTCGGATTCTAACACGGGCATCCCCGTGGCGCAACGGGTTAAGACTTGTCCAGATCGGGGCGCCGCGCGCGGGTCCGGGCGCGCGATTGCTCGCGGCGCCAGTGTGCGATGGCCGCGTGGTTGCCCGAAAGCAGAACCTCGGGGACGCAGATGCCCCGGAACTCGGCGGGCCGCGTGTAGCTCGGATAATCGAGGGCTCCGCTGCTGAACGACTCGTCCACCAGGGACTCCGCGCGGACCGCACCTTCGAGCAGCCGGACGGTCGCATCCATCATCGCGATGGCGGGCAGTTCGCCGCCGGTCAGCACGAAATCGCCGAGCGAATACTCCTCGATGGGATAGAGCCGGCCGAGGCGGTCGTCGATGCCCTCGTAGTGGCCGCAGACGAAGACCACCCGGTCGAACTCGGTCGCGAAGCGCCGCGCGTGCGCTTGCGTGAAGCGCTCGCCCGCGGGCGTCGGTACGGCTATCACGCGCCGCTCGCCCCGGGGAGCGCAGGCGGCGATCTCGTCCAGAATGCGCGCGAGCGGCTCGATGCGCATCACCATGCCCGGGCCGCCGCCGAAGGGTTCGTCATCCGCGCGTTCGGTGCCGTGCAGGGCGTCGAGCACGTGGTGATACCGGATCTCGACGATGCCGGCCTCGACGGCGCGGCCGACGATCGAGAGCCCGACGAAGGGCGCGAAGACCTCCGGAAAGAGCGTGAGCACGTCGATCGTGAACATACGTGGCGGTGTCATTCAACTTCCGCAGATTTCTCGCTCTTTTCCGGCCCGATCTCTATACGCCGTTCGAACTCGCGCTGCGCGACATCGCGCATCGCCGGTACGAGGACGCGATCGCGAAGCTCGACCAGATTCTCGCAGACCCGCAGCTTTCCGCAGACGATCGAGCCGCCGCTGCGAACAAGCGCGGCGTCGCGCTGGTCGAACTCGACCGGCGGCAAGAGGCGCGCGCGGCCTTCGAAACAGCGCTGGCGAGCGTTCCGAAATTCGTCCCCGCGCTCGTGAACCTCGGGAATCTGCATCTGGAAGCGGGCGAGACGGAGCAGGCGATTCGCTATTACGAGCGCGCGGTGCTCAGCGATGAAGACTACGCGCTCGCGCATCACAATCTCGGCGTCGCGTACAAGCGCCTCGGCCGAACCGGCGATTCGGTACGCGAACTGCGCAAGGCGCACCGCTTGGAGGGGCGCGTCGTGCGGAAGCCAAGGAAGTAGGCATGCCGGACTTGGAGCAGGTTCCGCTTACAGCGGAACTGCTGGGCGTCATGCGCCGTGCCGCGCGCAAAGCGATCGACTTGCAAGAGCCGTTCGTCACACCGCGCGCGCTGCTGCTCTCGCTGCTCGAAGAACCGGGGATCGGTCCGGCGATATCGAGCGTGGTGAATCGAGAACGAGTGCTCGACGCGGAACTGAGCGAGAGTCCCGGCATGACGCGTTTGCTCGAAGAGCGCATGGAAGAGGGCGAACAACCCGCGATTACGCGCTACGACACGCTCGCGTTCAAAACGCCGGACGGCCGCACGAGCGTGTGGCTGAGCAAAGACGCGTACAACATTTTCGTCGAAGGCGCGCAGCGAGTCGAGGACCGCTACTATCCCAAACAGTTGGCGCTCGGCTTTGCGGCGCAAGCGATCCACGCACCGGGCCTGCTCACGGCGATTCGCGTCGAACCGGGCGTGCTCGCCGACACGATCTATAAATTGTAGAGTTACTTCACGAGATCCGCGGACGTGATCTCTTCCAGATACTCAAAGAGTTGCGGCAGCGTGATCTTCTCGAGAGCGGTCTGCTGCTTGAGCCCCTCGCCCTCTTCCCCTTCGTCCCGCAAGTAACACCGCGACTCCACGCCCGAATCCGCATCGCTGATGAACGAGACGGCAAATCCCTTGCCCGGCATCTCGTCGTAGATGCGCATGGTTGCGGGGTTCAAGATCTCGATTGAGTGGCTTTGGCAGTTCGCATCGAAGATCGTGATCGTCAGGTAGTCGCGGTTGACCACCTCGATGGAGCCGACGACGAAAACGTTTTTAGCGGAAAAGAATTCGTGCCCGCGCTTGTTCCGGCTCGAGACTTCGTAGAAGACACGATGGGCGACAAAGCGGTTGAGGATCTTCCGAAGGGTTGCGAGGGACGCGAGCGTCTCCGTCCGGTTACCTCGCGTATAGATGATCTTCACGGGCCGCCCAACCTTGCACGGGGGCGCAGGAGGGCCCTGCCATCCTTTGACAGGCCTACTCGGGAGGCGGGGAAAAGGTGAGGCCCGTGCTCTCTCTTCCCGATATGGCGATTCTCGGCGTCCTCGCGCTCCTGGTCTTCGGCGAGGAAAAACTCCCCGGCATCATGCGGCAAGCCGGCCGGGTGATGCGCGACGTGCAGAACACCTCGCACTCGTTCATTCGAGAAATGGAGCGCGCGGCGGACGTAAACGAACCGCCGAAGCCGGCGCCCGAAGAAGCGGCCGAGGCGCCTCCGGCCGAGGAGACGCCTCAGTAAGACCCGCGGTTAAATGTTGAAGTTCTGACGGATCTCGGTGATGCGCTGCTGCAGCATCGATTTTGCCTGGCTCTGCAGGCGTTCTTTCTGATCCTCGGGCAGACGCTGGTACACCAGATATCCAGCGGCCGACAGCAGGCCGCCGAGCACGCCGACCAGGAGCGCTTTGCCGGCTTCGTTGCTGCCGGTGTTTTCCGTATTTTCGTAATTCACGCTGGCGTTCTCCGCGTACGTGCCTTTGTAGCCGTTGCTGCCGGACCACTGCTGCTCCGACGGCGTCGACCGGAACGTCTCAGACATAATGCCTCCCAAATAGCGACGTGGACAGTTATCATACCCGGTTTGGCGGCACCTGGTTACGCTTCGCTTTCTTGGCGCAACCGGACGTGCTGCGGATACTGTGCGGCAATCTGCTGCACGGACAGGCGCGCCGTTTCCAGAATGGCGAGGACCCGTTCGTCGTCGCGCGCGCTTTGTGGCCAGCGCATGGAGAGTTCGCCGCTCTGCTGGTTCACGTCGAGCGGAATTTTTACGTGCGCTTCGAGCCCGAGTCGAGCCGCCTGCAGAATTGCGGAGACCGCCGCGCAAACGAGCGAGTATTCGTCCGAGCTGGTTTCGGCGATCTCGACGTGGCCCGAAGCAAAAACAGAGGACAGCCGGCTTCGGCTGTCCCTGCGAAAAATAACGTCAAGCATCCGCGTGCGCCGCGCGCTACGGCAGCTGGATTTTGGTGATCTTGACTTCGGCGAAAGGCTGACGGTGGCCGGTGAGCTTGCGCACGCGCTTCTTCGGCTTGTACTTGAAGACCAGAATCTTCTTGTCTTTGTCGTGGCGCAGAACCGTGCCCGTAACCGTCGCTCCGCTCACGAGGGGCGAACCGACCGTCACGGAGTCGCCGCCATTGCTGGCAAGCACGACGCGGTCGAACGTCACGTCGGCTCCGACTTCGCTCTCCAGAAGGTCCGTCTTAATGACGTCGCCTTCCGAGACTTTTAACTGCTTTCCGCCCGTCTCGATAATCGCGTACATAACTTTGGAAGATTATCAGACCCCCGAGCCGCCTGTCAACGATAGACCCGGCCGCGCCGCCGGCGCAGACGCCACTTGCGCCGAGGGGCAAGGCAGCGGGCACCTACCCGCGGCTGGGCCTGGGCGGCGGCGCCATGCGAGGCAAACGCTGCAGGCGGGGACGCAGACCCGGGGTAAGAAGCAGCGCGCAATGCGCGCGCGGCGTTGGTTTTTAGGTGCGTGGGGCGCCGTCATCGTCGTGACGGCGCTTCGTGCTGCTCTTGCCGCCTCGTTGCCGCTGACCGGCGATGAAGCGTACTACTGGGAGTGGAGCCGGCGGCTTGCGGCGGGCTACGTCGATCATCCGCCCGCGGTCGCGTTTTGCATCGCGGCGTTTGCATGGGTGGGTCATTCGGCGTTTGCCGTGCGCATTGCGTTCGTGCTTTGCGGCCTCTTCGCCGCGATGTTTGCGGGCGGTGCGGCGAGCGCGCTCGCGCGCGACGAACGTGCCGGCGCGATTGCCGCGCTTGCCGTCACACTCGCACCGATGCTCACCGTTGCATTCGGAAGCGCTACGCCCGATGGGCCGTTTGCGCTCGCATGGGCGGCCTCGCTGTATCTCGCCGTTCGCGCGTTTCGCGAAGGGCGCTTCGTGTGGTTCGTTTGCCTCGGCATTGCGCTCGGTGCGGCGCTGCTTTCTCGCGCGTTCGGCTGGGCGCTCGTCGCCGGTGTCGTCGCCGCCGCGTGCACGGGGCCGTACCGGCAATCTTGGCGGCGCGGTATGGCCGCTTCACTTGCGATCGCGCTGCTGTTTTACGCGCCGTATCTGTGGTGGAATGCGGCACATTCCTGGATCTCGTTCACGTTTGCGTTTCTGCAGCGCCATCCGTCCGACGAAGTGCAAGTGGTGCGGCCGTTCGTGCTCTACGCACTCGACGCGCTCGCATTTTCGCCCGGGCTTTGGATTGCGGCCACCGTGCTGCTCGTGCGCCGCAGAGAACCGCTGGTCACCTGGACGGCGCTGCCGCTTTGCATCGTACTGCTCGTACTTTCGATGCACGAACGCGTGGAAGTCTACTGGTTCATCGGGCCGTTCGTCTCGCTCTGCGTGGCGATCGGCGGCGCGTTCGTGGCGTGGAGCGCCGGTGCGCGGCGCCGCGCGGCGGCGTGGATGTTCGCGCCCGCCGCACTGCTGACGGCGTTGATCTTTACGGCGGGTCTCGCGCCGGGCGGCGTGTATGCGGCGATGCGCGCGGGCGGGATTCGTCTGGCCGACGGCGGCCCGTTCGAGATGTTCACGTATCGCCCGCTGGCACGCGACGTCGCACGTTTGACCGGCGAGCGCGGCGCCATTGCGATGACGGACGGCTACGGCTTTTCATCGCTGCTGGACTTTTACGCGGGCGTACGGCCGGTCGTGATCGGCTACGACGCGCAAGGTAGTGAAGCGCGGCAGTGGTTTACCGATAGCGATCGTCCGCTGCGCGCGCTCTTCGTCGACAAGGTGCCGCTCGCATCGCGCGCCGATTTTTCAGCGCAGCTCGCGCACGCCTGCGCGCGCGTTACACCCGGCCCCGTGCTCTCGTATCGCTTTGCAACCGCGGATCGCGACGTGCCGCCCCGGCGCTATTTCACCACGTGGTGCGAGGGGATGACGCACGGCTCCGTCGCAACCCTTCGCTGGCAGCGCTCGAAAAGTTAAGGAGTCAGCGTCAGCGTTTGACGCGCGTGCGCGCGAACTGCGGCGTCGGAGAACGGAAGCGGCGCGAGGCGCTCCTGTATCCACGCGGCGCTCAAATCGGTGTAATGTCCCGACGCGGGTTCGCCCGACTCGCCGCTCGGAATCACGATCCCGCCCGCATCCCAATCGCCGACGTCCCACACCGCGCGAAAGCTTTGCGCGTGCGTCGGCGTTTGCACGTGGAGACCGAAACTGTCGCCGTTCCCTTCGAACTGCGCGCCGTTCAAAAACGTCATGCCCAGCATCGAAAGCGGATGACGCACGGTGAAGCGCCCGTACTCGCCCCACGTTTGCAGCATGAGCGTGCCGCGCGTTGAGATTGCGGTGCGCAGCGAGTGCACCAGCAGTCCGTCGTAGTCGCTGTTCGGCCACCAGCCGCGCGGGCGCTCGCGCAGCACGCGCACGAGCAGCACCAAGTCGGCGTTGCCCGCACTGGATTGGTACGCCTGCGCCGTCGAACCAGCATCGTATTGCGCCAAGCTCGCGACCGCGATCCGGCGCAGCTCCCAGGCAATGGGCGCGCCGCGTGAGGACGGATCGAAGCGGCCGTCCCACTGCGCGAGCGCTCGAACGTAGGGGCGCAGCATCGCGTCGTTCTCGAGATGTTTGCGCCGAACTGCGGCAACGGCGGCGCGCGCGATATCGCGCTCCGGCAGTGAGAGCGTGTCGGTTTGAAAGCGCGCGAGATCGGAAATGCCGAGTTTGGTTTTGCTATGCAGCAATTCTGCGATGCGGTGCGCGCGATACGGCGCTGCGAAATTCGGCGAGAGCCGGTAGGGATACCCTTCGCCGTACATGCGATTGTTCGCGGTGAAGAG
This sequence comes from Vulcanimicrobiaceae bacterium, assembly GCA_035279385.1. Taxonomy (GTDB): domain Bacteria; phylum Vulcanimicrobiota; class Vulcanimicrobiia; order Vulcanimicrobiales; family Vulcanimicrobiaceae; genus DATGJX01. Next base: position 1,199 of record DATEHZ010000059.1, on the reverse strand, counting down.
CAGGTCCGAGCGCGAAGCCGCAACGTGCGGCAAGGCGTTGAAAGGCACCGTCGGATAGACCGGATCGCTCGCCGGATGGACTCGCAGCCCCCAGAGCGGATCGTTTGGAACCAGTCCCGCGAGTTGGTACGCAACCGCGCCGCTCCGATCCGCAATGACGAAGTTCTGCGGCGGCCCAGGATACCGGCGCAGCGCAGCGATGGCTTGAGCGATGGATTGCGCGCGATCGAGGCCTTCGAACGTTTGCAATGGCGTGAGCGGCGCGAGCGCGGCGTGCCAATGTACCGAGAGCGCGGTCTTGCCCTCGATTTGCGCGGCGAACCCGTGCCGCGTGCCGTAGTACGTAACGGTGCGATCGGCCGCGAAACGCACGTGAAAGACTTCTTTGCGCGTGCTCGCGCCCGCGAGCGGGTCGCGATAGACGCTTTCCGTTACGACCGTACCGTTCGTCGAACCCCACGCGATGCGTTCGTTGTGTCCGAGAATGACGCCGGGCGTACCGACGAGCGCGCCTCCGGCAACGTGAAAATCGTTTTGATGCAGATCGACCAGGTACCAAACGCCCGGAATGCCCAAGCGCAGATGCGGATCGTTTGCAAGCAGTGCGCGCCCCGTGGCGCTGTGCGCGGCGCCGACGGCAAATTCGTTGCTGCCGATCGGCGGGCGGTCCGGATTGCGCGGCAACACGATTGCGGCCTTGGTTCGCGCTGCGGTCCTCTGCAAGGACGGCAGCGACGGTACGGGCTGAATCCGCGTACCGTCGATCGGCGCATCGTACGCGGGATCGGTAACGGAATACAAATTCAAGAACGGAGCGGCGTGCGGGTTGCGCGCGACGGTGTCGCGGCGAATGACGTCGCCCCACGGATCGATCAGATCCAGTACCGTCGCCATGCCGACGGCCAGACAATCCTGGGGCTTCCACGTCTCCGGCTCGTACAGCAGAATGTGAAACTCGACCGGCAGCGGTTCGCGCTTCATCGCCGCATTGACGCCTTGCGAGAAAGCGATCGCGATTTGCCGGTCGTGCGGATCGAGATGCGCCCACTGCTGCGCGACGATTGCGCGCACGTTCGCGATGCGCGCGTTTTCGTCGGCGCTGAGCACCGCGGGTCCGAGCACCTCCGCCAAGCGTCCGTACACGAAACGGCGCACGAGATCCATCTGGAACAGCCGGTCCGACGCTTCGGTGTAGCCTT
>DATEHZ010000058.1:0-18012 GCA_035279385.1 Vulcanimicrobiaceae bacterium | reverse complement strand
CCCCCGTTTGATTATGCAGTGCATCGAACAGCGGCATCCCTGTTACGTCAACAACGATTCCTGAATTGAAGTTCGTGAACGAACTCGGCGCTTGGCCGAAGCAGTTCGTAATCTTCGTGCGAACGCTTTGGAAGTAGTTCGCGAACCCGCCGTCGCACGCACTGCTGCAGTTCGGATCCGGCGGCTCGATAATCATCGTGTTGCTCGGGTTGTTTACGTCCGCGATGACGATATGAAAATCGTGATCGGTTTCGATCTTCCAGCCGACGAGCGTAGCGCGAATGCGGTAGGCTTGCGTTTCATACGGTGCGTAGCGCGTCGTGTCGTTGTATTGATCGTAGTTTACAGGTACGGGTGCGCTCGTCAGCGTTGAAACGTTGCCGAGAATCGGCGTCCAATTGATCGTGTTCACGTATGCGTCGCCGAGCGTTTTGATGTGCCAGCGCTGCACGCCGCAGCTCGTTCCGCACGTGCCGGCGCTGTTGCCGCCGCCGTTTGCAGGTGTCGCGATCGGCGTCGGCCCACCGCTAGGCGTGGGTGTTGCGGCCGGCGTCGGTGTTGCCGTCGGCGCAGGCGTGGGCGTCGAACTTCCCGACCACGCGACGTCGTCGACGTACTGATAGACGTAGCCGCCCGAGTAGCCGTCCCCGTGCACGCCGAAATATAGCCACACGCTTTGTCCGGCGTACGCACTTACGTCGTACGTTTGCTGCACCCAGCCGCCGCTCGTCGTTGCGCTCGTGTACAGATTATCGAGCACGTATCCGGCGCTATTGAGCAGATCCGCTTCTTGATACGCGTACGTGGTGCTCGTTTCGTTCGTGCCTTGATAGAGCCAGAAGGTAATCTTGCCGCTTGCCGGCACGGTAATCTGCTGGCACAGACCCGAATCGCCGTTGATCTCCGGCGTCGAGACGTTACCGTCTTTCTGCGAGTACGAGCCGGTGTGCGGGCGCCACGTGCCGATCGACGCGTTCACCGAACCGCACTGCTGCCAGTATGTATAGCCGCCGGATTCGAATCCGCCGTCGACGAGATTTCCGCTTGCGTCCATGCTGTGACGCGCGGCGCTCTTGGGCACGTCGATGTGCCGCTTGCCGGTTTGCGCGGCAGTGCGGCCGCCGGCGGACGGGACGGTGGAAGTCGAACCGCTATTGCACGACGCAATCGCGACCGTCATGACGACGGCAAACAGGACCCGCAGAGATTTCACAATATCCTCCGGAGTGTAGCAGCAATGCTCTAACGCTACGTTGGGCAAGCCCGGGTTAGCAATCGGCTAATGCTACATAGAGGCACAATGCAGCTAGAGCGAGAGAGATGAAAGCCGTACGTTTACACGAAATCGGCGGTCCGCAAAACCTCGTCGTCGACGACGTTCCGCAACCGCAGCCGCAGCCGGACGAAGCGCTCGTGCGCGTGCGCGCCGGCGCGCTCAACCATCGGGACGTCTTTATCACGCAGGGGCTTTATCCGAACATCACGCTGCCGTGCATTCTCGGCGCGGACGGCGCGGGTGAGGCGGACGGCAAAGCGGTTGTGATCGATCCGACCATCGGCTGGGGCAGCGACGAGCGCGTATGGAGTCTGGACGCACGAATACTGGGCGTTCCGCGCGACGGCACCTTCGCGCAGTACGTGTGCGTGCCGAAAGAAAACGTCCATGAAAAGCCCGAGCATCTTTCGTTCGAAGAAGCCGCGGCGCTGCCGCTTGCGGGCGTGACGGCGTTTCGAGCGGCGTTCACGCGCGGCGAATTGCGCGGCGGCGAAACGATCCTCATTACCGGAATCGGCGGCGGCGTGCAGACGTTCGTGCTGCTCTATGCGAAAGCCGCCGGCGCGCGCGTCGCCGTCACGTCGGGGAGCGACGAGAAGTTGGAGCGTGCGCGGGCGCTCGGCGCCGACATCGCGGTGAACTACAAGACCGACGCCGATTGGCACAAGACGGTGCGCAAGGCTGCGGGCGTTATCGACATCGTCGTGGATTCCGCGGGCGGTGAGAGTTTTGCGAAGGCCACGACCATCGTGCGCCCCGGCGGCCGCGTCGTGACGTACGGCGGTACGACGGGCGATGCGAAGATGCGCATGTTCCCGGTCTTCTGGAATCAGGTGGACATCCGCGGCAGTTCGATGGGCAGTCCGGCCGATTTTCGAGCGATGCTCGCGTTCGTTTCAACGCACCGCATCAAGCCGGTGATCGACCGCGCGTACGAGATGCAGGAAATAGCCGCTGCCGCGCAACGCATGAGCCAAGCGGGTCAATTCGGCAAGATCGCGATCAGGATTCCGTAAGCGCGTACTCCCGCAGCGTGTCCAGACGCAGCATCGCGCCGAGTTCTTCCTCCACGATGCGCGCGTGCTCTTTGCCCACGATCGTTTCCCATTCCGGATTGAGGATGGCATGTTCCGCATCGTTCATCGGCCGCTCGAGCGCGCGCGACGCGACGAGGCCCTCCCGTTCGAGCGGAATCAGGTACGCGAGCGTCTGACGCGCGGCCGCCGGCCACAGAATCGGATTCGTGTCGCGATAGATCGTGCGCACCAGGTCGGGAATCGTGAGCGGTCCGCTCGCAAGCGTCGTGAGAATCTCTTGCTGACGTGACTGCCGGTGCGCGATGTACTCGCGGAGTTTTTCTTGCGGATCGCGCACGGGCTCTCCGTGCCCGCCGTAGATGATACGTACGCCGGGAAATTCGTCGAGCATCCGCTGCAGCGTCTGCTGATACGGACGCATCGCGCCGTTCGGCGGGGCAATCACGACGAACCCCTCGCCGAGAACGGTGTCGCCGGTGAAGAGCGCGTCTTCGCGCTCTTCGTAATAGACGAGATGATCGAACGTATGACCCGGCGCTTCCATGACGCGAATCCTCGCATCGCCGATCTGCAGGACGTCGCCGTCGTGCAGATTGCGGGTGTGCGGAAATTCCGTTCGTGCGTATGCGGCGATTGGCGCCCCCGTTCGCTCGGCGAGGGTCACCGCAGCCGGCGCGTGATCCGGATGCGTATGCGTGAGAAGGATGAGCACGATCTCGCAGCGCAGGTCGGCCGCGCGCGCAAGCAGCGCCTCGACATGACGCGCGAGCGGTGGTCCCGGATCGATGCAGACGGCTTGCCCGTTGCCGCAGTCGATGATATAGCTGTTGGTCCCGCTGAGCGTCATCGCCGACGGATTCGGCGCCCGAACCAGCGAGATGCGCGTACTTACCACGCGTACTCGAGTTCGGGCGGCATCGAGAACTCGCGCTCCGCCGGCGTATCGGGCATGATGCTGTAAATCGGTTTGGTGCGCGCGAAAGCGAACAACTCCCGCGTGCTTGCGAACTTCGCCAATCGTTCGACGTGCTTGATCGTCGGATACACCATGCGAAACGTGCCGGCCTGGCACTGCTCCAACGCGGCGCTCGGCGAAACCCATATGCCGTCGTGCGTTTCAAACGCGTCCGCAACCGCGGCTTGATCGGGCGAGGCTTCCGCCAAAAAGAAATGCGCGTCGTACCGGCGCGGAAAGGGCGGCGGCGTAATCCAATGCGAGAAGAGGACGAGCGCGCCGGCATTTGCGTATACGCCGATCCGCTCGAGCACTTCGTAGAACGCTACGTCGCCTCGCTGCACGAGCGCGCGCGCGTTCTGCAACTCGGCGCGGTACGGCGCGAGATCGGTATCGGAAAGCGGACGGCCGCGATCGTCGCAGGCCAGCAGCACGCCGGCCTCTTCGTATAACTCCCGCACGGCCGCAATCAGCAGCCCCGCTGCTTTTAGACGCGGCGGCGTTCCGAACGGTGCGGGGAACGAGGGCGCGGACTGCTCGCGAAATTGCCGCTGCAAGTTCAGCTCGTCCGTACCGCAGGCCCGGGCAAGCGCGCGCTCGGAGAAGTCGCTATCATCCAGCGTTCCGCCGGGAAAAACGTAGACGTCCGGCACGAAATGGCTCGCCTCGCTGCGGCGAAGCATGAACACTTCCAACCCCTCGCCCGCGGGGCGGACGAGCATGACCGTGGCGGCTAACCGGACCAAGTGGGAACCTCATCGCGCGGCATAGCGTTACAGCTGTATGACTACGCGATTTGTCGCTGCAATTGCCGCCGTCCTGTTCGCATTCACGCTGCCTGCATTTGCCGCGACGGCCACGCCCACGCCCAGCCCGGCGCCCACATCCGTTCCCAGCATTCCGCCGAACATCGGCCAAGACGCCATCAACGCGCTCGGCAACATCGTGCGCGGCGCGTTCGGTTGGAGCGATACCGAGTCGATCGGTCAAGTGACGTACTACCGCGGATACGAAATGCAGCTCAAGATGCAGCTCGATCGCTATCGCGAGATTCACTTGCACCGCGGCACGGTCATCAATCCGCGCGGCTACACGATCAAGGCCGGCGATACCGTCGACGTGCGCGGCCGCCCGAACTCCGACGGTTCGCTGAACGCCGACATGATCGTCCTCAAAGGCAGCGCGCACTAAAGAGCACGCCGTCCCGGGCCCGTCGAAGAACGACGCATGCGCATCGCTCTGGGTTCTGACGAAGCAACCGAATTAACCGGCGCGCTGGAGCGCGAACTGCGGGAGCGCGGCCACGAGGTCGCGCTCTTCGGCGTTCTCGGGCCGCAAAAGGACGATGCCTGGCCGAACGTCGGGCGCGCCGTCGGCGAGGCCGTCGCTCGCGGTGAGTGCGATTACGGTATCGTCTGCTGCTGGACGGGCACGGGCGTGAGTATCGCGGCCAATAAGGTCCCCGGCGTGCGGGCCGCTTTGTGCGCCGATGCGCAGACCGCAGCGGGCGCGCGCACGTGGAACGACGCCAACGTGCTTGCGCTCAGCCTGCGCGCTACGGCGATTCCCATCGCGAAAGCCATGCTCGACGCGTGGTTTTCCGCCGCCCCGACGACTGACGCGAAATACGCGGCGATGATCCGGCAAATCCAAACCGGCGACTTCCCCGTTAGCAAGACGTAATCGTACTGCTACCTCGGAGCACCCTCCGGAAAGGATCAGCGTAGTGTTTTTCAAGCTGGCCGCGATTGTGTTGCTCGCGGCGATGCCCAACGTCACCATGCAGCCGTCGCGCTTTTCGGGCCCCGGCGTCTATACGGGTAAACCCGCCTTGCAAGTGGCGCTTTCCATGGTTGAAGCGGGCGGCGGCCCGTCGGATTTCAAGACCGTCACGCTGGTGAAGACGCTGACGGGTGATAAGTTCAACGCGGAAGTCGGCAAACTCACCAATCAATACGGCAAAAAGAAGGTCGGAAACTTCCTGAACGTCTTCGAGTTCATCGTTTCGGACACGCTGAAGATCGTGAAAGAAAAGGGTGTCGCACTCCCCAGCACGCCTTCGCCCGATCCCCACAACGGTCCGGCACTCGCGGCGGCCCTTTGGGGCGCCGGCCAAACCGGCAGCGGCTTCAACGTCGAAGTGATGCTCGATCGCGCCGTCTCGCATCCGATTCACGTTCAAGTGATGAAAGACATCGATGCGAAATACGGGATCGCCGCAGACGCGGATTATCACGCGATTCTGAATACGGCGATGCACGATCTCGCGTCGGTCTATAAATTGAAGAGCTAAACGAGACGCACGGATGCAAAAGGCCGCGCACAGCGCGGCCTTTTGTTTGTCACGAGCACCGGACGGCAGTCTCAGCTCCCGAATAATCCGGTAGCGCCATTCCATTGGAATGCGATTCGATAATACCCATGCACGGCAAAGACAAACACGCCTCGCCGGCCTCTAACGCAGGGCCAAGAGATACAGGATTGCGGCAACAAGTGCCCAGTTGACGGCGTGTGCGCTCCAGCAGTACGGGCAGCTGCGCTTCGTTACGAAGAGCAAGCTGTACGCCAAGTACGCAGACGTCGCTGCGGCGAGCACGGTTGCGGCGAGAGCCAGAGCAAGCAGCGCCGTGTTGCGCGCGCTCCATGTAACCACTGCGAGCGCGGCATAGTAGAGCACGCCGAAGAACGCGTTCGGCACGCCGAAGAACAACGCTGCCCGCGGCGTCTGGACGACGCTCGGCTCGCGGAGCTCTCCCTTGGCGGCGCGCGCGCTCTTGCTCAGCATAAAAACGGAAGCGTAAATCCCTATGGCGCATAAGACCGTGATGACCGTCCGTACCAGGAGCATGCCATCCTCCTCGATGAGCAGTTACCGGGAACTCGTTCGCGCTTGGCTCCGATAGGCCGCCGCCTGGCGGGTATCGGCCTGCTGGCGGTCTCGTTTGCTCTCGCGGCGCTGGTAATCCGCTATCAGCCGTACATCGAGCATTTTATCCGCTCGATCGGCCCGGGCGTTGCGCTGCCGCTGGCGACGGCGATTTTCGCAGTCGTTGCATCCGCTCCGTTCTCCGTCACCGATGCCCTCGCCATCATGAACGGCGCGATTTTCGGGCCGCTGTGGGGCAGCATCATCAACGCGGTCGGCATCGTAATCGCCGCAGCCATCGGCTACTGGATCAACCGGCGCGCCTCGCACTTGCTCGATTTGGACGCGGCGCTCGCGCGTCTGCCGCATTGGGTGAAGCGCTTCAAGATCGGATCGCCGATGTTCTTGATCGCGGTGCGCGTCATTCCCGGGTTCGGGGGAACCGTCGCAACGGCGAGCGCGGCGGCGTTCCGCGTGCCGATCTGGATTCACATTGCGACGATGTCCGTGGTGGCAATTCCCCTCTGCACGATCCTCGCGATCTTCGGCGATCGCGCAACCGCGGCGATTCACCGGTATGAAACGCGCGCGCACAATTACATCATTCATCACCGGCCGCATTGGCGCTGGCGGCGCCACCATGCGACGCCGCCGCCAGCGATAGGACCGCAGCCGTGAACGACGTTCCCATGATCACCACGCCCGAACAGCTGCGCGAGTTGTGCGAACGCGTGCGCACGGCCGCGCGCGTGGGCATCGACACGGAATTTCACAACGAGCGCAGTTACACGGCGCGGCTCATGGTCGTTCAACTCGCGTTCGAAGACGGCTTCGCGATCGTCGATCCCTTGGCACTCGACGACCTGGCGCCGCTCGCGCAGGCCCTTTGCGAGACGACGGTGGTCGGACATGCCCTGAGCAGCGACCTCAAGATCTTCGCCGACAAATGGGATATCGTTCCGCCGGACGTTTTCGACTGCCAAGTCGCGGCAGCGTTTCTCGGCTACGGCATGGCGATCTCGCTTGCGGATCTCGTGCGCGATCTGTGCGGCACGCGTCTGAAAAAATCGCAGACCGTAAGCGATTGGTCCGCGCGTCCGTTCTCGGAAAAACAGCTCGAGTATCTGGTCGACGACGTCGCGCATCTGCTCGACATGCAGGACAAACTCACGCAGTGCCTGCGCGAGAAAGGGCGTTACGAATGGGCGATCGAGGAGTGCCGCCTGCTTGCGGACGTCGATCGCTATCGCAGTGAAGAGCGCCGCATGTACTCGCGCATCCCGGGCGCAAACCGCATGAACCGGCGCGAACTGGGCGTGCTCTCGGAGATTGTGAAATTGCGAGACCGGCTCGCGCGCGAGCGCGATCTTCCGCTCAAGTACGTCATGCCTGACGACGTGGTGGGCGGCCTTGCGACGGTGCGGCCGCGCACGTTCGACGATTTGGCGCAGCTGCGGCGGCTCGACCCGGGGACGCGCCGCGCGCTCGGCCCGCTCATCCTCGAGGCCGTCAAACGGGGCGAATCGCTCGACGAAGCCGATCTTCCGGCCAAATTTTCGCGCCCGCTCGGCAACGCTCGCGAAACGCTGGTCTCCCTTATGAGCGTCGTCGTGGGCGAACTGGCGCAGGAGAACGAGTTGCCGCCCAGCCTGCTGGCGCCTCGCGCCTGCCTCGAGCGCGTCGCCCGCGAAGTCCCGGGCTCCCGCGAAGATTTCGAACGCGTGCTTGGTCTCTCGCATTGGCGCACGCAGCTCGTCGCCGAACCGCTTTGGCGACTTTTGTCGGGGCAAAGCTTGCTTTGCATCGAAGGCTACGCGACCGGAGACCCGCGAATCTCCTTGAAGTCATGAATCAGCACGCAAACAGTTTCAACGCCGTCGACAGACTCATCGTCGGCGACCGTTCCTATTCGTACGTGCGCCTGGGCGCACTGCAGGACGCCGACGTCGTGCAGCTCGATCGGCTGCCGTATTCGCTCAAGATTCTACTCGAGAATCTGGTGCGGTTCGAAGACGGCCGTTCGGTCACCAAAGACGACGTCGAAGCGCTCGCGAAATGGAGTCCGCAACACCATTCGCAGCGTGAAATCGCATACCGTCCCGCGCGCGTGCTGCTTCAAGACTTTACCGGTGTGCCGGCGGTCGTCGATCTCGCGGCGATGCGCGACGCCATGTCCGCGATGGGCGGCGATCCGAAAGCCATCAATCCGCTGCAGCCGGTCGAACTCGTCATCGATCACTCCGTGCAGGTCGATGCATTCGGCGACGGCGCGGCGTTCAAGAAGAACGCGGATCTCGAATTCGAACGCAACCGCGAACGCTACGCGTTTTTGAAGTGGGGACAGCACGCGCTCGATAGTTTCCGTGCCGTTCCGCCCGATACGGGCATCGTGCACCAAGTCAACATCGAATTTCTCTCTCGCGTCGTCTTCGGCGGCGGCGGCGCAGGGCTCGCATTCGATCCGCACAACGCGGCCGCATATCCGGACACGGTCGTCGGCACCGATTCGCACACCACGATGGCAAACGGTCTGGGCGTGCTTGCCTGGGGAGTCGGCGGCATCGAAGCGGAAGCGGCGATGCTCGGTCAGCCGGTGACGATGCTCATTCCGGACGTCATCGGCATCAAAGTCAGCGGCAGTCTGCGCGAAGGCGTGACCGCAACGGATCTCGTGCTCGTCGTCACCGAGATGCTGCGCAAGAAGGGCGTCGTCGGAAAATTCGTCGAGTTTTTCGGCACCGGTCTTTCGAATCTGCCCGTCTCCGATCGCGTCACGCTCGGCAACATGTCGCCGGAGTACGGTTCGACCTGCGCGATCTTCCCGATCGACGGGCAAACGCTCGAGTATCTGCGATTGACGGGCCGCAGCGCCGAGCACATCGCGCTCGTCGAAGCGTATGCAAAAGCGCAAAGCATGTTCCGCACCGACACGACGCCCGATCCGCAGTTCACCGACGTGGTCGAACTCGATCTCGCCAGTGTCGTTCCGAGCCTTGCCGGTCCGCGCCGTCCGCAAGATCGCGTGTCGCTGGAAGACGTGAAGTCCTCGTTCAACGGCGCGCTGCAGGAGTGGGTCGCCGCACGCGATGCAAAGCCCGCGAGTTCTGCGGCGCGCATGGAGAACGAAGGCCCGCTCGCAACCGCGGTTGCGGACAACACCGCCGTATCGGACGGCAGCGTCGTCATCGCCGCCATCACGAGTTGCACGAACACCAGCAATCCGTCGGTGCTCGTGGCCGCGGGTCTGCTGGCGCGCAACGCGGTGAAGCGCGGTTTGAAGCGCAAACCGTGGGTCAAAACCTCGCTCGCGCCCGGCTCCAAAGTCGTTACCGATTATCTGAACAAATCCGGTTTGTCGCGGTATCTGGACGAACTGGGCTTCAATCTCGTCGGCTACGGCTGCACGACGTGCATCGGCAACAGCGGCCCGCTGCCGCCGGACGTTGCCGAAGCGGTCGCGGAGCACGATTCAATCGTCGCCGCGGTGTTATCCGGTAATCGCAATTTTGAAGGCCGCATCCATCCGCAAGTGCGCGCGAATTATCTCGCGTCGCCGCCGCTCGTGGTAGCGTACGCACTCGCCGGCCGCATGGATCTCGATCTGACCCGCGAGCCCATCGGTGAAGACGAGTCGGGCAAGCCGGTGTATTTGAAAGACATTTGGCCGAGCAACGCCGAGGTCTCGAAGGTCATCGCCGAGTCGATCAGCGATGAGATGTTCAAAGCGAATTACAGCGACGTGTTTCGCGGCGACGAGAACTGGGCGAAGCTCGACGTTCCGGCAGGCGAACGCTACGCCTGGGATCCGCTCTCCGAGTACGTCAAGAATCCGCCGTACTTCGAGAACATGAAAGCGGAACCGGCGCCGGTAAGCGACATCCGCGGCGCGCGTGCGCTCGCGCTGCTCGGCGACAGCATCACGACCGATCACATTTCGCCGGCCGGCAATATCGCCAAGATCAGTCCTGCCGGCAAGTACCTGATGGAGAAAGGCATTGCGCCCGCCGACTTTAACTCGTACGGCGCGCGCCGGGGCAATCACGAGGTGATGGTGCGCGGCACGTTCGCAAACGTGCGTCTGCGCAATCAACTCGTTCCGGGGGTCGAAGGCGGTTACACGCGGTACCTGCCCTCGAACGAACAGATGTCGATCTTCGATGCGGCGATGAAGTATAAGGCCGACGGTACGCCGCTCATCGTGCTCGCCGGGAAAGAGTATGGTTCGGGCTCGTCGCGCGACTGGGCGGCGAAGGGACCGTATCTGCTCGGCATCAAGGCCGTCGTCGCGCAATCCTTCGAGCGCATCCACCGCAGCAATCTGATCGGCATGGGCATTCTCCCGCTCGAATTCGAAGCGGGCGCGGATCATACGACGTACGGATTGACGGGCGAAGAAACGTTCGACGTCACGGGTTTGGAAGGCGGCATCACACCGCGCATGCACGTGCAGGTGCGCGCGACGGATACGCAAGGCCGCCACGTCGACTTTAAAGCGCTGCTGCGCATCGACACGCCCGACGAAGCCGAATACTACCGCCACGGCGGCATTCTGCACTACGTCTTACGTCAATTGCGCCGCAAGCAGACGGCAACGGTGTAAAATGCGGGTTGCGATCTAGCTCGCTTTTTGCTTGATGCAGAGGAGCGTTTCGGCGTGCGGGCTGCACGGCCGAATCTGCAGGCCGTCCGTCGTAACGGTCACGCTCTCGCCGCCGCTCAAGCGCTCGCGCAGGGCGGTCGCTTCGCGCAGGATGGGATCGTTGAGCAGCGTTTCGACGAGTTCGGAGATATCGGCGTCCGCGTCGTGATTGCGGAAGACCGCGGTATACTCTCCGCCGTCGAGCGAGTAGATCTCCAAATGTCCGCTCACCGCGTCGAGCGCCGTCATGAGCGTGAGCGTCTCTTCGACGCTTCGTTTGCGCAGCGTGATGTCTCGCCCGACCGAGACCCAATGGCTGCTGCCCGTGAGGTCGTCGTACAGCGGTTTGCCGGCGAACTCGACCCAGAACGATCCGCCGTCCTTGCGGCGCAGCTTGATCTCTTTCTCGTTCACGTGGGCGGCTTCGAGATTGTCTGTAATGGTTTGCAGGACGACCGGATCGTTGTCGGGCGAGATGATCGTCTGATACGAACGCCCGGATAATTCGTCCATCGTGCAGCCGATCGCACGCAGAAGCGACTCGTTCGCATACTCGATGAACGGACCGCCTTGTGAAGGCGGCGTGAAATCCGTGATGAGAATTAAATCGGACGCTTCGTCCACAACTCGCGTGAGCAGGCGAACGTGCGTGTCCGAATCGTACGGGCACATCACCAGTAGTATGGCACGGCGCCGCGGCGTGCAAACGGCGGCGCCGTTAAGTTTACAGCAGTGCTCTGCGTAGATCTCTTAACACGGCCGCCAAATAAGCCGTGAAGCGAGCGGCCGCCGCCCCGTCGATCACGCGGTGATCGTACGAGAGCGAGAGCGGCTGCATAAGCCGCGGCACGAACTGCGTGCCGTCCCAAACCGGGCGCATCGAGGCGCGGCACGCACCCAGAATCGCAACCTCCGGTGCGTTGATGATCGGCGTGAAGTACGTTCCGCCGATGCTGCCCAGGCTGGAGATCGTGAACGTTCCGCCCTGCATGTCGCCCATTGCGAGCTTCCCGTCACGCGCCTTTGCCGCGAGTTCGGCGGTCTCTTGGGCGAGCTGCGCGATGCCTTTGGTGTCGGCGCTCTTGACGACGGGTACGACGAGCCCCCCCGGCGTGTCCGCGGCGAAGCCGATGTTGTAGTACCGCTTGTACACCAGTTCATCGCCGTCGAGCGAACTGTTGAACTCGGGGAACTTCTTGAGTGCGGCGACCGACGCTTTGATGAGAAACGCGAGCATCGTGACCTTGACGTTCTGCTTGGCGTACTCGGCGTTGAGTTCCTTACGAAACTCCTCGAGATCGGTGACGTCCGCGTCGTCGTTCTGCGTGACGTGCGGAATCATCACCCAGTTGCGATGCAGATTGGGTCCAGAGATCTTCTTGATGCGCGAGAGCGGCTTGCGTTCGATCTCGCCGTACTGCGCGAAGTCGACTTTCGGCCAGGGCGCAATCGCCAAGCCGGCGGCGCCGGAAACCGCAACGCCGCCTCCATCTTGCAGGGAGCGTTTGACGAAGTGCTGCACGTCTTCGCGCGTTACGCGCCCGTTCGGCCCGCTCGCCCGCACGCGATGCAAATCGACGCCCAATTCGCGCGCAAACCGCCGAATCGACGGACTCGCATGCACCGCCCCATTCCCACTGGGTTGTACGCTTCGCTCGTCCTGAGATATCGAAGGACCCGCAGCCGCCGGAAGGGGCGGCGGGGCAGCCGCGGGTGCCTGCACGGGCGCCGCTACGGGCTTCGCAGCAGCGGGCGCCGCACTCGCCGTCCGCACCGTCGCAATCACGCTGCCCTGTGAGACCTTGTCGCCGACTTTGACGCGCACCTGCGCAATCGTGCCGCCGGCAATTGCCGGAACCTCCATCGACGCTTTTTCCGATTCGAGCGTAACGACGGATGCGTCTTTCGCAATCTCATCGCCCGGTTTGACCAGCACTTCGATGACCGGAACGTCTTTGAAATCCCCGATGTCCGGCACTTTCAGCTCGACGACGTTTTCCGAAGTCTGGGCCGGCTTTTCCGCCGCGGGCGGTGCTGCCGCCGCCGCGGGTGTCGTTGCTGCGGGCGCTCGCTCATCGCTCGAGAGGCTCAGAATGACGGTGCCCTCCGAGACTTTGTCGCCGATTTTCACCTTCACGTCGGCAACGGTGCCGTCGGAGGGCGACGGGACTTCCATCGAAGCTTTGTCGGACTCCAGCGTGACGATTGAATCGTTCTTTTTGACGGCATCGCCCGGTTTGACGAGAACCTCGATGACGGGCACGTCTTTGAAGTCGCCGATGTCGGGAACGCGGACGTCGATCGTTTCGGCCATGTTACACCAGCACCGGGTTCGGCTTGGCGGGATCGATGTTGTACTTTTTCAGCGCTTCGGAAACCGTCTTGAGCGGGATCTCTCCGTCGTCGGCGAGCGCCTTGAGCGCGGCCAGTGTGACGTAGTACCGGTTGACCTCGAAGAACTCGCGCAGTTTGCGCCGCAAATCGCTTCGTCCGAATCCGTCGGTGCCGAGCGTGACGTAGCGCCGCTTCACGTACGGGCGAATCTGATCCGCGAACGTGCGGATATAGTCGGTCGCGGCGACGACGGGGCCCTTGCGCTCGTCGAGGCACTGCTCGACGTACGAGAGGCGCGGCTGCTCCTGCGGATGCAGCAGATTCCAGCGCTCCGCGTCGATACCGTCGCGGCGCAGTTCGTTGAAACTCGTCGCGCTCCACACGTCGGCGCTCACGCCCCAGTCGCTTGCAAGCAATTCCGCCGCGGCTTCGATTTCGCGCAGAATTGCGCCGCTGCCGAGTAACTGCACGCGCTGCGCCTTCTTGTCCGCCGTCCCCGCGTCGTTCAGCAAGTACATGCCGCGCAAGATGCCGTTTTCGGCGCCTTTCGGCATGTCCGGATGCCGGTAATTTTCGTTGAGCAGCGTGATGTAGTAGTAGACGTCTTCCTGATTCTTGTACATGCGCCGCAGCCCGTCTTGGATGATGACTGCGACTTCGTATCCGTACGTCGGGTCGTACGATACGCAGTTCGGAATGAAGTGCGCGAAGACTTGGCTGTGCCCGTCCTCGTGCTGCAAGCCTTCACCGTTGAGCGTCGTGCGTCCCGACGTGCCGCCGAGCAAGAACCCGCGCGTGCGCGAATCCGCCGCGGCCCACGCGAGATCGCCGACGCGCTGGAAGCCGAACATTGAATAGAAGATGTAGAACGGAATCATCGGCACGTTGTGCGTCGAGTACGACGTACCCGCCGCGATCCATGAAGAGATCGCGCCCGCTTCGTTGATGCCTTCCTGCAGAATCTGTCCCTGGCGATCCTCGCGATACCACATCAGTTGCTCGGCGTCTTGCGGGTGGTAGAGTTGTCCGACCGACGAGTAGATGCCGAGTTGACGGAACAGTCCTTCCATGCCGAACGTGCGCGACTCGTCCGCGACGATCGGCACGATCTTGGGACCGATCTCCTTATCCTTGAGCAGTGCGGTGAAGATGCGCACGAATGCCATCGTCGTGGAGATCTCGCGTTCTCCGGTGCCTTTGAGCTGCGGTTCGAGGACGCTCAGCTCCGGCACGGTCAGCGAAACCGATTTCGTGCGCCGGGACGGAATGTAACCGCGCCGATCCACCAGATCGCGCAGATACTTCATCTCCTCGCTGGTCTCCGAAGGGCGAACGAACGGCAGTTTCTCGACCTCGCCGTCCGGAATCGGCAGATGGAAGCGATCGCGGAACTTGCGCATCGACTCCACTTTCATTTTCTTGGCCTGGTGCGCGATGTTCTGCGCTTCGCCCGACTCGCCCATACCGTAGCCTTTGATCGTCTTCGCGAGGATCACGGTCGGCTGGCCTTTGTGTTCGAACGCAGTCTTGTATGCGGCGTACACTTTGCGCGGATCGTGGCCGCCGCGCGCGAGCGCCCAGATGTCTTCATCGCTCATGTGCGCGACCAGTTCCGCCGTTTCCGGATAGCGGCCGAAGAAGTTGTCGCGCACGAATTTGCCGTCGCGCGATTTGAACGTTTGGTAGTCGCCGTCGACGCACTCGTTCATGAGTTGCACGAGACGTCCCGTGTGATCGCGTTCGAGCAGCGCGTCCCAACTGCTGCCCCAAATGACCTTGATGACGTTCCAGCCCGCGCCCTTGAACACAGTCTCGAGTTCCTGGATAATCTTGCCGTTGCCGCGCACCGGACCGTCCAGCCGCTGCAGGTTGCAGTTGATCACCCAAATCAAATTGTCCAGCTTTTCACGGCCGGCGAGCGAGATCGCGCCGAGCGATTCCGGCTCGTCCGTTTCGCCGTCGCCCAGAAACGCCCACACTTTCCGATCCGCTGCGTCGACGATCCCGCGGTCGTTCATGTAGCGCATGAAGCGCGCGTTGTAGATCGACATAATGGGGCCCAGGCCCATCGAGACCGTCGGGAATTGCCAGAAGTCCGGCATGAGCCACGGGTGCGGATACGACGGCAACCCTTTGCCGTCGACTTCGCGCCGAAAGTTTTCGAGCTGCTCTTCGGTGATGCGTCCTTCGACGAACGCCCGCGCGTAAAAGCCCGGTGACGAATGGCCTTGCAGATAGACCATGTCGCCGCCGAAACCGTCCGTCTGCCCGCGCCAAAAGTGATTGTAGCCGACGTCGTACAGCGTTGCCGACGAAGCGAAACTTGCAACGTGGCCGCCGAGTTCCGACGATTCCTTATTCGCACGCGCGACCATCGCCATCGCGTTCCAGCGCACGTAGTGGCGGATGCGCGTCTCCAGTTCGTCGTTGCCCGGCATCGGCGGCTGCTCCGACGCCGGAATCGTGTTGATGTACGGCGTCGAGAGTCCGAGCGAGACGTGCACGCCCTCGCGCTGCGCGGCGTCGACGATCGTTTCAATCAGCTGCTGCGCGCGGCCGCGGCCTTCGTGCTCGAGGACGCCTTGCATTGCCTCGACCCATTCACGTGTTTCCTGCGGGTCGGCATCGGCCGCATGCGCCGCCTGCGGCGCCGGAGGTTGGGCGTTGATCGCTGTGGTCATGGGGGCGCCTTCCGTCAGGACCATCCATTTCCTTGCTAATGGACCGGTCCAATTCTAGGTCTGGAGCGGGCCTTATGGAGCCGCCGGCATTCGTTCTTCCCGCAAAAAAGCGCCGATCGCTAGAAGCACCAGGACGCCGCCCACGAGAGCGAGCGCCGTCAGCGTTTCGCCGAAGATGAGCAGCGCCAAAACCGCCGCCACGACGGGTTCGAGCAGCGACGACATGGCGACGGCGCTGGGCGAGAACCAACGCAGGGCTGCGTTGAGGGCGGTGTGGCCCAGGAGTTGCGAAATAAGCGCCATCGCGAGGATACCGCCCCAGGCTTTGGCGTCCGAGAACGCCGGCGGAAATTGATGCGCGGAGAACGATGCGACGAGCAGCGCCGCCGCGGCCCACGAATACGTGCGCGTCACGATGTCGCGGGTTCCGAACGAATCGCGGACCTCGCGAACGAGAATGAAGTACGCGCCGATGGCGATTGCGCCCGCAACGGCGAGCCCCTCGCCGAGCAATTCGTGTCCGGCGATAGGCGGATGCGTCCGATTGAATCCTACGACGAGCAGCAGGCCCGCCGCGCCGATAACAAACGCGCCCCACGCGATCGCCGAGAGATGGCGTTTATGAACGATCGAATCGTACAGCGCCGTCCAAATCGGCGTGGTCGCAACGAGCAGCGTCGAAACGGCGACGCTCGTATAATCCAGCGACGCAATCCACGTAGCAAAATGCACCGCCAACGCAACGCCCGCCGCAACAAAAACATAACGCGCCTTACCCTGGCGCCCCTGGATCTCGTCATCCTGAGCCTGTATCTCGTCATCCTGAGCCTGTCGAAGGACGCCCGAGCGCAGTCGAGGCATCCGCACCCCCGCAATACACAACAACACGGCCGACGCGATCGCGAGCCGCCACGCGCTCACCGCCAGCGGCGGAGCACCACTGAGCGCAAATCGCGCGAAGATCGCTGCGGCGCCGACGGCGGCTTGCGCTCCCGCAAGCATCGTGTACGGACCCACTCCGCTGCGAAAAGAAGAGGCGGCGCTCACGCCGTCTCGTTTACCGCTGGTCTTGCGCCGCGCCTGCAGCGATCGTTGCCGAACGTACGGCGGGAATCTCGAAAATAATGGGGTAGAGTACTCGTGCGCGGGAGCCATCCTTCAACGATCTGCTGAAGGAGCTGAGAGGGCTTACGAGCCGACCGCTTTGTAACCTGATCCGGGTAATGCCGGCGTAGGAAGGGAGCCTCGTTCCAAATGACTGCTGTTGCCAATTCTGCGGGCGCGTCGCGTAAAGCGTACGCTGCCGGTTCGCACTCTTCCATTCGCGTGCCGATGCGTGAGATTGCGCTCACCAACGGCGAGACGCACACGGTATACGACACGAGCGGTCCGTACACCGATCCGGCGCTGACGACGGACGTGCACAAAGGCCTCGAGCCGATTCGCCTGCAGTGGATCCTCGACCGCAACGACACGGAAGAACTCGATAAGCCGACCTCCGTGTATCGGCGCGGACGCGATGCCATGGCCGAACTGGACGGCGTGCGCTTCAAGTCCCTGCGCAATCCGCGCCGCGCAAAACCCGGCGCGAACGTTACGCAGATGCACTACGCGCGCAAAGGCATCGTCACGCCGGAGATGGAGTTCATCGCGATTCGTGAGGGGCTCGCTCCCGAGTTCGTACGCGATGAAGTTGCGCGCGGCCGAGCGATCATTCCCTCGAACTTCAACCATCCCGAGAGCGAGCCGATGATCATCGGGCGCAATTTCCTGGTGAAGATCAACGCGAACATCGGCAATTCCGCGGTGACCTCGACCATCGAAGAAGAAGTCGAAAAGATGACGTGGGCGACGCGCTGGGGCGCCGACACGGTGATGGATCTCTCGACCGGCAAGAATATTCACGAAACGCGCGAGTGGATTTTGCGCAACTCGCCCGTACCGATCGGCACGGTGCCGATCTATCAGGCGCTCGAAAAGGTCAACGGCAAAGCGGAAGACCTGACCTGGGAACTCTATCGCGACACGCTTATCGAACAGGCCGAACAAGGCGTGGACTACTTCACGATTCACGCCGGCGTGCTGCTGCGCTACGTTCCGCTGACGGCAAGCCGCGTGACGGGTATCGTATCGCGCGGCGGCTCGATTCTGGCGAAATGGTGCCTGGCGCATCATCAAGAGAACTTTCTGTACACGCACTTCGAAGAGATCTGCGAGATCATGA
>DATEHZ010000057.1:0-17344 GCA_035279385.1 Vulcanimicrobiaceae bacterium | reverse complement strand
TCACGGCAAGCAGCCCGAAGGTGGCCACGAACTCGCTGAAGAGCAGCGCACCGCCGCCGCGCGCGTGATGGGACGCGAAGAACACGGGCAAACCGAACATGAGATTGGCGCACGCGACGCCCGCCAGAGCGCCGGCGATCTGGGCTGCGATATAGGCCGGCACGTCCGCCCATTCGACGCCGCCTTGCAGTGCATCGGCAAGCGTGACCGCCGGATTGAAATGCGCTCCGGAAATCGGCCCGAACGCTTCAATCAAACACACGAGCGCTCCGCCCGTGGCGATGGAGTTGACGAGCAGCGCGATCGCGGTGTTGCCGCCGGCGAGCCGCTCGCCCATGATTCCCGATCCGACTATCGTTGCGAGCAGCAGTGCGGTACCGACGGCTTCCGCAACGGAGCGCCGAAGCAGATTCATCCGCAGCACGAACGCTCCGCGTCGGCTTCTTCGTGCACGGTGTAGACTTCCCAGCGCCGCCCGTCGGGATCCGCAGACCACACCTTGGTCTGTTTGGCGTAGCAGCACGTTTCTTCACGTTCGACGAGCGTTTCGAGGCCCGCGGACTGCAGACGTTCGATCGCGGCGTCGACGGCCTGCGCTCGGTCGACGACGATGCCGAAATGCGCCCCGTGCGAGCCTTTGAATTGCGGTTTGAGATCGAGCGCCAGTTCGATGCCCGGATCTTCCGTAACGAAGAGCGCGTAGTCGTCGAGATGTTTGACCGGTTCGGCCTGCAGAAGCGTGCGGTAGTAACGGACGCTTTTTTGGAGATCCGCCGTCGCCAAGTTCAGATGGGTTTTCATGCGTGACCTTTCCTGGGCAGAGTCAGCGTAAGAGCGTCGTGCAGCCGTTCGCGCGCGTCGGGTGCGAGGCGGTAATACACCCAGGTCCCGCGGCGCTCGGCCGTCACCAAAGCCGCATCGCGCAGAATCTTCAGGTGATGCGAGACGGTAGGCTGATTGAGCGGCAACCCGGCCGTGAAGTCGCACACGCAAATCTCGTCTTCCGCGCGCGCAAGCGAGGCGAGAATGGTCAAACGGTGCGGATCGGCCAGCGCCTTCATCAGCGCCGCCGGCGCCGTGAAGTCGTCGTTATGCAAGCCCTTCGGCGGACAGCACGACTGTATCGACATGCATCAATACTACTCCCATATCGATAAATGTCAATGTCTCGTACGGGGGGCCTCGACTGCGCTCGGCTCGTCCTTCGACAGGCTCAGGATGACGAGGGAGGAGACGTCCTTCGACAGGCTCAGGATGACGAGGGAGGGGGCCAGAATACGGCGTGGTGGCTCAGGGGCGGCTTGGGGTGCTTGATGGGTTGCGCGGTATTGCCGTGTTGCTCGTGCTTTGGTACCACGTGTGGGAGATTTCGTGGCTGCCTGCGCCGCTGCCGTCGCTGCAGTTTATTCCGGAGACCGGCTTTGCCGGCGTCGATCTTTTCTTCTACATCAGCGGCTTCGTGATCGTGTATCCGTTCGTGAAGGCGCTGCTGCGCGGTGATGCCCCGCCGTCATGGGGACATTTTGCGTACCGCCGCGCGATCAAAATCGTTCCGTCTTACGTCTTGTCGATCGCCGTCGTAATCGCGATCGGCTACGCGCATTTCGGCAGCGCCGCGCAGGCGCTGCGCGACATCGGCAGCCATCTGCTCTTCATTCACACGTGGTGGCAAAGCACGTACGGATCGATCAACGGCGTGCTGTGGACGCTCGCGATCGAAGTCGAATTCTACGCGCTTTTTCCGCTGTTGTGGCCGGCCTTCAAAAGATATCCGTGGCTTACCGCCGCGGCCATGGTGGGCTTCAGTCTGCTCTACCGCGCGCACGCGCAGCAGTGCTGCTCTCACACCTCGATGGATCTGCTCGTCTACAATCTGCCGGGATATTTGGATATATTCGCCGCCGGCATGATCTCGGCGCTGCTGTACGTCCGCTGGCGCGAACTGAATGCCCGCTCGATCGCTCCGCTCGCGACGTTTGCGGCGATCGGCGGATTCGTCATGCTCGCGCTGCTTTTGCAAAACTTGTGGTCCATTCGCACCGCCGATGAATGGTCCACCGTTTGGCAGGTTCAGAACCGCACGCTTGTGGCCGCGGCCTTCACGTTGATGGGACTCGGATCGCTGCTCGCCGTTCCCGCATGGCAACGTCTGATCGCAAATCCGGTTCTGCTGTTTTTCGCCGCGATCTCGTACAATCTGTATCTCTACCATCAGCCGCTTGCGCGGTTGCTGCTGAAATGGCGCATTCCGCCGTACGCCGGAACCGACCAGCATGCGGATCCGCATTGGGAAGTCGCGTACACGCTGGTCGCGTTCGCGGTGACGATCGCGCAGGCGGCGCTGGTGACGTATCTCTTCGAGCGGCCGCTGCTGCGCGTCCCGGTGGAGCGCTGGCGCGCGCTCGTGTCGCGTAAGAACGCCGCGCGGGCACTTTCGCAGGTGTGAGTTCCCGCTTTCAATCCGGCGTCACGCTCGTTGAGACCGCCGTTGCCGCAGCGATCGTGGCGATCGCGCTCGGAACCGCGCTGTGGGCCGTCGTGGCCTTTGCGCGGCACGTCGCGCAGCAAGGCGGTCCGGCGCGAACGGCCGCGCTGGTCGTCGCACAGCAAACGCTGCGCGTTGCGCAAGACGCGTGGAAATACGGCTCGCCCGGAAGCGCGCCGTCCGGATCGCAAAGCATCACGCTGCCGCGCAGCGCGGCGACGACTGCGCCCGCAACGCTAACCACGACCGTAAGCGCAAGCACGAGCCCGGCACTCGTAACGGTCACTGTGCGCTACACTCCGGAGCCTGGACGCGCCGGCGATCCCGGCGTCGTCAGCGTTTCCGGTGAACTCGACGCGAAGGCGCCGCTGCCGGGCTCGCAAGTGAACCGTCCGGGTCTGGTCCCGCTGCCCAGCGGCGCGCCGTAGATGCTCGCCGGCGCACTTTTTTACATCGCGCTCATCGCGCTGGTCGCGACCACGATCCTCTCTGCCGGACTTGCGATAACGCGCATGACGATCGTCCGCATGGCGCAGCCGTATCTTGCAGCGGGCTACCAGCGAGCACTGACGTCGCTTCAAGAGCGCGTATCGGCGCAGATGCAATCCAGCGGTCTCTCCGGTCCCATGCCGGCGTTCACGCCGATTCCGGCTGCGTGCGCGAATGCCGCGTGCACGTATAAGACAAGCGAAACGATCGCGTTGACGCAAACGGCCGCGCCGACCGCCGGTCCATCGTGCGATCCGTTGCAAAGCAATTGCGCGCCGAACGTTCAAGCGAATACGTACGTCGGCGAAAGCCGCGTGACGGCGCTCGTCACGGTTACCGTTACCGACGGCAGCGGCAGCAGCATCGCGGTGCGCTCAGCATCGGTCGTGCTGCGCACGCTGCGCACGCCTCCGTATGTTGCGATCGCCGGATCGCGCGAAGGCGCGTTCGACGACGTGACGGCTTCCCACGGTACGGGCGACGACGGCGGTGCACCGCCCGCAACGCCCAACCCGTGCGCGAGCGCGTCGCCGGGCGTCAGCAGCGACACCGCGGTACGCGTCGCCTATCGCAACGCTGCGACTGCGGCCTGCAGTGACGGCAGCGCCTGGGCAAATGCGTCGTACGACGAACCCGCTTCGAGTTCGGGCTGGGGTTCACGATGACGCGACGGCTTGAGCGATCTCGGCCGGCGTTTCGACGGGGAGGTTGTGGCCGGCGTCGCGCAGCGTGACCAGTAAACATCCGGAGATCGCCGCGGCGACGTCGCGTTTGAGACGGCTCGGCGGTACGAGCGGATCTTTCGCACCGCCGATGCAGAGCGCGGGGACGTCGATCTGCGCCAAACGATCCATAAATTCCGTAAACCGGCCGTTATCGTACCAGCCGTACCAATGTTCTCGCTGCGAAACCAGCGCGTCTTCGACGATGCGTTCCATCACCGCAGGCGGCAGCGCTCGCGCCATCGCGGCTCTTTGAAACGCTTCGATTTTCACGCGGCTGCCGTAGGTTTCGAGGGCGGAACGCCGGTGGCGTTCGCTGGGCCGTCCGCCCGAGGCCGTTCCGGGCGCAACGAGCACGAGCTTCTCGAGGTTCGCCGGCCGCTGCGTCGCGAGATACTGTGCGACTTTGCCGCCCATCGAATGCCCGACCACCAGAACCGGCGCATCGATGCGCTCGAGCGCAGCACGCGCATCGGAGACGTATCCGTGCAAGTCGTGCCCGTGCTCGGGCCTGTCGCTTAGGCCGTTTCCGCGAAAATCGAGCAGATGCAGCGTAAAGCGATCGCCATCGAGCCGATCCGCGACGTCGTACCACATGCGCCGCGCGCTGATCCATCCGTGCAGAAACAGCACGTGCCGCGCGCCGTGCCCGCGCCGCTCGACGCACAATTGCACGCCGCCGTTGTCTACGAACTCGACCATCGGCGAGGAGGTTTGTCTTCGGACGGGTATCACCCTCGGGTGATGCCGCGGCGCACGCTCATCTATCTGAGTTTGATCTACGTTGCGCTCGCGTGGGCGCTCAACACGGTGCTTGTTAAATACGCCGTCGTCCGCTTCGATCCGTTGGCCTTTACCGGCATTCGATTTCTCGCCATGACGCCGCTCGGGTTTCTCTTGGCGCGCGCGATGGGCGAACGCGTGCGGATACGGCGGGAAGATATTCCGCTGCTGATTGCGTGCGGAGCCTGCGGTTACGGCGTCTATCAGTACTTATGGGTCATCGGCTTGGCGCATACCACCGCCTTTGCCTCGGCGCTGCTCGCCACGCTCGCACCGCTGATGACGCTCGCGATCGTCGCGTTCTCGGGCACGGAACGCGTGCGCAGCGGGCGGTGGCTCGGCGCGGTGGTCGCGCTCTTCGGCGTGGCGGTCTTCGAGGGCGCGTTTGCCGGCCATATCACCTTCAAAATCGGCGACGGCCTGACGCTCGCGTCGGCGGCGGTCTTTGCGATTTTCAACGTGCTCACGGCGCGGCTGCTGGACCGCTATACGCCGGTCGCGCTGGTCGCAATAGCGATGACGGCCGGCACCGTCATGATCTTGCCCGGTGCGATACCCCGCCTGCTCGCACAGAACTGGCACGCGGTAACGCTCCTGGACTGGGGCGTTCTCGCGTACTCCGTCATCTTTCCAATCGTTTTGACGTTTCCGGTGTGGAGCTACGGCATCTCGCAACTCGGCGCGGGGCGAACCTCGCTCTTTCAGTTTGCCGTTCCGGTGCTTGCCGGATTGCTGAGCGTCGCTCTACTGCACAACACCATCGAACCGCACCAAATTGCCGGCGCGGCAGTCTGCATTGCCGGCATGGCGATCTCGCAGATGCTCGGGAAACATTCCCTTGCCGCGCTTTGGACCCAGCGTACGCAAGGGGTTGAACGTTAGCACGCTAAGAATTGGCGTTTATGAGCAAGCGCTTCTTCTATTGGCTCCTGGTGGTGCCGTTCGTGGCGACGCTCGTCCCGCCGTTCTACGCGCGCCGTGAGCCTTCGCTGTTCGGCTTCCCGTTTTTCTACTGGTATCAGATCCTTTGGATCGTGCTCGCAGCGGCGATCGTTTGGATCGTGTACGTTGCCACGCGTGAGGCGAGGCATGAGTAGCGGGACGGCGATCTTCGTCGCGCTGGTCCTTGCCGTGACCGTCATGGGATTTCTCGCCGCGCGCTGGGGCCAAGCGAAAATGAACACTCTGGATGAATGGGCGCTGGGAGGACGCCGGTTCGGCACGATCGTTTCGTGGTTCTTGCTCGGCGGCGATCTGTATACCGCGTATACGTTCATCGCGGTTCCGGCTCTGGCGTTCGGCGCCGGCGCACTTGCATTTTTCGCCGTGCCCTACACCACGATCGCGTATCCGCTCGTGTTTCTCATCATGGCGCGGTTCTGGAGCATCGCCAAGCGGCGCGGCTACGTCACTACCGCGGATTTCGTGCACGACCGCTTCGGGAGCCGCTGGCTCGAACTTGCCGTCGCAATTACGGGCGTGCTGGCCGTCATGCCCTACATCGCGCTGCAACTCATCGGTATGCAGGCCGTACTCGAACGCGCGGGCATCGCCTCGACCGGCGCATCCGCGCTGCTCTTTCTCGTCATAGCGTTCGTGCTGCTCGCCGCATACACGTTTACCAGCGGGCTGCGCGCGCCCGCGATGATTGCGTTCGTCAAAGACACGCTCATCTATCTCACGGTCATCGTCGCCTTGGCGATCGTCCCGGCAAAACTCGGCGGATGGGCGCACATTTTCGATGCCGCGCAAGCCGCGCTGGCCGCAAAACCCAAGCCGGGATCGATTATCCTCGGCCCGAACTTATTTTTCGCCTACTCGACCCTCGCGTTCGGATCGGCGCTGGCGCTCTTCATCTATCCGCACTCGGTCACGAGCGTGCTCAGCGCAAAGAGCGCCGAAGTGATCCGGCGCAACTGCGCGCTGCTGCCGCTCTACAGTCTGCTGCTCACCTTCATTGCGCTGCTCGGATACTGCGCGCTCGCGGCCCACATCTCGGTGGGCAAGAACACCAACCTCGTCATCCCGCAACTCTTCGCGCAATTCTTTCCGAACTGGTTTGCCGGTATTGCTTTTGCAGCGATCGTGATCGGCGCGCTCGTCCCGGCAGCGATCATGTCGATCGGGGCGGCGAATCTTTTTGCGAGCAACATTCTGCAGTCGTTTCGCGCGCGCCAAGCACGCCCGTCCTCGGAATTGAACACCGCGCGCTTCATCGCGCTGCTGATTCTCGCCGGGGGCTTCTGCATCGCGGTCTTCGTACGTCCGCAGTTCGCGATCAATTTCCAATTGCTCGGCGGCGCGTGGATTCTGCAAATCTTTCCATCGGTGATCCTCGGATTGTACACGCGATGGTTCCACCCTACGGCCCTGCTGATGGGCTGGGCAGCGGGAATGGCGGCCGCCACGTGGATGGCCGTGGTCAGCAATTTTGCGACGTTCTTTCCGCTGCACGTCGGCGGCACGGTTCTTGCAGGAGCGAATATGTTCTACGCGTTTCTCGTGAATCTCGCGGTCACGGCCGTTCTTACCCTCGTGCTGAGCGCGCTCAAGGCCAACGCCGGCACAGACCTCACCACGGCGGCGGACTACGCATGAAGCGCATCGTGCAGCCCGAGGGATGGAAGCGTCCGCGCGGATACAGCAACGGCATCGCGGCGAGCGGCGAACAGGTTTTCATCGCCGGGCAAATCGGCTGGAACGAGCGCGAAGAGATCGTCTCGAGCGATTTCGCCGAGCAGACGGCGCAAGCGCTGCGCAACGTCGTTGCGGTGCTTGCTGACGCGGGGGGAAAACCGGAGCATCTCGTACGCATGACGTGGTACGTGACGGATAAGCGCGAATACGCCGCCTGTGCCAAGCGCATCGGTGAAGCGTACCGCACAATCGTGGGCGAAAACTATCCCGCGATGACGCTCGTGCAAGTCGCAGACTTGCTCGAAGACGGAGCGAAGGTCGAGATCGAAGCTACCGCGGTTGTTCCAGGTTGACCAAGTCGGTGAGAGCGACACTGCGGCGCCCATCGAGTCCGTCGTCGATGCCGCGCCACGGATCGGCGAGCGGCGGACGCGCCGTTCCACGAGGAAACACGCCGCTGCGGTATTGTGCCAGCCACACATTCGCGCGGAGCGCGAGGTATTCGAACTCGGCGTACTGGCCGTCCCCGCGTTTGCGGCGCATGACGGCGATCATCGGAGAGAGCGCCGTCCAATAGTAGCGCACCATGCGTGCGTACAAGTCCATCAGCGTCGCTTCGGTGATGAGTCCGTGTTTGAGGAACGTCCCCATCTGAGTGAACCAATTGCACACCATCAGTTCAGGATGCCGCTCGACGTTGATGAACCCGATGCCAGCCAGTTCCTGCCTGTAGTGCTCGTCCTCCAATTTCGCCGGCAATTGCCGCTGCACGTACTCGAGAGCGGCTTGCATCGCCGGTGCCTGGAAATCATGCTGCAGCGCGAGCACCGCTTCGAGCTCGTTGCTCGCGCGCATGTGCCGCAGTTGAATCAGTGCGGCAATCGCGCTGGCGCCGATCACGACGACCGTGCCAAGCGTTGCCAGCGCTGTCAGCATTTCCGGGGTCATAGGCTATAACGAGGTCAAGTAACTCACGAGATTATTGACGTCGGGCGTGCCCAAGCCGGTGGGATTGTCGTATCCGATGCCGACGGAGCAGCACTGTGGTGAGAGTCCGCTCACGAAAACGTTGTCACCCGCTGCAGTGATGTCGTGGAACGGGGGGGAGTTCGAGACTTGTGCTGCACCATAATTCGCGTAGATCGCGTCGGTGATCCATCCGACGCCGCCCTTCGGGGTTTTCAGCTTCGCGCGCTGCTGATTGGCGACCGCAATCAGACCGGCGACCATCGGAGCGCCGACGCTGGTGCCGCCCGCTGCATAGAGTCCCGGTGTGACGCCGGGCGCGGTGAAACCGATGTAGATTTCGACGGCGTTGTCGCTGCCTGCAAATGAAACGTCGGCAACCTGTCTGCAGCCGGCACCCGGTGCAGGCGATACATCGCAGCTGCTCATCATCGCCGCCTGATGCGGAAGCAGCGATTGATCGAAGATGGTGCTCGGTGCTCCGCCGGTTGCGCCGGCGTTGCCGATGCCGTCGTTCCAGGCCGTCTCGCCGGCGTATTTGTTGTGGCTTGCGAGCGTCAAACTCGTGCCGCCCACGCTGAGCACGTACGGATCCGACGCGGGGTATTGCGGGTTCGGGTAGGAGATGCCCAGCCCCGACGAACCCTGATCGCCGGCAGACGCGACGACGGTGTCGTGATATTGCAAGGCGGCAGCACTATAAATCTGGTGCGCCTGCGCTATCTGCGTGTTGTTGGCGCCCCCGTTAATCGAGGCTTCCTGCAGACCGAAACTGAGCGAGACGACGCTGTTCTGATACGTCGAAACCGCATATTGCTGTGCGTTTTGGACCGTGCTGCCTTGATCGTTATTCGAGACGACCAGCACGATGTTCGCGCCGGGCGCGGCTGCGTGAGCCCACTCGACGTCCAGCGTTGTTTCCTCCGCCCAGCCCAGTTGTACGGCGTTGTTCAGATTCACCGTCGGACTCCCGCCGGGATAGTCGATTTTGAACGACGGCGGCGGCGGCAAATTCGCTATCACCTTGCTGTCGAACGT
Organism: Vulcanimicrobiaceae bacterium; assembly: GCA_035279385.1. Classification (GTDB taxonomy): domain Bacteria; phylum Vulcanimicrobiota; class Vulcanimicrobiia; order Vulcanimicrobiales; family Vulcanimicrobiaceae; genus DATGJX01. The sequence continues at coordinate 8,224 of DATEHZ010000057.1, read as the reverse complement.
CGCGAGATCCGACTGAATCGTCGGACTGCCGAACGCGACGACGATGACGATCGTCTGCCCGGTGCCGTCGAATCTACCGGGGAAGTAACTGTAATCGTACGCGGTGTTCATTCCCGCCGGCGTCAGCGCGCAGACGGTTCCGCCGGGGCAATTATGCAATAATAAATCGCCGATGCGCTGCACTCGCGGATGGACGCTATAGTTGAATGGGGCGTTTACTGCCGCCTTCGCCTGGGGCACCATTCGTGCGGGCTGAGGCGATACACCGCCGCCCCCGCACGAGGCAAGCGTAACCGACGCGGCGGCGAGAAACACGCTAAAACGTAGACGCATATCTAGACCTCGCAAAAAGCAAGCCCGGTCTCTCAAGGCTAGTTGGCTAGGCCTGCCGCCAAAAGCTAAGTGTGTTAGCATTATGTTAGGAGAGCTTCACTTTTCGCCTGCTGCGTCGTCAAATCTGCACCGACCCGCACGTTAGCCTGAAGCTCTTCGGGTGTCAAACGCGCTTCCAACGCTCGCATCGCGAGCTCGTATTCGCGCGCTTCGGTCGGTTCGCGCGAGTTTTCCAGGCGTGCATACGTCGCGTCCACATAGCCCAAAAGTCTCGCCGAGCGGGCTGCGTCGCCGCAGCTCGCGGCAACGGCGGCCAAGTGCTGGACGGCCACCGCCGTATGGATCTCGCTTTGGATTTCGTCCGCCCCCGTGAGCGCCTCGCGTGCCGTCGCGCGTGCTTCGGCTAGCCGGTCGAGGGCGAATAAATAGGCCGTAATGTTTATGAGCAGCGTGCAGACCATCACCCAATCGCGGCGGCCCCGGGCAATCTCGAGCGCTTCGCGTCCGTGCGTGAGCGCCTGTTCGTAATTTCCGCCGCACGCTTCGATCTCGGCGAGGTTGCCCGAGATGATCTGCACGCCGCGTTCGTCGCCGAGCGCCTGCGATAGCGCCAGCGCCTCGCGGTAGAGCGTTGCGGCCGGGTCCAAATCGCCTCGGAGAATCGGCGCCGTCGCCAGCGTGCGCAGCGCCAGCGCGATCAGCCGCCGGTTCCCGCTCGCGCGAAACGCCTCCAAGGCCTGTGCGGCCGCGCTTTCGCCTTCATCGAGTCTTCCCAAGCGAATCAGGGCGGCGCCGTAGCAGCGCTTGGCCGCGGCCGCACCATCCGCGTCGCCCAGCGCTTCGTATGCGGCAATCGCGCTTTCCGCTTCCGATGCGGCGTTCTTTTCCTGGGCGAGCGAGAGCGCTATACCGGCGGTGCACAGCCAATAGCGTGCGGTCCGCGGTGCGTCCGGCTGCGCCTCGGCGGCGGCGCGCAATTCGCCCGCCCAGCGCCGGCCCTCAATCGGCTGCGCATCCCACCAATAGGCTTCGAGCGCACCGAAGATGCCCATCGCAAGATCGGGATCGTGTGAGATGCTCCAGGAAAGCGCGGCGCGGAAGTTGTCGAGTTCTTCATCGAGTGGAGCGATCCACGCTTGCGCCGGGACGTCCGGCCATGCCGCGTCCGCACGGTACGCCAGCGAGAAAAAGTAATCGGCCTGCTTTCCGGCGACCGCGTCGCGTTCGCCGCTTTCTTCCAGCCGCTGCAGCGCGTATTCGCGCGTGGACTCCAGCATGCGATACCGCTGCTCGGCTTCGGCCGCTTCGCTGACGATCAGCGATTTATCGACGAGCGTCGTAAGGTGATCGAGAATATCCCATTCTTCGAACGAATCGCCGGCGCACACCTCGACGGCGGCGCCGATGCTCCAGCCGCCCGGAAAGAGCGCCGTGCGCCGCAGCAATATGCGCTCGTTTTCCGAGAGCAGCTCGTAACTCCAGTCGATCAGCGCACGCAGCGTTTGGTGATGCGCGAGGACGTCGCGTTTCCCGCCGGTGAGCAGGCGGAAACGTTCGGCGAGGCGCTCCGCGAGTTGATCGATCGTGAGCACGCGCAGGCGCGGCGCGGCCAGTTCGATGGCCAGCGCGATACCGTCGAGCCGGCGGCATACGCGTGCGACGGTCTTGGCGTTTTCATCGGTGATCGTGAAGGCTGGAACGTGCGCGCGGGCGCGCTGCTCGAACAGTTCGCACGCGCCGTACGTACGCACCGCATCTGCCGTGACCGCCGATTCCGGCGGAATGCCGAGGACGGGAAGCCGGCACGTATTCTCGCCGCTCACGCCCAGCGGCTCGCGCGAGGTCGCAAGAAAGCGCACGTGCGCGCAGCTGCGCAGCAGCGTTTCAACCGCCTTTGCGGCAGCGTGAATCACGTGCTCGCAGTTGTCGATGATGATAAGCGCGTTCTTGGTTCGCAATTGTGCGGCTAGCGCGTCGAGAATCGAACCGTCCGCGAGCGTGGTAATTCCGAACACCGCGGCAAGCGTGGAGTGCACCGATTCTGCATCGACAGGAGCGAGTTCAACGATCCACGCGCCGTCCTCGAACTCTTGGAGAAGATCGGCGCCGACCTGCATCGCAAGCGCGGTCTTTCCGACGCCGCCCGCGCCGACCAGTGTGACGATGCGATGCTCTTTCAAGCGCTGGCGCAGGTCCGCTTCGTCGCGCTCGCGCCCGAGCAGCACGGGGAGCTGCTTGGGCAGGTTGCCCGGCCGTTCGGCGATCGTGCGCAGCGGCGGAAACATCTCCGGAAGGTCCGGCGCCAGCAGCTGAAAGATCGACTCGAGTTCCGGAAAGTCTTTGAGACGGTGCCGGCCCAAGTCGCGCAGGCCGATCTCCGCGAGGGCCTGCGGGCTCAAGGTTTGTGCCGCGTCTTGCGAGATGAGCACTTGCCCGCCGTGTCCGGCGGAAAGCAGACGCGCGACGCGGTTTACGGTCGATCCGAAATAGTCGCCGTCGCGCTCGGTGACGTCGCCGGTATGAACCGCCATGCGCACGCGAAGGCCGCCCACGGCGCTCCAGTCCTGCGCCGCCAGCGCACGCTGCCCGTGCAGCGCCGCAGCGATTGCCGGTTCCGGAGCCGAAAACACCGCACAAAACTCATCGCCGACGGTTTTGAAAACCGTGCCGCCGTTTTCTTCGATCGCAGCGCGCAAGATATCATCGTGCCGGTGAAGATATACCGGCATCGCCTCGGGGTACATCTTCCATCGCGCCGTGCTGCCTTCGATGTCGCTGAAAAGCAACGCGACGCCGCCGGACAAAGCCTGGCGCTGCAGCTGTTGCATTGCGCGTACCTCGCTCGTATCGTTCGATATCACCGGTGCTACGTACTCCCGAATGGGTCATTGGTCGCGCAAACAGCCGGGCGCCCCTCAGGTGAGTGCCATTAGATTTGCATCGCTTCGGTCACGGCTTGGTCTTCGCTCCAGGCGGCGCCCTCCGCCATGATTTTTGCAAGTTCGTCTGCGCCGAGCGCGTCGCGCAGTGCGGGGAGCATCGCGTCGTACTCCTGCTTCTCGGTGTATTCGCGCATCGCTTCGAGCGCTGCGAGGCGCGTGTCGACGTAGCCGAGAATGCGCGCCGACCGGCGGCGCTCATCGAGGTTTTCGTCACTGGCGTCTGCTCGCAGTGCTGCAATCGCCGCAAGATGCTGCAGCGTTAAGTTGAGGTCTACCCCGTGTTGCGCGTCGCGCGCGGCTGTAAGCGCCTGATATGCCGCGGTGCGCGCTTCGTCGTACCGATGCAATGCCACCAGATAAGCGGCCATGTTGCACAACGCGTTCGCAGCGTTCCGGGTGCTGCGAAACGTGCGGAAGGCGTGGACTGCCTCGTCCGCGAGTTGCAGTGCCCTCGCCGCATCCCCGCCCGCAAACTCCGCTTCGGCCAGATTGATAGCCACCAGTGCCGCACTGTGCTCCGCCCCGGCAGCTCGCGCGGCGGTAAGCGCCTGCGCATAGCGCTCCCGCGCTCCAGCGAAATCGCCGGCAACCTGGCGCGCCAAACCAAGAATCATGAGCGCCCTGGCGGCCAGTTTGCGTGCGCCGTGCGTGCGGGCTTCCTCAAGCGCGTGCCGCAGCAGCCCCTCGCCCTCCGCGATGTCGTCCGAAAGCAGCAGCGCGACGCCGGCGAGCACCTCGGACTCCGCGAGATGCCGCGGATCATGAATCACGCGATATCGTGCCACCGCGCGCGCTCCCGCCGTCGAGACCGCCTTATACTGGGCAAGGTTTGAGGCACAAAGCGCTTCGTTTAGATCGAGGCCAGCCACGACCGTTTCGGGCGTGTCGCCGGTCACGCGTTCCCGCGCGGCCTGGACCCAGCGCCACCCCTCCGCCGGCCCGAGTTGCGACCACGCCCAGCGCAGCGCACTCGCCAAGCGCTGCCCGAGCAGCGCCTCACCCTGGCCGCCGAACGCCCAGGCCAGCGCTGCGCGAAAATTCTCCAGCTCCGCTTCGGCCTGCGCATACCAAAGACGATCCGGCGTGGTCTCAAACGTTTCTTCGAGCTGCTCCGCCAAGGCGACAAACGCGAGAGCGTGCGCGCGCGCCACTGCGGCTTCCTCACCAGCTTCGCGCAGTTTCTCGCGCGCGTACTGCTGCGTCGATTCCAGCAGCCGGTAGTGCGTCGCGCTTCCCGCGTCTTCCGCTTGTACCAGGGACTTGTCGACGAGCGAGGAGAGCAGGTCCAGCACGACAATCTCGTCCAGCTCGCCGTTGCTGCACACTGCCGCCGCCGTTTCGAGCGTGAAGCCACCCGCGAAGATCGAGAGTTTACGGAGCAGCGCGCGCTCGTCGTTCGAAAGGAGATCGTAACTCCAATCGATCAGCGCGCGCATCGTCTGCTGGCGTGGCAGCGCGCTGCGATCGCCGCCGGTCAGCACGCGAAAGCGTTCGTCCAGCTTTTGCGCGAGCTGCTGCGGTGAAAGCACCTTCACCCGCGCGGCCGCCAACTCGATCGCCAGCGGAATGCCGTCCAGCCGCCGGCAAATCTCGGCAACGTGCGGCGCGTTCTCTTCCGTCAACCCGAAGCGATTGTTGCTCAAAAGCGCACGTTCGACGAACAGCTGCACCGCCCCAAAACGCGATGCCTCCTCGGCGCGCAGCAATTCGGCGGTATCCGGAACGGCGAGCGAGGGCATCCGATACGTCGCCTCGCCCGAGATGTTCAACGGTTCGCGACTGGTTGCAAGGATATGGACATCGCCACAGGCGGAGAGCAGCGATGAAACAACGGTGCGCACAGGCGCCATCACGTGCTCGCAGTTGTCCAAAACCAGCAGCAGACGCTTGCGTTTCAAATACGCAAGCAACGTATCGAGCAGCGGACGAGTGGCCTGCTCTTGCACGTTTAACGCTTGCGCGATTGCGTTGACCGCAAACTCGGGATCCGAGACCGACGCGAGTTCGACCAGCCACACACCGTCGCCCGAGCCGTCGAGCAATTCCGCGCCCACTTGTATCGCGCAGCGCGTTTTACCGGCGCCGCCGCTGCCTACGACCGTGACGAGCCGGTGCGAGGCAATCAGCGACTTGATCTCCGTCACCACATGCTCCCGACCGACAAAGGAGGTCAGCTGCAGCGGCAAATTGTTCGGCAATACGTCGAGCGAGCGCAATGCGGGAAACTCTTGCGGTAAATCACTCGCTACGAGTTGGTAGACATGTTCGGGCTGCGCCAGATCTTTAAGCCGGTGTTCACCCAGATCGCGCAAGCCACTTTGGGCGGGAAGATCGCTTTGCAGTAAATCTGCAGCCGTACCGGAGACCAGCACCTGGCCACCGTGACCGATGGCGAGCAGCCGGGCAACGCGATTCACGGCGGGACCGAAGTAATCACCGTCGCGTTCATCGACGCTTCCCGTATGCAGCGCCATTCGTACACGCAGGCCGCCGACTTCCGAAAAATCTTCAGAACTAATGGCCTGTTGCGCTTCGATAGCCGCCGCGAGCGCGTCGTGTGCCGTCGCAAACGCGGCACAAAACGCATCGCCCATCGTTTTGAAGACATAACCGCCGTGCGTTTCCAGCGCCGCGCGCATCACCGCGTCGTGCCGCGCTAACGCGGCCGCCATCGCCTTACGATCGGCATCCCAGCGCGACGTGCTGCCTTCAATATCTGAAAACAGAAACGTGACCGTGCCGGTTGGGCGAGCCCAGGCCGGCGGTCCCGACTCGACTTGCGTCGCCATTGCCGGACGTTTCGCGCCGGACTCAGCCGGCTCCGCCCCTTAGTGGAGCGGCGTGTGGAACTTCACGATGTTATCGAGACTGACGCCCGCTACATACGGCGCGATCGATGCGGGGACGACCACCTGCGTAACCGGCAGATAGCGCGTGCCGTAGCGCTCTTGCGTGACGTCGTGCAGGTTCGTGCGGAAGAACCGGTTCACCGCCGCAGCCGGCGCGGCGGCGTCGACGACCAAGTGATTCGAAAACCGCTGCGTGATGGTGAATCCCGCGCTCTGCAGCACGGCGACGATTGCCGCTTCTCCGGCCGCCGTATCGGAAGCAGGATCCAAGACGATTTGGATGTTCGTGGCTTGCGTGCTGCTGCGCGATCCGCGATCCGCGAGTCCGAGCACGTGCGGCGTAACGTCCAGGGTAAGCGGCTGTGCCGTGCGTGCCGCAGTGCGGGACATTGCCGACATCGGCGAACGCGCGATAAGCGTTCCCGCCGGTACGTGATTCGGACACGCGGTTTGCGCGAATGCAAAACCCTTCGGCACGCCGAACCCGCTCGCATCATCGTAGCCGGGCGCGGCCGAGTAATACGGCGTCGTCGAATTAAATTGATCGTTGCCGACGGTGACATCGGTGAAATTCGCCGTCAAACTTTGCGATGCGACGTAGTACGGGATCGTCGCGGGATTGGTGACGCCGCCGATCGCGCCGCCCGTCGCACCGCAATACTGGTACAGTTCGGAAAACAGCGCGGCGGCTTCCGGAGCGCTCCACGACGTGCCGGCCAGCGTGTGCCATCCGCCGTTGTAATAAGATGCAGCGTCCACCGCGGGCATCGAGAAATCCGGCTCGTTGCGGTGCGTCGTCGACGTCATGCCGGCAACGCCTTGCTGGTACGCCGGAATGGAATAGATCGCCGAGACCCCGCCTCCGCCGGCGCACTGACCCGATTTGCACAGCGTGTCGTTCCAAACAACCGGATTGGTCAGCGAGCTTCCCCCGGCCGATTCGTTTCCGCCGATGCCGAGCACGTATGGATTATCCGCGGGATAACCCGGGCCGACGGTCATCGGCGTTTTGGTGTTATCGCAAACGTTTCCCGTATCACCTGCGGAAAACAAGAACGCCACGCCTCGCTGGGAGCCCGATTGCAGTACCGGATCTATCGCCGATCCCGAATACTCGCAGCCGCCGAACGAGTTGTTGACGACGAACGCCTTGCCGTCACTGATGACCTTGTTGTAGGCGTTGATGAGGTTTTGATCGCCGAGATCCTGGACTTGATAGATGATGATGTTGGCGCCCGGCGCAAGGCCCGCAACCGTTTCCACGTCGAGCGTCGCCTCGACGTTCTGGTTGTTCGTCGTGATAACGCTCGTGCTCGTGAGGGGCGTAACCGGCACGGACATGATCGTCCGCGACGTCGTTGGAATCTGAAAGTACTGCAAAAACGCGTTCAGGTCCGTACGGCTGACGTCGGAATCGATGACCACGGCAATCGTTTGACCGGCGCCGTCGTAGGTGTGCTGAACGGGGAAATCCAGATCTTGCGCGACCGCGGGCGGTCCCCACGAACCAAGATGCGTACGCGGTCCGCTCAGCGCTTGGCCGCCGCCCGGGATAGGAGTAGGCGTGAGCGTCGGGGTCGGGGTCGGCGTGGGTACACCGACGCCGACGGTGCCGCTGCCCGGCGGCAACGCGCCGGTTCCACCACCGCCACCGCCGCCGCATGCGGCGAGCAGCAACGAAAAAGAAAAGAGCAGAACAAGCGGCGATCTCTTCATGTCGGCCTTTCGGTGAAGTACTCCCCTTAAACGCAGGACCGGGTTACGACGTTGCGATTTCGTCCGCGGCGCGCTCGCGTAAACGAAATCGTTGCACTTTTCCGGTCTCGGTGCGCGGCAGCTGCGAGACGAACTCGATCTCTCGCGGCGCTTTGAACGAAGCGATCCGTTCCCGGACGAAGTCTTGGAGCTCGGCCGCCTTGCCCGCCCCGCTCTGTGATTCATCGGCAAGCACGACGTAGGCCTTAACGATGTTCGTGTGCTTTTCGGGAACCGGTTTGCCGACCACCGCGCATTCGCGGACCTGCGGATGCATGAGCAGCACTTGCTCGACCTCCGGGCCCGAAATGTTGTAACCGGCGGCTATAATCATGTCGTCGGTGC
>DATEHZ010000056.1:0-5548 GCA_035279385.1 Vulcanimicrobiaceae bacterium | reverse complement strand
CTCGCCGATCGGGATGTTGCGATCGAAGAACCAGTGATCGCCGCCGTCGACGGTGCGTGCGATGCCGCCGTCCGCACCGATGATGATGCGCTTGGGGTCGTTGTCCGCGATCCAGATGGCGTGATAATCGACGTGCACGTCCTTGGCGATCGCTTCGAACTTCTTGCCGCCGTCTTTCGACTCCGCGAGCATCATGGAGACCGCGTAGACTCGGTTTTCGTCTTTCGGATCCACGGCGATGTGCGAGAAATAGAACGGACGCTGATCCACGAGCGTGTCGTTCGAGACCATCGTCCAGTTCGCGCCCGCGTCGTCGGAGCGCCAGAGAATGCCCTGCTTGGATTCTATCAGCGCGTAGACGCGTTTGCCGTCGCTGGGCGCGATCGCCAGGCCAATGCGTCCGGTGATTCCGCCGGGCAATCCGTGCCCCGTGAGTTTCGTGAAAGTTTTGCCGCCGTCGGTCGATTTGTAGAGGCCGTCGTCGGGGCCGCCGCTGGTAAACGTCCACGGTTCGCGCTTGAAGTGCCAGATGCCGGCGTAGACCACGCTGGGGTCGTGCGGATCCATCGCAAGATCCGATACGCCGCTCTGATCGCTCACGAACAGCGTGTGACTCCAGGTCTTGCCGCCGTCCCAGGTGACGTAGACGCCGCGATCGCGGCTCGGGCCGAAAACGTCGCCGAGCGCGCCGACAACGACGTGATTCGAGTTCTTCGGATCGACCGCGATGCGCGAGATGTGGCGCGTGCCTTCCAGGCCGGCGTTCTTGAACGTTTTGCCGCCGTCGGTCGATTTATAGACGCCGTTGCCGTAGCTCACGTCGTTGCGCGGATTCGATTCACCGGTGCCGACCCACACGACGTCGTTGTTGCTCGGATCGATCGTCACCGCGCCGATCGCCGCAACGTTCTCGTGCTCGAACACCGCCTGCCACGTCTCGCCGCCGTCTTCGGATTTCCAAACGCCGCCGCCGGCCGAGCCGAGATAATACAAATTGGGATCGCTGTCGGATCCGGCTACCGCCGCGACGCGACCGCCCGGAAGCGCGGGCCCGAGTTCGCGCCAGTGAATTCCCGACCACGGCGGTCCGGGAGTCGGCGTGGGCGATGGTTTGGGCGTCGGATTCGCAGGCTTCGGAGGCGGCGTCGCTTTTACGCTTCCCGGATGTTGCGGCGCCGGACTCGGCGTCGCCGGCGATGCCTGAATTTGCGCGGCCGCCGGAGCTGCGCTCAAAGCAACCGCGGCAACAAGCGCGGCAAACAAGAAACGTCGCGTCATTCACTCCTCCAATGGGTGAATTCGCGATTAGTGCGTAGCGGTGTTTTTCCTTTTATGCCTTGATTTCGGCACGCATCTATTTGTGCGGCGCGGATGTCTGCAAGCGCTGGTATTTCGGAACGTTGACGTTGTACGCCCACCACTCGGAGAAGGCGATCATCCCGATCAGAATTATAAAGAATACGATAAGACCGATGCCCCACGCGCGCTTGCCGCGAGGGGACATGCCGGAAAAACGGCTCATGGCCGCGGGGTTCGGGGGTTTTCCACAAGGGCTCCTTCCGGCAAAGGCGTATCCTGCACGCTTACATGCGCCGTATTTTCGCCCCGTTTGCAGCGGGACTGATCGTCGTTATTTCCGCGCTGAGCGCGGCTCCGGCATCCGCCGCGCAGCCGCCGCGTGCGAACAATCCGGCCGCCGTGCGCGCGTACGCGCACGTCCTGCGAACGATCAACCCGCAATTACCAACGTGGCAGAGCCAATCGCTCGCGAAGCACCTGCTGATCAACGCAAACCGCTGGAAGATCGACGCGAACATGCTCGTGGCGCTCGTAACGGTTGAATCGGCGTGGCACACGCACGCGCGTTCGTGGGCGGGCGCGATTGGTTTGGGGCAACTCATGCCGGGCACCGCGGCAAAGCTTGGTGTAAACCCGCACGATCCGTACCAGAACCTGCAAGGCGCGGCGCGGTATCTGTACGGCCTGCTGAATCGCTTCCGCGATAAACCCGATCGCTATGCCTTGGCGTTCGCGGCGTACAACGCGGGGCCGAAAGCCGTCGAGCAGTTCGGCGGCATTCCGCCGTTCGCGGAAACGCAGCATTACGTCGTGAAAGTCACCTCGACGTGGAAGCAGATCGTCGGCATGGTGCACATTCCGCGCGTCGCTCCGCACCGCGAAGCGACCGCACTCGCGCAAGAGTCATCGCCCGACCTGAGCTACTGGTCGGCTTCAGGCATCCGCTAAAACAACGCTAATCGCGTCCACCGCCGTGTGAGCCGCATCGACGAAGATGCCGCGCGCACCGGCGTTTTCGGCCGCTTCCACATCGCTGCGTTTATCGCCGACAACGACGCAGCATGCCGGATCCACGCCCATGGCGCGCGCCGCATCGAGGATCAGTTTCGGCTTGGGTTTTCGGCATTCGCAATCGTCGCCGGGTCCGTGCGGGCAATAGAGCGAGACGGCAAACGGCCCGAGCAACTCCTCCACGCGCCGGTTCACCGCCTCGACCTGCTCGAGCGTGAGCATGCCGCGGCCGACGCCGCTCTGATTCGAAACCACGGCGATGGGGATCGCGGCATCGCGCAGGCGGTCGAGTGCGTCCCGAATACCGGGAACCGGCACGACCGCGGCGGGATCGCCGTTGTAGGGTACGTCGACGACGATCGTTCCATCGCGATCGAAGATTACGGCGCAGGGTTTCACGCGGCGTTTAGTTCGCCGCGATCGCGTTACGCTACTTGCGGATATCCCGCGTAGGCGGGAAAGACGTGCGCCTCTTCGTCTTTCATGTGGCGCAGCAGCACGTCGCGCAACGTATGCACGCGCGGCACGTACGCCGGCGTATGGCATTCGGTTTGCGCGATCTCGTCGAGCATGCGCACGACGAGCCGATGATCTTCCGGCGCCTCCGCAGCGCCCTGATAGACGAACGCTTCTTCCATCTCGATATGGCGGCGCACGAGTTCATCCAACTCGCGGATGAGCGCTCTTCGGCCCGTGCACGCGCGCTGCGAGAGTCCGTCGAATTCGACGAACAACTGCTCGATACGCGTATGCTCGCGACGCAAAACCGTCAGCGCGTCCATGGTGCTTGCTTTCCCGCCGTAATTGTGGATTAAACGGTGAATAACGCGAACGCGGCAACGGTCATCAGCGCAAACGTTACCCACGACCATGCGTTGGCGAGGATGGAATTGCGCCAGCGGCCCATCACCTTCGCGTTATTGGCAATGCGTATAACCAAAAAAATGAGCGGTACGGAAACGACGCCGTTCAAAACCGCGGACCAATAAAGCGCGCGAATCGGATCCAGATGCGTAAACGGCAGAGCTATGCCGACCACTAAGCCGGCAGCCAAGACCGCGTAGAACTTGGGCGCACGATTAGGGCGCTCGTCCAAGCCTTGGCGCCGAAACGCAAACATTTCGGCCGCTATGTAGGCCGAGGAGCCGGCAAGCGCGGGAATTGCAAGCAAGCCCGTGCCCACCATGCCCAGCATGAACAGGAGTTCCGCAAGGTCGCCCGCGAGCGGCCGCAGCGCGAGCGCCGCATCCTGCGCGGTTTGAACGTTCGTCTTGCCGTGCGCGAAGAGTGTGAGCGCCGTCGTGACGATGATGAAGAACATCACGAGGTTCGACAAGAGCATGCCGACGTTCACGTCGAAATGCGCGCCGCGGATCTCCTCGTCGGTCGCTCCGCGGCGCTCGCGCACCGTGGTGCGGCCTTGCGCCTTTTCCTCTTCGACTTCCAGTGCGGATTGCCAGAAGAACAGATACGGTGTGATCGTCGTGCCGAGCACACCCATTGCCGTCGTAATCCACGACTTGCTCACTTGAATGTGCGGTACGACCAAATGCGTGAAGACGTCGCCCCAGCGCGGATGCACGATGAACGCCGTCACGATGTACGCAAAGAGCGTGAGCGTCAAGTATTTCAAGAACGATGCGATGCGCCGGTAGGAAAGATAAATGAGGCCGGCTATCAGCAGCGCGCCGAACGCGACGTCCCACGCCAGCGCGGGAACGGCCGGGGCCACGAGATGCGCCGAGGCCGACATCCCCGCAAAGTCCGCGCCGACGTTGAAGGTGTTCGCGACAATGACGAGCGCCGCGATCGCGTAGGCCGCCCACGGCGGCACCGACGAGCGGATATTCGCCGCCAAGCCCCGGCCGGTCACCATGCCGATGCGCGCGCACATGCCTTGTATGACGGCCATCATCGGCGTGGTGAAGAGCGCCAGCCATAACATCGAGAGCCCCGTCGAGGCGCCGGCGACGGAGTAGGTGGAAATTCCGGAGGGGTCGTCGTCCGCCGCGCCGGTTATCAGACCCGGCCCCAGCGTCACCAAGCGCTGCCAGAGGCTCCGAGTTGGCGCGCCAATCTCGGCGCCTTCGATGGCTTTAGGCCGCATGCTCGATCGTTCTACCGCAGGCGGGGGCCTGGCGAAACCCTACGGCGCTGCCGGCGTTACGCCTCGATGTAAATCTCCGAGCCTTTTTCCAAAAACTCTTTGGATTTTTCCGCCATGCCGTGCTGGGCGAACTCACGCACTTCCTGCGTGATCTTCATCGAGCAGAAGTGCGGTCCGCACATCGAGCAGAAGTGCGCGACCTTTGCGCCCTGTGCGGGAAGCGTTTCGTCGTGAAACTCGCGCGCCGTCTCCGGATCGAGCGAGAGATTGAACTGATCCTCCCACCGGAACTCGAAACGCGCGTGACTGAGCACGTCGTCCCAATGACGGGCGCGCGGATGACCTTTCGCGACGTCGGCCGCGTGAGCGGCGATTTTGTAGGCGATGACGCCGTCCTTCACGTCTTTTTTGTTCGGCAAACCCAGATGTTCTTTCGGGGTGACGTAGCAGAGCATCGCCGTGCCGAACCAGCCGATCATCGCCGCACCGATGGCGCTCGTGATGTGGTCGTAGCCGGGCGCGATGTCCGTCACCAGCGGTCCGAGCGTGTAGAACGGCGCTTCGCGGCAGATCTCGAGCTGCTTGTCCATGTTCTCTTTGATGAGGTGCATCGGCACGTGTCCCGGCCCCTCGATCATCACCTGCACGTCGTGCTTCCACGCGATCTGCGTGAGTTCGCCGAGCGTTTCGAGTTCGCCGAACTGTGCCGCGTCGTTCGCGTCCGCCTGACAGCCGGGGCGCAAGCCGTCGCCGAGCGAGAAGGCCACGTCGTACGCTTTCATGATCTCGCAGATTTCTTCGAAATGCGTGTAGAGAAAGTTTTCCTCGTGATGCGCGAGGCACCACTTCGCCAGAATCGAGCCGCCGCGTGAGACGATGCCGGTCACGCGGTTCGCCGTGAGCGGCACGTAGCGCAGCAGCACGCCGGCGTGAATCGTAAAATAGTCGACGCCTTGTTCCGCCTGCTCGACGAGCGTGTCGCGGTAGATCTCCCAGGTCAGCTCCTCGGCCTTGCCGCCGACCTTCTCGAGGGCCTGGTAGATCGGCACCGTGCCGATCGGGACGGGGGAGTTGCGGACGATCCACTCGCGCGTGGTGTGGATGTCGTCGCCCGTGGAGAGGTCCATGACC
>DATEHZ010000055.1:0-8645 GCA_035279385.1 Vulcanimicrobiaceae bacterium | reverse complement strand
ATCGAGTAGTACGTCTGCTCGAAGAGCACGTTGCCCGGCGCATCGAACGCTTCGATGCGCATCCCGTTCGCGTGGCCGTGCAGCACTTCGCTCTTGCGCCAAATGATGTCGCGCTCGGGATCGAACCGGATCTCGTGCGCTGCGTTCAAGCGCAGCACGCGTGAAGCCGCAATTTCGCGCGGACGATCGCGGGCGAAGTCGGGACCCGTCGTATCGGGCGCGTTGCCTTCCAAGCCCAGCTGCACCGCGGTATCGGTGGCGTGTCCTTTGCCGGTGAGCGCGAGCGAACCGTACAGCGAGGCGGCGACGCGATGCACGCACGGGAGCAGATCGCGGTGCGAAAGTTCGCCTGCGAAGTGCAGCGCGGCGCGCATCGGCCCCACGGTATGCGAACTCGACGGGCCGAGTCCGACTTTAAAGAGATCGAAGACCGAGATATGGGGCATGGCGCTCCAACATTGTACGGCCTCGCGAAGCGCGCCTGCGCCTTGCGGGCAAATTCTATATACGCAGTCGCCGGTCGGGCTGCTGCGCAAACTGCGCGGCGATGAGCAGATCGATTTCGTCTGCGGGACGCGCGGTGCTGAACAAAAAGCCTTGCCACGCATCGCAGCCCATGGCGCTGAGCACCGAGAGTTCGCCTTGCGACTCGACGCCCTCGGCGGTCACGCGGAAGCCGACGTCGTGCGCGACGTTGACGATCGCGCGTACGATCGACGCGTTGAACGGATTGTTCGCGATGTCGCTGACGAAGACGCGATCGATCTTCACGTTCGTGATCGGCAGCCGCTGCAGATATTCGAGCGAGGAGTATTTCACCCCGAAATCGTCGAGGGCCAAATGAACTCTCAGGGATCGAATTTGATTGAGCGTCGCGAGCAGGTCGCGCTCGTGGTCGATGAACGAACTTTCCGTAAGTTCCAGGCCGATGAGCGAGCCGTCGAGCTCGTGTTCGCGCAGCAGATCGGCGATCGTCTGCGGCAGCGAGGCGTCGTGCAATTGCTCGGGGGAGACGTTTACCCACACGCGAATCGGCGTGCCGGCGTCGGACCAGCGCTTGGCTTGTGCGAAGGCATGCTCGAAGACCCACGCGCCGATGCGCCGGATGAATCCGGTTTCTTCCGCAAGCGGAATGAAAGCCGAGGGCGGGATGCTGCCGATATCGGGATCGGTCCAGCGCAGCAGCGCCTCGACCGCAACGATCTCGCGGCTGCGTCCGCACACGACCGGCTGGTAGCGAAGCGAAAACTCGCCCTTGTCCAGCGCGCGCCGCAGCGCCGCTTCCATGCGAAAACGCTCTTCGGCGGTGCGCTGCAGGTCGGCGGTATAGTAATGAAAGGTCGCGCCGCCGCGCGCTTTCGCCGCATACATCGCGACGTCGGCGTTGCGCAGCAGTGCGTCCGTCTCTTGCGCGTCGAGCGGATACACGCTGATTCCCAAACTGGCGGATACCGTATGCTCGAGTCCGGCGATCGTGAACGGCGCGGAGAACGCCTCGAGCAACTGGCGCGCGCGCAGTGAAATGTTCGTCCGGTCGGGCATCGGCGGTGCGACGATCGTGAACTCGTCGCCGCCGGTTCGCGCGAGCACCTCATCGGTGCGAAGGTGGCGTGCGATGCGTCTGCCGATCTCGACGAGCAATTGATCGCCTACGACGTGACCGAGCGTATCGTTTACCGTCTTGAAGCGATCCAGATCGAGGAAGAACACCGGCGTGAGTCCCGCCGCATGCCGTTCTTTAATCGCCTGCGAGAGATGGTGGCGCAGGCCCGCGCGGTTGAGCTGGTTGGTGAGCGGGTCGTGAAACGCGAGATGTGCGAGCGCGGCTTCGGCCGTCTTACGTTCGCTGATATCGAGAATCGTGCCGATCATGCGCAGCGGCTCCCCCGACTCGCCGTACGCCCAATAACCCCGTTCCTCGACGTGAAGCACCGTTCCGTCGCGCAGCAGCACGCGATGATCGGTCTTGTACGGGCGCCCTTCCTCCTTTGCGGCTTCCACTTCGCGCCGGACGCGGTCCGCGTCGTCGGGGTGATCGAATTCCCAGAGCATGCCGCGTTGCATGCCGTCCGGCTCGATGCGCAGCATGCGGCAAAGTTCGCTCGAGCAGTACGTCTTTTCGGTCAGGTAGTCGTAGACGTAGCTGCCCAGATGCGCGACCTCCTGCGCGAGCTGCAGCGTCGCTTCGCTCTCGCGCAAGCGCTGCTCCGTTTCGTACTGGCTCGTCATGTCGATCGCGTACACGAAACGACCCGCGCCGCCGGCGTACTGCGCATCGTAACTGCGAATATTCACGTAGATGGTTTGGCCGCTCTTCGTGCGATGGCGATAAAGGGTAGGGGTGCTGGACGGCACGTTTTGCTGCAGATGCTCCAGAAGCCCGGGGACCTCTTCGGGCGAGCGGATATCCAGAATCGTCATCGCGAGAAACTCCTCGCGGCTGTATCCGTAGTGCGCGATCGCGGCCTCGTTCACGTCGAGAAACCGAAGCGTCTGTACATTGAAGAACCACATCGGCGTGGGCGACTTCTCGAAGATCTTCACGTCGCGCGCTTCGCGGCGCGAGCGCATTCCAAGCAGCGCCGCCGCGCCTGCCGCACCAAAAAGAACTCCACCGAGCATCGGAAGGAGGCTCGCGTCGTAGCCGGTCACCCTTACCGTATCGGCAATCCGGCAGGCGAAGTGAAAGCCTCCGTACAGAAGACCCCTGGATGCGTGCGCTGCTGGTGCTCAACGAACGGTCCAGGCTCGGGTTGCGCGAGGGTCCGGCCGTCAGCCGCTCGCTCGAGCGCTGCGGCATCGAATGCGTACGCGACGCGCAGGCGCCGGTGCAGGCGGTCATTGCCGCGGGCGGCGATGGAACGGTGATCGGCACCATCCCGCTCGCGCTCGCTCGCGAGGTTCCGCTGGGAATCGTTCCGCTCGGCACGTTCAACGATCTCGCCCGCACCGTCGGCGTTCCGCCTGCGGTCGAGCGGGCGTGCGAGGTGATCGCCGGCGGCCGGACGCGCGCGATAGATCTGGGCTGCGTGAATGGGACCTATTTCGTGAACGAGGCGAGCATCGGCGTATCGGCGCGCATCGCCAGGCGTCAAACGCCGCAGGTCAAGCAGCGTTTCGGCGTATTCGGCGTCGTTTCGACGACGCTGCAGACGCTGCGCGACGTTCGTCCGTTTTTTGCGGAAATCGTGCACGACGGCACGGCGGAGCAGTGCCGCACCGTGCAGATCACCGTTGCAAACAACGCGCGCTTCGGCGGCGTCATCGAACGTGCGGACGCGGCGATCGACGACGGCTGGCTGGATCTCTACAGCGTCGAACCGCGCAACTGGCTGGGCGCCTTCGCACTGGTTCGAAAGATCGTTCTGCGCGATCCCTCCTCGGGCGAAGGGCTGCGCACACGCAGGTCGACGCGTTTCGAGATTCGCACGCATCATCCGCATCACGTCAGCGCGGACGGCGAGCCGGCGGGCCTCACGCCGGCAGCGTTCGAGGTGCTTCCAAAGGCGCTGCGCCTGTTCGTGCCGTAGCGCATTCTATGCGTTATCGATCTTTAGGGCATTCGGGACTGCAGCTTTCGGTCGTCGGCTTGGGCTCGTGGCTCACGTACGGCGGCAGCGTCGGTGCGGAGGCTGCGCGGGCGTGCGTGCGAGAAGCCTGGGAGCGCGGCATCAACTTCATCGATACGGCGAACGTGTACGCGCGCGGAGCGGCCGAAGAAGTGCTCGGGCCGATTCTCAAAGAGCTGCCGCGCGACCAGCTCGTGCTCGCGACGAAGGTGTACTTTCCGATGGGTGAGGGCCCGAACGAGCGCGGTCTCTCGCGCAAACACGTTCGCGATCAGGTTCATCACTCGCTGCGCCGGCTGCAAGTCGAGTACGTCGACCTCTACCAGTGCCATCGCTACGATCTCACGACGCCGCTCGAAGAGACGTGCGAGATGATGAACGATCTCGTTCGCGTCGGCAAGATTTTATATTGGGGCACCTCCGAGTGGAACGCGGATCAAATTGCGTCGGCGGTAAATCTGTGCCGCGCCCGCGGATGGGCCGTTCCCATCAGCAATCAGCCGCAATACAGCGCGCTGTGGCGGCGCATCGAAGCGCGGGTCCTACCTGCGTGCGAACGCTACGGACTGGGCAACGTCGTGTGGTCGCCTCTCGCTATGGGAATCCTCAGCGGCAAATATACCGACGTTTCAAAACCGCCCGCCGGCACGCGCGCGGCTTCGCCAAACGCCGACATGATGGAAGACTATTTCACGCAGCCCGTACTGGACGCGGTACAGCGTCTACGCCCGCTCGCAACGGAATCGGGCTGCACGCTCTCGCAACTCGCGCTCGCCTGGTGCCTGCGCCAGAAGGCGGTCACGAGCGTCATCGTGGGCGCGACGAAGGCCGAGCACGTTCGCGACAACGCAGCCGCGGGCGATCTCGACGTCGATCCTTCGGTCTTTACCGCCATGGATCGCATCCTAGAACCCGTCACGCCCTTCGAACCGTATCTCGCCTAAAAAATTTGGGTTGGCAGTGGTGGAGACACTGCCAACCCGTCTTGCTGCACTCTACGAGGTAAGGAGTCGAACGGGCTACCGTTGGTGGAGGACAACGTCGCCCGTTTTTCATCCGTATCACGATGATACGAATGAAACTTTAAAATGCGATTAATTCCAGTTTTTCAAAAGATTGCCGGAGCCCACTTTGGGTCCCCAACCACCGAATGCCGACGTATCCGGTCCAACGGTGATGACTCGCGCGAGCGAGATCGTGGGGCGAGCCTGCGGTTTTTCCTGGAGTTTCGCTTGCTGTTTCGCAGCGGATTTCACAATAGTTCCTTTGTGTAAGCGTGGAACGCACACCCGCGTTCCATCCGTACTGTACACTGCCTTCTACTGCGAACCTACAACTTTTGTTTCATGCGACTCTTCGCAACGAATCATCATAAAACAATGTGACGGTTTCTTCTGATTTCGTGACAAATCGCGTCACATAAACCGCGCGGTGAAAAAAGTGCAACCGTGTGTAATGCAACGCGTTCATGAGAACGAGGTGAGAACGCCGCAGCACGGATGTCACCGCCGCGAGCGCTCCGTCGTTCTTGCCCCAAGCACCAACGCGCAGAGCCGCGCCTTTCGGCAAGGCCACATCGCAGGCACCCAGAAAACCCCGCTTTGGGGGGGACGTGGGAGGTAGCACGGATGATCAGATACCGGTTTGGACCGTTCCGGCTCGATAAAGAGCAGCTGATGCTGTCCCTGGAGGACGCGCCCATCGCGCTTGGCCCCAAGGTGGTGGAGACGCTCCTCGCGCTGGTCGAGCACCCCGGCGAAGTCCTGAGCAAGACCGAGCTGCTGGAGCGCGTGTGGCCCGAGGGCTTCGTCGAAGAGGCGAATCTCGCTCAGAACATCTACGTGATCCGCAAGGCGCTCAAACTCCACTGGCCCGGTGAGGCCATCGAGACCGTCCCGCGCCGCGGGTATCGCTTTACGGCGCCGGTTTCGTGCGAGCGTCTCGCCCACCAGCACGTTGCGGAGCCCCTCGAGCAGCCCGCACCGCGTGCGCGGCGGCCCTTCACCTTTGCCGCGGCAGCGGCAGCGCTCGTTCTGGCCCTGGGCGCCACGTTGGCGGGGCTGGCGCACACGCATCGCGCCGCGGACGCCGGGCTCTCGGCGGACGGAGCCCGCCTGTACGCGATGGGCAAGTTTTATTGGAATCAGCGCACGGCCGACGGCGTGAGCAAGAGCCTGCGCTACTTCGGTCAAGTCACCGGCACCGATCCCCGCGACCCGCGAGGCTACGCCGGGTTAGCGCTCGCGTATGCGATCGAAGGCGACTACGGCTACGGACCCCTCACGAAGAACCAGGCCTTCACGCGGGCCAAGCGCTTTGCCGATCGCGCACTTTCGATAAACGAGAATTCCGCCGAAGCGCATGCCGCGCTCGGTTTGGTCGAGATCAAAGCGCATCACGCGACCGCGGGCCAGATCGAATACCGCCGCGCGATAGCGCTCGATCCGCAGTACGCACCCGCGCACCAATGGTACGGCATGGCGCTGCTGCGGGAAGGCCGCGGCAAAGAAGCCTACGACGAACTGCACGAAGCGGCCGTACTCGATCCGGAATCGGTCGCCGCTACGGATTGGCTCTCGGAGGCCGCGTACTTGTCGCGCCACTATACGCAGGCGATCCGCTACGCGCAGCAGGCGCTGGATCTTTCGCCGCAGCGCACCGACGCGTATCAGGCAATGGGTCTTGCGTACGAAGCGCTCGGTGATTACCGCGCGGCGATTGCGGCTTACGAGCGATACGCAAACAGCTGTGCGGCATGCCGCCCGGAAGTGGCGGCGCTGCTCGCGCACGTGTATGCGGCCTCGCACGACTACGTCAGTGCGGCAGCGCAGCTGCGCATCGCCCGAGCGGGCATGGCTTCCGACAGCGTCGATCCCGAAGACGTCATCACGGCGCTGGTCGCGATGGGCCGGCGGACGGAAGCGCTCGAGATGCTGCGCCGCGCGCACCGGTCGACGTTCAGCGGTATGCTCGCGATCGATCCGCGCATGGATCCCGTGCGCGACGACGCGCGTTTCCGGCCGTTCACGCAAGGCCCGGCGTAATGCCGCGACTGCCCGTGCTCCATGGGCAGTTCGCCGGCGAGGTGCCCGACGCGAACCTGTTCGCCACCATCGCCGTGCGTCCGGAAATTGCCGGCGCCGCCGGGGAGCATCTTCGCGCCGTCATGCAGTGCGGAACCGTGCCGGCTGCAACGAAGGCGCTTTGCGCCGCGATGGTGTCGGCGATAAATTTCTGCGAACCGGCGCTTGTCGCGTACCGCCGGGAGGCGCGCGCCGCGGGCGTGAGCATCGACGCGCTCAACGCGCTTTGGGACTTCGCGCGCAGCGATCACTTCACGAACGCGCAGAAGGCCGCGCTTTCCGCGGCCGTTTCACTCACGCGCGAGGCACGCGCGCTTCCCGATACGGTGTGGAACCAGCTGCGTGCCGAATACGGCGACGGTGAAATCGTCGAGATTCTTTGCGTCATCGGGATCGTAAACGCGCTCAACCGCGTGAGCAACGCGCTGCAGACGCCGGTTACGCGGTAGCGGTTCGCGCGAGCACGCGCTCCGTCTTGATCAGCCGCGTTCCCGACCACTTGTCGTTTGCGTAGACGCGTGAGAACGGACTGAGCGGAGCGATATACCAGAAGAGCACCAAGAGCAGCACGTAGCGCCAGATCGCCTGTCCGAATCCCACGCGGCCGAAATCGCTGCGCACCACGCGCAACCCGGCGATGAGCATACCCGGCGTCTGTCCGACGAGCGTCACGAGCAGCGCGCAATACACCAGAAACGCGAAGACGCCGGCGGATGAAATCGAACTGACGGCAATCGGGCTGAACGGAATCATGTTGAGCGAAAAGGCCTCGCCCTTTGCGCCGCCGCTTTGGCTCGCGTGCGAGAGGATGCTCGTGATCGCGAACACGACGACGCCGTCGAGAAAAAACGCCCACGCGCGGCGCCACCACCCCGCGCAGTCTTTCGGCTCGACGCTCGACTCGCCGCGCGCCACCAGATGCACGGGCTCGGCCGCGCTCTCTGCGATGAAATGCTCTTCATGAATGCGATACAGATTCGAGCCGATGAACTCGCGCATGCGATCGACGCGCGTGGTTGCGTACGGCATGGCTCCCAGCCATTCGCCCAGCCGGAAAACGCTGTCGGTGCCCATCTCTTCGTGCTGGCGCGCAAAGGCTTCGTGGTCGATCTTGCGCGCGAAGTGGTGGAACGACGCAACCGCAATCGCTCGCGTTGCCGCGTCCAGCGACCCGCAGCAGAGCAGTCCGACGCGATCGCAGGTGAGTTCCGCCTTGCGCAGCCACGCGCCGAAGACGAGCGAGACGATCGGGTTTTCGTTACCGTTCACGCTGAGCAGCGAAGTAAACCGCGTGTGACCCGAGGCGATGTGTCCCAGCTCCCGGCCGATCATGAACGTGAGTTCGTCTTCCTTGAAATGTTCGATCCAATTGCTCGAGATGACGAGCGAGTACGGGTCGCCCAGGCCGACGGCGAGCACGGGGACGTTGTAATCTTCGCGCACGAAGACGAGCGGCATCGGCAGATCGAGCGCGGCCGCGCAGCGTTTGACGATCGCGAAGAGTTGCGGATACTGCGTTTCGTGCACGCGTACGCTGGTGCCGACCAGCCGCCCGCGGCCGAGCGTGACGTAGACCATCGCGACGACCAGAAACAGCGCCACCTGCGACATGCCGACTTCTTCATGAATGAAGAAGCCGATGGCACCGGCCGCCGGCAGCGCGAAAAGCAGCGTGAGAAAGAATGCTACGCGTTCGCCGCGGTACGTAAGGCTGAGCGGTCCGCGGAAGAGCTGGGACATGCCATCTTTATACCACGGCCGCCGTTGCGTTTGACAACATACATTTCACGATCCGCGAGATCTATCAAGCCCTTCGGCGACGGCTCGCACGGAGGATGGACCGCGACGCCGATGCTCACGCCGACGCGGCAATCCGTCTGGCCGTCCAAATGGAACGGCGTCTCGAAACTGCGCAGGATCTTGCGCGCCGCGAGCATCGCGTCTTCCGTCACGGTGAGGTCGTCCAGGACGACGACGAATTCATCGCCGCCCA